>CAVAPH010000092.1:0-9014 GCA_963590455.1 bacterium | reverse complement strand
AACGGCATATAAAAGTCCATAAGCGGAGAAATATTCATCGTATTCTTCTATAAATATAACGCTTAATATAAGTCAAATCCCTCCCCGGCTGATTACGAGCTTGGGGAGGGATTGTCGTTATTTCAGGAAAAGAGCTTTTCGGTCAGAGACTTTATACACTCCTTGAGCTTGCTGCGGGGTTTTTCGGGTTCGGCGGGGATGTGGGGGGACTGCTGCGTAAAGTACTCCTGTGAGTCGAATGGGACGGTGGCGTGCTTGCGGCAATATGTACCGTCAGGGAGCATGAGCGACGCTTTCGCGGTGTCGCGCAGCTGGGAGTCAAGTATCCATTTGAGCTGCTCGCGGAGCTTCGCGTCACGCACCGGGCAGGCGATTTCCACGCGTCTCGTCAGATTTCGCGTCATAAGATCGGCAGAGGATATATATACCTCGGCATCATCGCCGCGCCCGAATACGTAGATGCGCGCATGCTCCAGAAACCGGCCGACAATGCTCGTCACGTGAATATTCTCCGTGCTGCCGGGTACACTGGGGAGAATGCAGCATATTCCGCGGATGATGAGCTGTATCTCAACACCGGCGCGCGATGCCTCCTCGAGCTTGTCGATAATCGAGCGCTCAGTGACGGAGTTTGCCTTTATGCAGACATAGCCGTCTTTGCCCAGAGCAATCTGCCTGTCGATATTTTCTGCGATCATATCTCTGATGCCGTACGGAGAAACTCGCAGCTGCTTATACTCACCGTCAAGTCTGTTAACGAGCATGTTGCGGAAGAAGGCCGCTGCGTCCTCACCGATTACCGGATCTGCGGTCATGATGCTGAGATCCGTATACATGGCATTCGTCTTCTCGTTATAGTTGCCGGTGCCGATCTGCGTGATATATCCGGTTTTGTTGTGACTGCGCATAGTAATAAGGCAGATCTTGCTGTGGCACTTATAGCCCTCTGCGCCGTATATGACCTGACAGCCGGACTCCTCCAGCATCTTTGACCACGCGAGATTGTTCTCCTCGTCAAAGCGGGCGCGCACCTCCATCAGCACCAGAACCTCCTTGCCGTTTTCCGCAGCGCGGCAGAGTGCCTGTGCAATCTTGGAGGACGACGCGAGTCTGTATATCGTAATCTTGATAGACAGCACCTGCGGATTTTCAGCGGCCTCGTTGAGGAGATGCAGAAACGGGTCCACGGAGTCATAGGGGAAAAATAAAAGTCTGTCGTGCTGCTGCAGCTGGGCGAGCATGGGCTGATCCGGCCGGAGATCCTCCGCCCAGCGCCCGCGATACGCAGGATAGAGCAGATGCGATGATAGCTCCTTCGGCAGCTCGTTTATCAGGCGAAAAACGTAGTGCATGTTCAGCGGGCAGCTGTCCGTAAACATTTGAGAGGTTTCAACACGGACAAGTGAGGAGAGCTTTGATTGAAACTCCTGCGATATTGCCGCGCTGAGCTCCACACGTACGACGGCAAGGTGATCCCTCTGCTTTAGAAGCTTCTTCATCTGACGGCGGAAATCTTCCTCGCTGTCCTCAAACTTCTCCTCGTCGAAGCTTATATCCGCGTTGCGCGTAACCGTGAGTATGCAGCTCTCCTTCACCGAGTAGGAGCCGAAAAGCGTCGGCATGCGGTGGAGCAGTATATTTTCCGTACGCACAAAGCGCCTGCCGTCGGAGAGCATGACAAAGGGCGGCAGACTTTCCGGTATGGGCACGATGCCTATTGCCTTGTGACCTTTTTTGTTTTCCAGCAGCGCCGCGGCGTAAAGGCTCTTGTTTACAAGATGCGGCACGGGATGATTCGGGCCTATGAGTATAGGCGAGAGTATCGGCAGAAGCTCGGCCTTGAAGAACCGGTTTACCTGCTTTAGCTCATCCGGGCTGAGCTCAGAGGGCTGCAGATCTGCAATCCCGCTGCGGCCGAGCTCTTCAGTCAATACGGTGTAGATCTCTTTTTTCATGGCGAGAAGTCCGGGCACTGCGCGGTAGATATGTGCAAGCTGCTCCGTGGGCGTCCAGCCGGTCTTGCTGTCCCTGTCATCCGGTGTCATGCGGGCGATATCAAAAAGGCTGCCCACGCGCACCATAAAGAATTCATCCAGATTGCTGGAGAATATAGAGACGAATTTCAGCCGTTCGAGAGCGGGAACGGCAGGATCTGCCGCCTCCTCCAGAACTCTCTGATTAAAGCGGAGCCAGCTTAGCTCTCTGTTTTGTGTGTAAGAGTATTGCTCGTGAGTATTCTTTGACATAAATAACCTTCCCGAACACCGTATTTGCTGACAACAAGCTGCTGTGCATGAAAGAGGTAGAATACGTGCCGCATGATGAGAAGCCCGGGCACCAGCGTGTGGATTCTCTCAGGCTCCATACGCAGGATGAGATCTGCTGCGGCCTTCTCACCGCTGCACAGGAATTCGCACAGCCCGTCAAGCTGCTCGGGCGTGATACTGCGGCATTCATCGGATATTTTATAATAATTTTTGACGAGCTTGAGCACCGCGCGTGCCGTGCCGCCTACGCCGACGATCAGAGGACGCGCCTCAAGAGAGCAGCCGCTCACGTCGATTGCGCTGTTTATCGCCTGATGCAGACGCTTGAGTGAGCCCTCGCCGGGCAGAATTTTCTTTACGCAGGATTTATAAAGGCTCAGCGAGCCTATCGGGAAGCTCGCAAAATCCGCAGGGCTGCCGTTGTCAAAGGTGACGATCTCCGTGCTTGCGCCGCCTATATCCATAAATGCGCCGCTCGTCAAATGCAGCTCCTGCATAGCGCCGGCATAACCGAAAAGTGCCTCGTCCTCGCCGGATATGACCTCTACGGGGTAGCCCGTCGCCGCGCGGATGACAGAGAGCGCCTGCTCGGTGTTGGATATGTTGCGCAGTGATGCCGTTGCAAAGGCACTCACGTTCTCTATCTTCAGCGTATTGAGTGTAGCGCGGAAGGATAAGAGCCCCGCGCATGCACATTCTATACCCTCTGCGCTGAGCCTGCCGTCCTCAACATAGCCGGCAAGTCCGGCCATAATCTTCTCGCGGAAGAGTATCTTGAAGCTCTGGCCCTCGGTTTCATATAAAGTCAGCCGAATTGAGTTTGAGCCGATGTCGATAATTGCCTGCTTCATTCCGCCTCACCGACAGTCTCCTCGACCCAGTCGGGGATAGTTTTTTCAGGCAGCTCGTCCTCTATGGAGCTGTCGTCCTGAGCCGCGTCTTCTGGGACGCTGAACACAAGAATTGCTTTGCCGGAATTGGTGACGGAGAACGTCACAAGCTCCCAGCCCTTTGCGGCCTTTTCGTTGGCCTTTTCTTCTATTGCTGCCGCCATCTTCTTCGTCTTTGGCGCGTAATCAAGTACAACTGCTTTGTAGGTCATAATAAAATCCTCATTTCTGATTATATTGGCAAAACTACGTAATATATTAATTGCAGTACTGCCTATTTTAATTTTACGGAGAGCTCTCCGCTGTGATACGGAATTACCCCGGTAAAATTGTTGGCTTGTATTAATTTAAGATACTGTGCGTAATTCAAATGCACGGGGTAGCGCAGCATCTCCGCCTCTCCCCTGCCAAGCAGCTCTTCACTGAAGCTGCCCTTTTCTATCGTACCGGTCAGCACAATTTTGCCGCCGGAGGCCGCGACATGCTTCGCCGTGCTCTGCGCCGCCCCTGTACGAAGCTGCGGATCACTGACAAAGACCAGACCTGTTTTTTCGTCGGAGTATTCCCCGACCTGTGCGCTTATCTCCGCGGGCTTATACCAGGCCGAGTGCTCTCTCTGCGCGGCGAGATTGCCTAAAAATCGCGCATCACCGTAGTTTGCGACGTCTTTTATATTATCTGAGAAGAGTTTGATGAGCTCCGTACCGCGGCCGTATTTCGGCACGGGGAAGAGCACAAGGCCGGAATCTGATATAAGCTCTCCCGTCCTCTCGACAAGGCGCCGGCACAATTCGGAATACTCTGCCTCATCAAGCCCGTAGGCACAGTCGAGCACCGCAAGCTCCGCGCACTCTCCGCGTATCGGATCGACGGCATAGGTCTGTGTGTCCTCGGTGTAGTCGCCGGAGAAAAATATGCTGCTGTCACCCTCCGTGAACTTAAACCAAACACTCCCCTCGCAATGGCCGCTGCGCCCCCAGTGAATTTTGAGACCTCGAAAATCGCCATCACCATCGGGGGCAAGTGCGGCAAGGCAAAGGCTGTCTTGCAGTTCAAACGGCAGCTGACGCAGTGTTTCCTCTGTCGCGATCACCGGGCCGTTGAATCCTTTTTCATAGAGCCAGGGAAGTGCGCCGCTGTGGTCCGCGTGGGAATGAGTGAGAAATACAGCGTCAAGGCTGCAAATCTGCTCCTGTGTCAGGCGGGGGTACGGATCATCCGGCGTATCCGCCATTTTTCCGCAGTCGACAAGAAAGCTGACGGATTTGCCCTGCACCAGAAAGCAGTTTCTGCCGTGCTCCCCTACGCCGCCCGCAATGTGGAGATTCATCACTTTTTGCCCTTCTTTCCGACAAAACGGTTAAACAGTAGCAGCGCAGTCGTGGTTATAAGCACGCATAAAACTGCCATTGCCATGCCGAGAGATACGCTGCCCTGCTCAAACTCGCGGTTAATATACGTGGAAACGACGAGAAGATTCGGCGGGGCAATAAGACTTGCGGTAACAAGCTCACGGAAGGCGATAATAAATATCATCATCCAGCCTGCGAATATTCCGCGTGAGATCATCGGAAGGGTTATTCTTCTGAATACATAGGCAGGTGTGCCGCCGAAGCTGCGCCCGGCCTCAAGAAGGCTCTCGTTAATCTGCGTGAATGCGGATGTGACATACTGCACCGTGTACGGCAGATAGAGCACAACATATGCCAGAATCATAATGCCTATTGTGTTGTAGAGCGGGATGATTTTATAAATCGTGTTCCAGAAAAGCATGATGCCTATAACAAGAACTATACTCGGCAGCATCTCAGGCAAAAGGCTGACGGCCTCCAGCGCCTTTTTGAAAAAGCCCTTTGCCTTGCGCACGACAACGACAACTGCCGTGCCGATTACGGAGCATATAGTCGCGGATGAAACGGCAAGAATCAGGCTCTTCTCAATGGCGGCGAGCGCCTTCGGAGTGGAGAGAAGCTCCTTATAGTGATCAAGCGTGAAGTTGCCCGCCGCGAGACCGTAGCCGCGCAGCTTAATAAGTGATGTAGAGATAACGGAGAAATACGGCACACCGATTGCGACCAGCATAACCGCCGCAATCCACAGCCATGCGATTATCTGCCCCGTGACGGAGAGCTCCGTCTGCGCCGGGCGGCTGCCCTTGCCGCTGACAAGCCGGTAGCTTGTGCGGTTTGTTATATAATTCTGCATAAGCCACATCGCCATGCAGATGCACACGAGAATAGAGGAAAGACTTGCCGAACGGCCGAAATCTATCGGCGCCGTGGTTGAATAACGGTGAATGTCCGTCGTAAACACGTAAAATCCGATGCGGCGGCCGAGAGTGTATGGAGTGCCGTACTCGGAGAGAGTTTTCACGAACACGAGCAGCGCACCGATGGCGTAGTTGCCGGTGAGAAGGGGCGCAAATATTTTTCTCATGCGCCGACCGAAGCCTGCGCCGAACACCGCTCCGCTTTCCTCAAGGCTCGCCGGAATGTTCAGCATCGCGTTTTTCATCATTGTCATGAGAAACGGAAACACGTGCAGGCTCATCACCAGCACAAGCCCGCCGAAGCAGAAAAATCCCTCCGACCATGAGCCGGTTGCCGGGAAAAGCTGCTGGAACAATCCGCGCTTCTGCATGAATAATATCCAGCCCATAGACGCGATATACGGCGGCGTCATAAACGGGATCATGAATACTATGTCCAGCCAGTCGTGCTTTGCAAGCTGCGTACGCGAGAGAAGATACGCTGTCGGGAGCGCAATAAGGCTTGAACAGAGCACCACGCATACACCCAGCAGCAGAGAGTTGCAAATCGTCTGCACATTGTCGGAATCTGCAATATTCTTCCACGCCTGATACAGATCAAGGCGGCCATCTGTGATGACCGCCTTAGCGAATACTGTAATCAGGGGGCAGAGAATCAAGCCGGTCAGAAGTACCAGCAGCAAAAACAGCGGTAGATTCTTTTTCAGATTGATTTTACTCATTTCCCCACCGCTTCATTACTGGCAGAGGCTGTTGAGCTCGGCTGCGGTGTCGGAAGCGACTTCCATCATCTTATCCAAGTCAGTGGGGATCTGAGGAATGTCAGCAAGATTGGTGCGATTCTCGCACTGGATGTCGCTGCGGCCGGGAAGCAGATATGCCTCGGCAACAAGCTGCTGTGCCTCATCGCTGAACAGGAAGTCGATAAATGCCTTTGCGTTGTCCATATTGGGAGCGGTCTTGAGAATCATTGCGGGACGGGGGTTGACAACCGTGCCGGATGCGGGGTAATAGATGCTCAGAGGCTCACCCTTTGCGATGGAGGAGTATGCGTTATAGTCAACACCTGCAATAAGAATGCCCTTCTCACCGGTGGTAACGGCCTCAAGTGCCGCCTTGTTCGCGCCGGGAACGGTCAGGCCGTTGTCTGCCCAGCTCTGCATAATAGCCTCTCCGTCGTCAACGCCGGTGACAAGACCTGCAAGGAAGTCCTTGCATGCGCCGGATTTCTCGGGGTCGGGGATTGCAATCATGTCCTTGTACTGCTCGTCGGCAAGCTCTGCCCAGTCGGCGTTCAGCTCGGAAACGACGGTTGTGTTGTAGATAACACCGACTGCGGATGCGCTGTAGCCGAAGAGAGTGCTGTCGCTGTCAATCCAGCCCTCGTTGATGAGCTCGGCATTTGCGGGGGTGTAGCTCTCAAGCTGGCCGTCAGCCTTCATGCTCAGGCCGTCAGACCAGGATGCGAGGATGACAACATCTGCAACGGGGTTGGCCTGCTCAGCCTCAAGACGGGCAAGAATCTCACCGGTGGTGCCCTGGAACTGCTCTACCTCAACGCCGGTCTTTGCGGTGAATGCCTCGGCAAGCTTGTCGGCAAGACCGGAGGGGCTGGGCATATAGACAGTAACCTTGCCGGAGAGCTCAGTTGCTGCTTCTTCCTCAGCGGGAGCTTCGGTCTCGGCTGCTTCTTCTGCCGGTGCCTCAGTGGCTTCAGCGGTCTGGGTCTCGGCTGCAGTCTGCTGTCCGCATGCCGCGAAGCTCAGGCAGACGCAAAGTACGAGTAAAAGGCTGATAAATTTCTTCATTTTTTACTTTTCCTCTTTTTCTTCAAACTTGATAATATTTTGGGGGTCTATGTAAATCGGAAGCTTCTGACCGGGGATTACTTTTTGCCGGCTGCGAAGCGTCCAGGTTACATCTTTGTTATATGCCGCGGTGATTTCATAGCTCTCGCCGAGATACTGCACACTCTGAGCGGTCAGCTCAAAATATCTCGACTTATCATCAGGTACGGTGGAGGCAAACTCGGGGCGGAACATCTCATTTTCATTCAGCCAGTTGGATTTTCCTACGAAGCGCGCTGCAAATCTTGTCGCCGGGCTGTTGTATATCGTCTCGGGCGTGTCGTACTGGTCAACGTGGCCGCCGTCAAGAATCGCAATTTTGTCGCTCATGCTCATGGCCTCTGTCTGGTCATGCGTCACGAAAACCGAGGTTATGCCGAGTGCGCTTGTCAGCTCTCTGAGCTCATGCCGCATTTCCTCGCGCAGGAGTGCGTCAAGCGCCGAGAGCGGCTCATCAAAGAGAATGCAGCCCGGCTTTACGGCAATAGCTCTCGCAAAAGCCACACGCTGCTGCTGACCGCCGGAGAGCTGATGCGGATATCTCCTGTCGAAGTCCTCGAGATGCACGATGCTCAGCGCCTCATGTACACGTTTCTCCAGATCCTTGGTGTCCTTCCTTGCGCGCAGACCGAAAGCGACGTTTTCAAACACCGTCATATGCGGCCAGAGTGCAAAGTCCTGAAAGACAAAGCCCAGATTTCTCTTCTCCGGCGGGATATTTATACCCTGTGCCTTTGAGTATACGCATCTGCCGTCCAGCAGTATCTCGCCGTCGTCCGGAGTCTCGAGCCCCGCGATCATGCGCAGAAGCGTCGTCTTGCCGCAGCCTGAGGGGCCAAGGAGCGTTGTAAAGCTGCCGTCTTCCACAGGAAGCGTAGTCGGCTGAATAACCGGCTTCTTGTCAAAGCTCTTTACAATTTGGTTCAGCTCTATCCTCATACCGTCCCTCTTTCCTGCATTTGTACATAATAATACCGGCCGCATGTAAAATGTACGACCGGCAAAGTGTAAAGTTGATGTAAAGTGAGAGGGGGGTATATGGAGACAATCTCTCCGTCCTCCGCTTAAATGGAGATGCCATTGAGCACAGGCACTCCGCCAAAGAAAAGTAAAAATAATCCCCCGCTTCGTGTAAAGAATTTTACAAACGAAGCGGGGGAAAAATGCGTACAAACAGCAGAGACCCAAACTTACACTTGATTTTTACCTGTGCTTTAGTTATAATAATCCTCACGGCATGCGTTGCCGAAACTGAATATGCATATGCAGCGGTATCGAAGTGGTTATAACGGCCCTGACTCGAAATCAGGTGTACCGGCAACGGTACCGTGGGTTCGAATCCCACCCGCTGCGCCAATTTACGTAGAAAGTGCTCAACTTGCGTCGGCAAGCTGAGCACTTTTTCTATTATCATTCTCGTGTTTTTGCTGGGTTGATGGATTGTTTTTTACTGTCGCGAGGACAGCACATAAAATTCAGACATCGTCGTGTTGCGGTGCCCTACATACCGCGAAAGCCGCCCGCCGTGGTTTGTGCAGTTCTTTATAGCCTATATCTGAAATTTTTGCGGAATCCGCATTTTTCACGTGAAAAGCGAATAAAGCGAATTTTTCCTTCGATCTCTTTGCACCTCATTGAAATGTAGTATGATAAATCAAGCAAGTTTTCAATGAAACGAGGATGAGAAAAACACAGCTGCAACCTTTTCATTGAGAAAGCAGCTGTGTTTTGCTTTACTTAA
>CAVAPH010000091.1:0-9018 GCA_963590455.1 bacterium | reverse complement strand
CTCATTGGCTTTCGCCAATGTTTTATTAAGCGTTTCATGGGTTTTTGTCAAACTTGCGAGGGAGTTTGCGTTTCCGGCAGTCTGTGCTTTTACAAGACTCATTTCGGATTTCATTGTCGAGAGCGCTTTATTGCACGAACTTACATTCTTCTTAAACTCGCCCTCTCCATTTAGCTTTATATTCGCACTGATATTTTTTCCTGACATACTCACCTCAAAATATAAAGCGCATCTGAGTTTTAATCTCGATGCGCTTTTATATTTCTTATTCTTTCTAGTTGTTTGTTAAATTCTATGTCTTGTTTAACTACGCCAATAATAAGCTTTATTGTAAAAATCAATATTGCACTCGTTATAGCCGATATGACCGCTGACATAATTATCGCGGTCAAAACAGATTCACTTGTACACGTTAAATAACTTATTAAGCCGAACAGAAACATCGCTGGCCACAAGACACGCGGCAGCATATAATAAATAACCCCAAAGATTGTTACCAGTCTTTTTTTCATGACCATCCTCCTTCTGATGTTTGATTATATTATACCATCAAACATCTAGGAGAGATACCACTTTTTTGGGTTCTTCAAACAAACCTCTTTGCATTTTTATGTTGTGCATCTTCTTATACTGTTCGAAGAGATCGCACCATTTACCAAAGTACATGTGTCCGATCTCTTTTTCAGTATAACCTATCTGCATGCCGATAAATACAACCCACGCAAAATCAAGCGTCAGCCCTTTTTTGCCTTCGTCCCCTCCTGCGTGGTCTGCGGGTTTTTTCTTTCGAATGCCGAAATGTATTCTGCATGCATGATCTCCGACAACTCAAGCGGGGTCATATCTATCATCCGCATCAGCACTTTACGATCTGCCGGCGCTTCAACCTCTTCGATCTCGCATCCTTCGCAGATGCACCAGTATGTAAAATCAAGCAGTGCCTTGATATCTGGATAATCATAATGACCTACAATCAATCCATCTTTATTCTTTACAAGATTCCCTTTTGCATCGAGATCCGGAACAAACTTGCGGATCTTTTCTTCAAATTTCGTAAGGTCTCCGTATTTCTCCTGAACCTGTTCAAGCACTACAAAATCGCACTTCAGCGGGTATTCACTACCCGCCAAAGTAATTCTGTTTGGTTTTTCAAACATTCGTTAAGCTCCTTTTAAGCTGTTACAAATTTGCTGTTTATCCACTCTTTCGCCGCCGCCTCAGTGTCAAAAGCTTTCACATATTTCCAGTTGCCATCATCCTCAGCGGAAGCCTTGCCAGAAATGGAAGGTGTTTTGAACGTTACGGAATCGCCCTTTGTCTCGAAGGAATCAGACGGATCTGAAAACTTAACCTTCGGAAGAAACATTGCTTCATATGTTCTGACATCATCCACAATGTTTGCGGCTATTACTCCAAAGCCGACATAGCCGTTTGCATCGTCTTTGTTGAATGTGATTCCGTCGCTCTCTGAAACAGTGTGGCCAAACAATGTTTCAAACATCGCCTGCGGAATCGTGGAAGTTCCCAGTGTTACATCTGCGTCTGAAAACTCTTTTACGTACTCTGCCTTGCCGTCATCCGCATAAAGTGAAGCTTCTGCGAAGTTCGGCGTAATCTCAACGCTTACCGCCTTACCTAATGCAGACGGTGTTGAGTATTTTCCTGCTGCTGTTCTTTTTCCGATTATAGGATTTCTTAATCCGATATAAGCCATTTTTAATTCTCCTTTTTCTTAGATTGCGTCATCTTCGAATGTATCACACTCGAAAACTATGTGTCTGTATTTTTCATCAACGTCCGTAAGGACAGTGATATCCGCATAAGAAAAGCCCTGCTCAAGCAAGGCTTTTCTGACTGCATTTTTGATTTTTATAAAGTTCTGTTTCATCGGCAGATATAAATGTACTTGTACTGTCACGATCGTCGTTGTTGGTGCATCGTCGGCGTAATTGGCTCCGTAGTCATCCGCATAATTGTAAACAAACCATCCATCGGAATTCGTTCCCGTGTAAATATCAGGAGCGTATGGGAGGTCGAATTGCTTAATAGCCTTGATTATCTTTTCAAAGGTCGTCACGTGCCCACCTCCCTGTCAAATACTTCCTGCATTTTTTCCATGACTTTATTTTCCGATGCTCTGACCGCCGGACTTAATATCGGCACCGCTGTCTGTTTTGATGTGCCATATTCGTGGTAAACCATCTTTTCCATGTTGCGCACGCCTTTTTTGTCCTTGCCCGTTGGTCTGACAACTATCTTTCGCCCGTCTTTACTTTCTTTGACCTTGCTTGCCTTGATGCTCTCCGCCATGCTCCCGCTGCGTCGATATTGATTAGCCTTGCTCTTCATTGCGTCAACGAGTATCGGAGCGGCTTCTTCCAGCATCTTAGTACCCACTCTTTCAACATCGAGCGCATTTAGTTGACTCATTAAATCATCAAGCCCGTTTATCTCAAAGCTTGCCATGCTCCCTCCTTGTTGCCGTGAGCTGCACGGTCATAGCCTTATCCTTCTGGTATGCCCGCTGCACATCGTAGATTGTCCCGTCCGACTCATCTACCACATAGCTTGCTCCGTTATAGACACACGCCATGATTTCGATAATGACGTCAACGTTATATCCGGATTGTTTCGCAAGCAGCGCATCCGAACGGGCGGCATCTTTAAAGCTTGCCGGAATGTGTTCCATGTATGTGGCGGCCTCCGTCTCGAACCCGTCCGCATCTGTGGTTATGGTCTTACCCGTGGGAATTTTAATCGACTTGTTCCACATCGTCCGAGTCCTCCAACGTCAAACGGAATACCTTTGCCCTGTACATGTCGAGATATTGAGCTGTATCAGTCCGGTCATTTCCAAGGTAAGCCTTAACATACAAGGCCGCCGCGGTGATGATCTGTTGTGTGTGCTCTGTATCGTCAATCACTTCCTGAGATACGCCGCTTGCTAAAAGGTCATGCTCCACATCGTCAAGCAACCCTTTAATTTCCGAGTCATACACGGCGATCTCTGACACTATGCCGCATCGGCTTTTGATTTCGTCCAAATGCTCAACTAGCATGTTTTAACCCCCTTGCTGACTCAAAAACTCCGTTATGATATCTGCCTTTTTAGTGGCTGTAATACTGTACCCCAACGACTCCGCCAATGACTTTATCTGAGCAATAGTCATGCCGTTTAAGTCATCGGCGGTATAATCGGCCACATTTGCGGTACTAATTATTCCCCCGCTGTTACCTGTCCATAAACAACGGCGCTGATATCCTTAACCTTGACATCCTCACGTTCAATGGCTCTGAAGATGGTCATGTCATTTTCGAATGCGGATACACTACCGGCGGACGCTGTATCAGAGGTCATGATTGTCAGCTGCTTGCGGTCAAACAGCTTGATGGCCTCATGCAGGTCACCGATGATCATCGGGATCTTGCTGTCCGTGGTGGGTAGATCAGCATTCGGAACTACAAACACAGGAACGGCCGTAGCACCTGCACAAATCATCATCTGCATCGGGTCAACCGGTGACGGCTGAAGAATATAACGGCCTTCTGCGTCCTTCAGGGTATCCAGATACTGGAGGCCATCATCATTAGTCACAACCTTTGAAGTGGCCTTGAATGCCTGACCAAGCGTGACGTTAAGAGCCTTCTTAATATCGTCAAGTCCGCTGATGGCTGTCTTTGTAGTGCCATCAAGAGCGGCCAGAATCAGCTTGTTGCGGGTAACCCTAGACTCATCGCCAATCCAGGAAACAAGCGTTTCTGTAATGTTGGCGTCAGAATCTTCAAGCAGTTCGTTCGTGACCGGGAAATAACCGGCATACTTCGAAATGCTGTATTCAAGCACTTCAAACTGAGGCGTAACACCGGCGGCAATAGCAGAGCCCTCGCCCACCTTCGTGAAGCCTGTCTGCTGTGCTCTCTTCTTATAGGTTCTTGAACCCTTGTTAGTGGATACATTCTCAACATCAACCAGATCCTGAAGGGATGCCTTTGCTTCTCTGTATTCGTTGATCTGAGTCAGGATGTCCTCCGGAACGGCGTAACCGCCATCGGCTTTGGTGCCTTCGTTCATGCTGTTTCTGAATCCGTGACGGGCGGCCTCTGCAAAATTAGCCGTGGCGTCAATCATTTCCGGCTCAATCACCGGCTTCACCTCTGTCATATTGACTTTCATTTCTTCCTCCTTTTCGTCAATAACATCTTTTAAAAGGTCAAATTTGTTCTGCATGGCCTTCAGTTCCTCTTTGGCATTGGCTGCTTCTTCAATCTTGTCTTCTTCGACAAGATTCCTAACCTCTGCCTTTTTTGCATTGATTTCATCAAGCAGTTTTAAAAGCTTTTCGTTCATGGTGTTTTCTCCCTCTTAGATTCCATAAGAATCCAAATCACTTAACAGTTCCTTTTTAGCAGCTTCTTTTTCTTCAGCCGCTTTAATCTCCTGCATGACTTTAGCCCGGAGTTCATCCGTGAGTCTCTGCCCGGAAATGCTATTGATAAAAGCGCCACCATTATCAGCAGCGCTTTCAATCTCATCAACAAAACCATATTCAAGGCACTGGTTAGCCGTCAGCCATGTTTCTTTATCCATAAGCTTCAGAATCTCATCCAGTGGCCGCCCTGACTTTTCCACATAGGCCGCCGCCATTGCCTCATTCATGTGCTGCAAGGCATCCGCGTTTTTCTTCATGTCATGATAATCGCCCGAAGCGCCTGACATGCTGACATTGTGGATCATAATCATTCCAACCGGCGATATGGAACAATGGCCGCCCATTGCAACCACACCGGCCGCCGAGCCGGCCAAACTCTCAATGTGAATGTTCACGCGGCTATCTGCCTTTAATGCGCTATACATCTCCTGACCGGCGAACACATCACCGCCGCCTGAATTGATATACACATCAACCGGTTCATCACCCGGCGCCGTGGTTAGAATGTTTTTAATTTCGCCGGGCGTTGTGCTGTCCCATCCGAGCCAGTCATAAATCAGCTTATCCGAGTTGCTGATGATATCGCCTTTAATATCTATCTTTGCCATCTTCTATTCACCTCCTTTGCTGTATTGGTCTCCCACTTGCGTGATGGGTATGTAATTACCGTTACACATGAGCAAATCACCGCCCTCTTGTGCCGGCATATCAAGGTATTCGCGCGCCTCATTGGGCGTGTACAGGCCGTTGTTGACGCCCTTCACCAGATTATCCACCTGTGTTGAGCTGTCAGTTCTAAGCAATGCCTTCTCGTTGAACTTGTAATAAAAGTTCGCGGCCTTTTCTGATGGTGTGAGCATCTTATCGTTTATTTCTTCTTCGTACATCTTCAGCCGGTATGACATTGTGTCAACCAGGAAAGCGAGCTGCTGCGTCTCCGAATTGCTATAAGAGCTCGTGTCATAGTCGTTTATCTGGTTAGGTTTAATGCCGAAAGCACCGGCTATCTGCAATGCGCTGTACTTTCGCAGCTCATAGAATTGAGCATCAGCCAGGGAAATATTGAGCGGCGTCAATGTCAGCCCAATCGGAATGGGGACGACCTTGCCCGCGTTTTGTGCTCCTGTCAGCTTTGTAGAAAATTTTTGTTGTAGCTTTTTGATTTTGTCATCTGACAAATCTCCCGTATACTGAAGCGCCATGCTTGCTGTCAATCCCTGTTTATACAGATTATTCATGTAATTCTGAGCCTCACCGGCGCTGTCAACCGTGGCCTTCAGGATTGCTTTGACAGGCAAACCAAAAATACCATCGAACGAATACCAGGTGCGAAAATGCATCATGTCATTATTCTGGATAATGTATTGCTTGCCGCTCTTCGGGTCCGAGTAAACATACCAGATCGCGCTTGCATCCTTGCCAAATATTCCGGCGTTATCCATGTAGACTTGTACACAATTGGATTGCAGAGGAAAGATACTATTGACTTTTACGCTACCTCCGTATTTCTGTCTCTCAATGTTCCTGTCTATATAGACATAGGCATTTCCGTAATGCTGGCAATTTTGCTCTACCATCGTCCACATGCTTGTGGCCGTCATAAATGGGTTCGGCTTCGTTGTCAGCATCCATGCCGCCTGTGTTAGTGGAGCACGCTCCCGGCCTTTGTCGGTCTGCTGATAATATTTCAGTGGCAACTTTCCGAGTGTTTCGGATAGCATCTTCAAGCACGTATAGTATGTGATTTCTGAGACCGTTCTATTCGCTGTTGGAGTTATATCTAACCACTCAAGCAACTCTTTTGAATTTAGGTCAGCGACCGGCCGGTCTTCGTTCCGGAAAACTGACTTTATACTTCTCCAAATTCCCATCTTTACCATTCACTTTCTAAAAATTTATCTATGCTCTCAAGGTATGAGTCATTGAACTGATGATACATGGCCAGCTTGTAAGCACACAGCACCGCATCAACAGGGTCAATTCGCTTCTTTGCAACGTCCTTATCAATCTTGATCAACCCGTTGTAACGCTTAATAACCGCGTTTGACATCGCAAAATTTAAAACAGGATTGTAAGTATATATGATGTTGCCGCTGTATACCTGTTCCCGGAATCCCTGGGTGGACTCGTTCAAGCTCTTGTGACTCTGGAAGACTTCCTCGACGTCATAGCCCTCATCGGATAAATCCATCATGAGCTTTGACGCGTTGGCCGGATCGAAACAAAGGCATTCAATTTGCCATTCATTTTTTTTGCATGTTTCAATCACGTAACGCATGACCGCGCCCTGATCCACGATGGGTGAATCGGTGCACGTGATAAAACCCATTTGCTCCCATGCATCATATGGTGCTTTATCTTTTGCTTTGCGCTCTGCAAGCTTTTCAACCGACGGGACAAAAGAATGTGAAAAGACGATATATTTAACCGTTTCGCCGTCTTTGTACGGGATAACAAACGCTACGCTTGTTAGGTCTATTTTGGCCGACATATCAAAGCCGACATAGACCGGCATTCCTTTTGTTTCAATCGGGATTGTTTTGACCTCACAAGCTTTCCACTTGCTCATGTCCATGTATCCGTTATGTTTTGCCTGTACCCAGACATTCATGCATTTTGTGAGGAATGCCGTCATGTGTTCCGGTATCTCTTTGGCTATCTTATATTCGCCTCTGATTTTCTCTATGCCTTGCTCATAGGTCATGCGGATCGGATTGGCCTTTAGCCATAACTTTTCATTGCCCAGATTGCTAATGTCCGCATAATCCTCCGCATCAAGCTCACATATATCTATCAAATACCTGTCATTTTCAACATCGCTATCCGGATTGAGCACCATTGAACAATATGTATATTCCGTCACATAGCACGGATATGTCAGGTCAACGCCCGCCGTTGTGATAATCATCAATAACGGTTCTTTTGTGTTGGAGCCCAACCCCAGATCATAAAATTCTGTTGTCTGGTGCTGATGGTATTCATCTAAAATCAGCCCGGCCGGGTTAGTTCCGTCTGCCTTACGCCCGTCTTCAGCGGATAAGGCTTTGATGAATGAGCCTGTCTTGATATGCGTTATAGCATCCCGCGTGATTTTGTACTTTGGACGGAGCGGCGAACCTTTGAGCATCAAGCTTGCTTCGTTAAAAACAATCTTTGACTGATCACGCTTAACACCAGCCGTATAATACTCATACAATTCCGCATTCTTCGTGGACATAACCGCGATTTCATACAATGCAACGCCGGCTTCTTCCTGAGATTTCGCGTTTTTCCGTCCGACTTCTGTGAATGACTTTGTGAACCGCTTATAGCCCGTATCTTTACACCGCCATCCATACAACTGACAGAGCCGGAAGCGCTGCCACATGGTCAAATCTATCGGCTGACCGGCCAGAACGCCTTTTGAATGCCTGAGCAATGCAAACCAGTCTATTATTCGCTGTGCCTGTTTCTCGTCCCAGATATACGGATAATTTGCATCAGTCTCCATTCTGGAAACATCTGACAAAAACCGCATGCAAGCCCATTTGTGTTTCTTGCAACTTATTATTTTGTCTTTTATGCAGTCATCCGCATATTTTTTCAGATCTTCAAGAATCATATTGCCCCGAATGCTTCAGTTATTTTTTCTTCCTGTTTCTGTGACTTAGTCGCCGCGGCCTTTAGTCTGGAGCCCTGATCAAGCCCAATCTTGCCGCCAAAATCTCGAAATTCCTTCCCGAACTTTAAAAGGCCAACCTCAGCCGCCGCCTTTTCATCAGGTGTCGTCTTTGCTTTTTTCAATACCTTGACCGCCTCGCAGTATTTTGCCCACGCATTGCAAAAGCCGATGATATTAGACACGTCCGCATTGCTGACAATCTTGATGGGGGCAAGCACATGATTAACCTCTTTCCATTTTTTGCGCGCCACTACATTGATAAGCTCAGCCGGTGGCTTATCCTCATCGAGCAAGTCACAGCCAGTATATACTGATGCCTCTTCAAGCTTGCGCTGTTCAATCGTAGCCGTCTGCAAGTGGCCCTTTTGCATCGTCAATATTTTTCTCTGGCTGCCTGCCATAATCGAACCCCCGTTCTGTTTGATTTAGAAATTTGCGTGAAGGGTGGGGATCTGTGCGGTTTTCGACCGCCTCGAAAAACTTTTTACCTACCCCCTACCCCGTCTCCTGTACCTTGCCAACATATCGGACAGGCTCACCTGCATCGATTTTTTATTGACCTTGTATTGGCTCTCTATGTAACTATGCGACCCGTGAGACAATGACATCAGGTTGTTAAGATCGCACCGCCGTGCCGGATCGTCTCTGAGCGGGACGATGTGATGCACGGTGTCAGCCGGAATAAGCTCGCCGGTTGTCATGTATGCATAGACATCAATGCCCTCATCAAGCTGCAATGCCATGTCATGGGCTTTGTGCCACTCGCAGGAATTATAAAAAGCCTGCGACTGCTTATCCCTCTTTTGGGCGTCATAGGCTTTATGGCGTGCCTTATTCATGGCCTGCTTCATAGCTATTACACATGGACAAGTTGTCCCTTCTGGTATGCGTTTGCCGCAATGACTGCATCGTTTGTATATCATTTTC
>CAVAPH010000090.1:6257-9087 GCA_963590455.1 bacterium | reverse complement strand
AGCCCCAGCCGGCCCAAAACATTTTCGATAGTGGCGCGGCGCATGTCGAATTCGGTCCAGAGGACGGCGCGGAGATCCTTCAGGCTCTTTATCTGCGAAATGGTGTTCAGCTCGCTGTTTACTATGGGGTCGAGCTTGACGAAATACTCGGTCAGGGTGCGATTCTTGTTGCGCAAAAATACGGTGTCCGAGTGCGTGCCGTCGGAGATCGTGAGATTGCATGTTTTGCCGCTCGGGCAGGTGACGGTGATCAATTCGCCCTGAATCTCGGCACTGCAGCCATCACCGCCGCAGGTTATTTCATAGTCGGCAGGATCGCTGCTGCAGCCATAGGCATAGAGCGAAAAGCTCTCAACGCCGCTCTCGTCTATGAAATAGTCATACACAAAATCGCCGTTGGCATTCATCAGCTTTATGAAACTCACCTGCGGCGTGAACGGTTCGGAATATGCCTCGATCTCTGTGAGCCCCGGATTGTCGCCCTCGGTCTCCGTGAGCGTGAGCGTGAAGCCTGTGACATCTGTTTTGCTTACTGTAATTTCCGTTTCTGCTCCCATCGGGTCGAGCGCGCCGGTGTCTATGCTGGTCCCGTCGTCAAAGCTGAGCACGGCATTGAGCACGTTGCTGCTGCCGTCGGGGTTATCATAGAGCTTTATCCTGTCGATATCCTGCGCGTCGTCGAATTTTACCGTCAGACTGCGCTCGTTGTCGTCATCATTCGGCAGCCAGATCCCGACGGGATTATATGACTGGCTGTGAACATCGCTTGTATCGATAAGGACAAAGTCGTTCAACACGGTGCAATCACCGGAGGACGCGCTTATCTCGGCATCGTAGAGAATCGAGCCTGTCTCGCGCTGCCAGAACACCTTGTCGCCGTTTATAACTCTTGTGCAGCAGATATCCTCATCCTGCGATGCGTGCTGCCGCGCTGCCGTGTAAATTCTGCTTGAGTATATGGAGCGGGAGAGCGAGGAGGAATCTACGGGCAGCCTGAAGCGGCTGCTCCAGTTATAAATTCTCGGGGCGAGCGGGGAGAGACCGTCTGCCGGCTCCTGCGTGGAGAGTATGTTGAGACTGTAGAAGTCCGAAACGGCATTATAAGCGGTGGTATATGCAAAGCCCTTGTATACAAGCGGCCTGTAACTATCATCACTCCGGAGTATTTCGCCCATCGCCCTGTCGAACGAGAGAGATGTCATAGTGTGATCAGGGTGCGAATCGCAGTCCACGGCGTAAATCACATCGGGCTTGAGCTCAAGCACGGCATCGCGCAGATCCTCACGTACGTTACTGCGGGTATAGTCCCTGCCCTCACGGAACGGAGGGTGATCCTCAAGAGCGGAGGTCTCGCTGTTGCCGCGTGAGCCGGATGCAACGCCATCGCTGTTGTAGAGATGCTGTCCGTTGTCGTCATGGGCGGAATCGCCGTAGCCGAGGAAAATTATATGCTCCTCATCAACTCCGACGCATTCAAGCGCATTTATCGCCTCGTTCAGCCGCTGCTCGGCAGTCACTAACGCGTCGCCGTTTGTCGTGAACAGGACGTATACCTCGCTGCCGTATTTGCGGTATTCCTCTATGGCGCCGCTCATTAGATTTAATTCATCATCCTGATGCGGGACAATAATCAGAATTTTTTTGTCGGCAAAGAGACTCTCCTTGCCGCCGTCTTCTGACGTGTATACCGCAGATGCGGAGAATGTTTTTATTGAGAAGAACATGATGACCGCGGCGATCACACACAGCACCGCCGTTATGCCGGTGAGCCAGGCCATAAGCTTTGTGCGGCGTTTGAAGAGTATGAGTGCAGCGACAAAGCCAATAATAAATACAAGCGCGCCGCGGGTGAGCGACCTTGAATGCAGCGCAAATATTGCCGCCAGATGCACGAAAATGACCAGCAGCAGGGCAAAAAGCAGACTCAAAAGTATATTTCTCAGCCGATGCTTTTTCATGGATTACACAACTCTCTTTCAAAAACGGCTTTATCCCGATGAGCCGCCGTGGTGAATGCTGAAGTAAATAATATTATAGCCGCCGACGGGGATATCCGTCAAGCGGCTGAGATGGGTTTCGTGCTTATCTGTGGTAAATTCTTCGATACTCGGCGGATTCGCTGCCGTCGTTTTCCGTGAGGATGAGAGGTGCTTCAAAACGCAGCCCCGGATGCCCGCCGCGCTTTGCCTCGATTAATACAAGCGACGGGGCGAGAGCGGCACGGTTATGCACGGTGCGCAGCCGCTTCGGCTCCATCCCGTGGGCACATATGGCGGAGAAAACCTCACTCAGCCGCTCCGGCCGATGCACCAGTGTGAAGCTGCCGCCGGTGCGCAGAAGCCATTCGGCGGCGGAGCATATATCGTCAATCGTGCAGTCAGCCTCCGCACGGGCGCCCGCACGATTGCTGCCGGATGCCGCGGCACCGCTGCCGACGGGAAAATACGGGGGATTTGATACCACGAGATCATATGAGCCGGCGCGAAAAAGCTCACGCACACGCCTGATGTCGCCGTTGACGGCCTCTCCGCGTGAGTCGAGCGAGTTTACGGCGAGGTTTTCGTTTGCAAGAGCAGCGGCCTCCGGGACTATTTCAAGCCCGGTCATGCAGAGCTTTTCGGAGCGTGCGAGCAGCAGCAGCATTATTGCTCCGGATGCGCAGCCAAGATCGATGCCGCGCTTTGCAGAGGCAACATTGACAAAGTCGGACAGAAGTACGCTGTCCGTGCCGAGCTTAAAATGCCCTGCCTGCGCAAAGAGCGGGCCGCCTGCCCACAGCTCGCAAAATTTTTCGGAATCACTCATGATATTATAAACTCCGGAACTGATA
>CAVAPH010000090.1:0-6191 GCA_963590455.1 bacterium | reverse complement strand
GGTGACAAATTACTCCTGGATGATTGCTTCAGCGGGGCACTGAGCCGCGCAGGAACCGCACTCGAGGCACTTGTCATGATCGATCTCGTAGTGAAGATCGCCCATATCGATTGCTTCAGCAGGGCACTGAGCTGCGCAGGAACCGCAGGACAGGCACTCGTCAGTAATAACAAAAGCCATTAATAATTACCTCCATATGATTTTTGGGCCATATAAGCCTTTCCAAGGCACATTGTAACACATAAAACAAAAAAATCAATTGTAAAATTTGTATCGGCGCGGATTTCAGGCAAAAGGAGCTAATTTCGGCGAAATTCATGTAAATTGCGGGCCAAAATGAACAATGTGCACAGACGGGCGATTAATACAGGGCCAAAAAGAGAGAATAGAGCGGGAAATGCGCTGATTTTACTGTGTTTTTCTTGTAAATAAACGATTGTTGAATTATAATTGAAACACAGTTTAGGGAAACAGTTTAGCATTCTAATCATATTTAAACTGTACTATGGAGGCAGTATATGTTTAAGATATTGATTGCTGAGGATGACAGCGAGCTCAGACAGCTGTTCAGCCATGTTCTTATAAAAAACGGATATTCGGTGACAGGCGTCGACAACGGGCAAAAGGCGCTTGCCGCAATGGAAACGAGCTATTACGACCTGATTATCTCTGACATTATGATGCCGGTGATGGACGGTTACGAGCTGGTGAAGACCATACGCGCCGCGGGTAATAATACGCCGGTGCTGATGATCACTGCGCGCGAGGCTTTTGACGATATGCGCGAGGGCTTTATATCCGGGACGGATGACTATATGGTCAAGCCTGTTAATGTCAACGAGCTGCTGCTGCGTGTCGGCGCGCTGCTGCGTCGTGCGCAGATAATAAACGAGCGCCGCCTTGTCGTGGGAGATACCACGATGGAGTGCGATTCACTGACGGTGAGAACGAACGGGCAGAGCATGGTTTTGCCGCAGAAGGAATTCATGCTGTTATATAAAATGGCGTCGTATCCCGGCAGAATATTTACACGTCAGCAGCTTATGGACGACATATGGGGCTACGAGTCCGAAACGAATACGCATACCGTCGATGTGCATATCGGCCGCCTGCGCGACAGATTTAAGGATAATAAAGATTTCAGAATAGTCACCATGCGCGGACTCGGATACAAGGTGGAAAAAGTATGACGATCAAAGGTAAAAGGCTGAAAGCAGACTACCAGTTCAAATTCTCATCTGCGGCCGCGGTCGCAGCGATTGCGACGGTCATGATGACCTACGGCGTCGTGTGGGTGCTCAACGATAAGTTCAGCGTCTCTCTGGGACTGCCGGTGGGCCTGAGAATGCTGGTATTCGCAATAATATTTGGCATATGCGTCGCGCTGCCGCTCAACAGCCTGTTTATCCGCCCGCTCGCGGAGCTTGCCAAGGCAATGCGCACCGTTGCAGAGGGAAATTTCAACGTACGACTTGAGTGCAAAAGCAATATCAGCGATATAAAAGAGGTCTATACCAGCTTTAACCTCATGGCAAAGGCACTGTCCGAAACCGAGACGCTGCAGACGGATTTTATATCCAACGTCTCGCATGAGTTCAAAACGCCGATAAACGCCATAGAGGGTTATGCCTCGCTCCTGCAGGACAGCGAGCTTCCGCGGCTCCAGCAGGCGCAGTATGTCAATAAGATTATTTTTAATACCAGGCGCCTGTCCGATCTCGTAGGCAATATTCTGCTGCTGAGCAAGGTGAATAACGACAGTATACGCCCCAAGGCGCAGACCTACAGGCTTGACGAGCAGATTCGACAGTCTATTTTCGCCCTTGAGCGTAAGTGGACGGAGAAGGACATAGATTTCGACATAGAGATGGACGAGGTCGACTACTGCGGCTATGAGAGCTTCATGATGCACGTGTGGACCAATCTCATCGACAATGCAATAAAGTTCGACTCATACGGCGGCGCCATTAAGCTGCGGCTGAAAACGACGGAGGACGAGAAGGTCACCTTTTCGATCACCGATACCGGCCCGGGAATAGCACCGGAGGAGCAGCAGCGCATATTCACAAAATTCTATCAGGTTGACAGTTCACACAAGGAAGAGGGCAACGGGCTCGGCCTGCCGCTGGTAAAGCGCATCGTCACCACGAGCGGCGGCAGTATCAGCGTCAGCAGTGAGCCGGGCGCCGGTGCAACGTTTACGGTCGTATTGCCGCTGACGGTGGAGAATACACCGTTTGCCACGGCAGACATCAGGGAGGAAGAAATTTGAAGATTACAATATTCGGCGATTCCATCCTTGAAGGCGTGCGCTTCGAGAACGGAAAGTACACACGCGGGCATGAGCTTATCGATAGCTTCGAGGCAGAAAACGGCGTTGAGGTGGAGAATAAGAGCAAGTTCGGCTCGACTGTTGATAAGGGACTTGCACGCCTTGAAAAGTTCCTTGAAAAAGAGCGTCTGGGCGACTACACGGTAATCGAATTCGGCGGCAACGACAGCGCATACCCGTGGAGCGAGATAGCGGAGAACCCTGACGGTGACTTCGTCTGCACGACTCCGCCGGAGAAGTTCAAAGAATTATATTCCAGAATGATAGATCTTGTTTATGAAAACGGCAGCCGTCCCATAGTCTGCACTCTGCCGCCGGTCAGCTCACGGCTGTACTATGCCTATGTATCGCGCAATATCGAAAAGAGAGAGGCAATATTACAGTGGATGGACGGCGATGTGGAGTCAGTTTCACGCTGGCAGCAGGGCTACAGCCGGATGGTAGAGGAGATGGCGAAGGACAGAAACTGCCTGCTCCTCGATCTGCGCGCCCCGTTCCCGCCGTACGGGGAAGAGCTTGAAGGCTACCTGTGCTCTGACGGAATGCACCCCAACAGTGCCGGACAGCAGCTTATATACCGTCAGGCTTCAAAACAGTGGAAAGAATTTATTAAGGAACGCGGAGGAAACGACTGAGCATGGACTCAAGCAAAAAGAGCAGGCGCGGCTATATAATCAGCATCGGCGTGCTGCTTGTGCTGCTGACGATATGCGTAATAGTATTCCGGGATAAGCTGCCGGATATAATCACTGCCGTCAAAGATATCCCGACGGAGCAGGTTATAATACTGCTGTGCATGGGCATGATATACCAGCTTATCGACACGGCGATGTGCCTTGTGCTTGTCAGAAGCCGTCTGCCGGAGCTGAGCTATCTGCAGGCCTTTGAGCTGACCATGACCGGCGTTTTCGGCATGGTGTGCTCAAACAGCATTATCACAATACCGACGCAGAGCTTTTATCTCTACACGCTCGGCCTCGATGTTGGGCACACGGTCGGGCTGATGACGGTGAAATATGTATTTCACAAGCTGATGATATTCTTTGCGGCGCTGCTGGCTTTGCTCTGCAGCTTTAACTGGCTGAATGCGGCGGTACCCGGAGCGATGAAATACCTGCTGCCGGGCTTTGCACTGTGCGGAGTAATTATATTATTTCTGGTGCTGCTGTGTACCTGGGATAAGCTGCGCCGGCTGCTGTACGCCATTCTTGACAAATTGCCTTCATACGGCAAATGGGGCGAGAAAAAAGAAGGCTGGCGCAGAAACGTAGATCTGATGTATACCGAGATGCAGAACCTTCTCGGGCAGAAAAAACGCGTTGCGGCAATTTGCGCAATTAACGCACTTAAATTCATCGTTGTGTATTCAATTCCGTTTATGGCACTGCATGCCTTGGGCTGCGATGCACCGGACTATATGCACGCCCTGGCACTGACGGCACTTGTATGGCTCATCGCCGGTGTGCTGCCGAATGTATCCGGGCTCGGACCGCTTGATGCGGCGTTTGCTCTGCTCTTCGGAAACTTTGCCGCGGAGAGCATGGTGAGTGCATCACTTGTGTTATACAGGGCATCGACATATTTCGTCCCCTTTATCGTTAGCATACCGACAGTGTATATAATGCAGAAGCGTGCAAGAAGCGCATTTGCGGCAGAAAAAAGCAAACAACAGAATACCGAACGGGAAACGGTATGAGTGTTTGTGATTTATATTATATTAAAATAAAAAGCAGAGCTTTTGGGAGAGGGAGATAAGCTGTGAGTTTTTATGAAACCGCATGGGTGATATTTATCTACTCATTTTTGGGCTGGTGTGCGGAGGTCGTGTTTGCCGCCTGCCGCAGAGGCATTTTTGTAAACAGGGGATTCCTGAACGGCCCGGTTTGCCCGATATACGGCTTCGGAGTGGCACTGGTTCTGTGGCTTCTTGAGCCTGTAGAGAGTAATTTCTGGCTGCTGTTTTTAGGCAGCATGGTGCTAACGACGGCGCTTGAATTTTTCATAGGCTTCATAATGGAGTGTTTCTTCCACGACAAGTGGTGGGATTACTCCAAGAACCCTTTTAACATAAAGGGCTATGTCTGTCTTGAGTTCTCGCTCATCTGGGGCTTTGCCTGCGTGCTGGTGGTCGATGTGTTGCACCCGATGATTCAAAAGCTCATTGATGCAATACCCGTCAATCTGGGCTGGTGGCTCATCTGGATATTTGCGGCGCTGATGGCTGCCGACGCAATTATCACGCTGGTAGAGCTGCTCAAGCTGCCCAAACGCTTCAAGGCAGTTGAGGAGCTTGAACGGATGATGACGGCAGTGTCAGATACCGTCGGAGAGAAGGTGCTCTACGAGGGCTATGACCGCGTGAAGGAGCACCGTGAGGCGTTCGACGAGCGTCACCCGGAGCTGCATGAGATGGAGCAGGAGACCATAAAAGACGTGCTCGAAAAGCGCAGCGAGATAAACAACACACTGCGTGAGCGCGAGGATGCACGCAAAGAAAGAATCACGCAGTACCGCGATGAGCTTGAACAGCGCATCTCCGAGGTACTCCGCCACAACGTTATACACGAGCGTATCGCAAAGGCCTACCCGCATCTTGTCGAGGGCGAGCACAACGGTACACACTTCCGTGAGCTCATGGAGCGCGCAGAGAAACGCCGTTTAGAGAAAAAGCACAAGGGCTGAAAATTACATGAATAACGTTTTATCCTTTGCCTGCGACTACATGGAGGGCGCGCACCCGAGAATTCTGCAGCGCCTTGCGGAGACAAATTATATAAAAACACCCGGTTACGGCGCTGATGAATACTGCGAGGCGGCGAGAGAAAAAATACGCATCGCCTGCAAAGCGCCGGATGCCGAGGTGTTCTTCCTGGTTGGCGGTACTCAGACAAACGCCACGGTAATTGATGCCCTGCTGAAAAGCTATCAGGGCGTGATAGCAGCAGAGAGCGGGCACGTCAGCGTGCACGAGGCCGGTGCAATAGAATTCGGCGGGCATAAGGTCTTAACATTGCCGCAGCACAACGGAAAGCTCAGCGCTGAGAATATAAATAAGCTTCTCAACGGGTACGATAACGACGCAAACCACGAACACATGGTCATGCCCGGCATGGTCTATATCTCACAGCCGACGGAATACGGCACGCTGTATTCAAAAGAGGAGCTGTCGGAGATAAGTTCTCTCTGCCGAGAGCATCACATTCCGCTCTATCTTGACGGCGCAAGACTTGCCTATGCGCTCGCCTGCCCGCAAAACGATGTCAGCCTTGCGGATCTTGCCGCACTGTGCGATGTTTTCTACATCGGCGGGACAAAGTGCGGCGCACTTTTCGGTGAGGCGGTGGTTATACCGAAGCCGGGGACAATTCCGCACTTTTTCACGATTGTAAAGCAGCACGGCGCACTTCTCGCAAAGGGCAGACTGCTCGGTATTCAGTTTGACGAACTATTTGCCGATAATTTATACGGGATGATCGGCACCCCCGCAATTCACGGAGCGGACCAGATCCGGCGGACGCTCTTGGAGAATGGCTATGAGCTGTGCTTTGACTCTCCGACAAACCAGGTCTTCTGTGTAATGGAAAACACCGCCATGCAGCGCCTGGCGGAGCATGTTGAATTCGGCTTCTGGGAAATATACGACGAGACGCATACGATAGTACGCTTCGCCACAAGCTGGGCAACAACCCAGGAGGATGTCGACGCATTCTGCGAATTGCTGAGACGGAAAAAATAAAAAATGGCTGCAGCAAAAATAAAGCTGCAGCCATTAAAAATATCCTCTTACGCGTACGCGCGCTCCATCCCGGCGAGATTTGACATCTTATCGAGAAAGATGTGGTTGAACAGTGCTATTATC
>CAVAPH010000089.1:0-9157 GCA_963590455.1 bacterium | reverse complement strand
AAGCGTAAACCCCAGACAGGAGTTGAATTGCTCCGGTCTGGGGTTTTGCATACTAAGCCGAGTGATGCGTTCAGGCTAAAAATTTGCAGCGTTAAGCGTCAAGCTCTATCCATATATAAGGCGGCGTTGAAAAGCAAGAATTTTGTTATACACTGAGATAAAACCTCAGCCGCGCAGCTTTTATTTTGCTGCACGGCTGAGCTGATTGTCGGTATTGATTTTATAATTCATCAAAATTCAGACTAAGGGATAGTTAAACTTCCTCTTCGTCATCTATCGAATAATCATTCAATTCTGGGAAATCCAAGAATTCGCTTAATGTCATTCCAAACACTGTAGCAAGTTTGTGCAAAGTCCGCACTTTTGGATTTTTACTTTTTCCATGAATGATATTGTCTACAGTAGATTGTTTAAGTCCTGCAAGAGTTGCTAATTTATTGATCGTAATGCCATGGCTCTTGCAAAGTTGCTTTATTCTCTCAGCATATAAGTCTGAATATTCCATAAGCCCACCTGTTATCCCGTGCAAACCTTTCAAAGCGGTAAGCATATGATAGCAGTGCTTTCGGGCAAAATTACCTTTGCATAGTTGACATTGCTGCTAATTCATTATAAAATATAAGTAAATTACCCGTGCATGGGTTATTTATGTGCTTTCATATACGGGGAGCTCGTAACCTCACGGTTCTGGTGAAAAACAAATGAAAGGAAAAGAGAACAATGAAGAAAACAGTGTCATTAATCTTGGCGATTTTATTCTGTATAGCACTTTGTGGTTGTAATTCAGCGCAATCCAATGTATCAAAAAATCCCGCACCATTCAGTACACTCACTTGGAAAAGTACGGAGCAGGATATGGAGACAGCTTATGGTAAATGGAACGATATGAATAAGAATGACGACAAGAGCACATCATACGTTTATCCAACAACATATGAAGGTGTCTCTGGCAAAACTTCTTACACCTTCAATGAAGATGGCACTTTACGCTGTATCACATTCTATAGTTCTCTGAAAAGTGAATCTGAGCTAAAAAATATATTTGACGTAAGCAGCGAATATCTAAAATCAGAATATGGTGAATATAGTAATTCTACGAAAAATGCCATAAATGACAAGAGCTATATAAATTTTTATGATTGGAACACCTCAAACGGACAAATCAGTCTTGTGGAAGAATGTATGAGTGTGTCGTCGTCAACCAGTTATTCATTTACATTTCGATGTGTCACTCCAAACGAATCAGATAACTCAAGCACATCCACTAATGACGTCACAATAGAGGAAACTGCAAACGAAGTGGAGACTACAGAGATTACCACAGGAAAAACAGTTACTATCAATGACGTCTGTGCATTTTCTCTGGATTCGTTCAGCGTAACAAAAACAGTCAACCCGCCTCACCCTAATAATTATTACCACTACTTTGAAGCGCCTGACAATAGTGTTTTTGTAGATGTAAAGATGACCATAAAAAATCTGGCATCTTCCGCAGTAAGAATGGACGAAGTAGTTGACGGCGTGAAAGTTATATATGATGATAAGTATGAGTATAACTGCCAGTTTGTTACTGAATCTGATAACGGTGGAGACTTGGAACAATTTACTTCACTATACTCTGTCAATCCGCTTGTAACAATGAAGTATCACATGATTGCAGAGCTGCCGAGCAGCGCAACGAACGATGGCAAAAGCTTAGAAGCTGTTGTTACTGCTGATGGTCAAGAGTTTCATTGTACACTGAGATAAAACCTCAGCCGCGCAGCTTGTATCTTGCTGCACGGCTGAGTTGATTTTGCTTTTAATTTTTCTCCGGTTTCATCGGGGTTGGGATGCGGGTGATCGGTTTGACGGAGTTGGCGGGCTTTTGGGCTTTGCCGGCTTTGAAATCCGGTTCGGTGCCGTTGAGAAGGCGCTTTATATTTGCGCGGTGGCGGATCAGAACGAGTATCGAGGTGAAGAACACCAGTATCAGCCGCGGAGCCGACACGCCGAGGATAAGCGCAATGCAGGCGCCGGAGACCGCCGCGGCAACAGAGCCGAGGGAGACCTTTTTGCTCAGTACGGCGCCGATTATAAAGCAGCAGACCGCGCCGGCAAGTATTCTCCAGTCTGCCGCGAAGAATATCGCCGCACCTGCGGAGACGCCTTTTCCTCCGCGGAATTCATGCAGAGCCGGGAAGCAGTGTCCAACAAGGCAGGCAGCGCCGCCCGCAAGCATTCCCCAGTCGCCGAGGAGCAGCCAGCCGACGTATATTGCAACGGCAGTTTTGAGCACATCGCCGGCAAGCGTAATCACGCCCATGCCCATGCCGAACGCACGCGCCATATTTGTTGCCCCGGCATTGCCGCTGCCCTTAGTGCGCACATCCGCTTTCATAATGGTCTTAGAGAGGATAATCGCCGCGCTCAGAGAGCCCATGAAATACCCGAATATAATTGTCGCGATATATTTTAAGATGGTCATACTAAACCTCACCATTTCTGTTCAAAAATTTGAATTAAATATACCGCCTTTAAATATATAATGCAACAGTTATTTTAAGTTATTTGCAGAATTTTAATATATTCCCCTAAAATCAGACGCGCCATGCACGAATGCACGGTGCGTCTGAATATTTTGAATATTATTTGTAAAGTCAGGCTTATTCCTCAGGTTTATTTTCAGACTCCGGCTTTTCATCCGGCAGAGATTCGAGCTTATCGGCAGGCTCATCCGTCACACCTTCGAGCTCAACCGTGGACTCCTGTGCCGCCTTTTTCTTCTTGGAAACCTTGACATATATCAGCACGCCCACGATAACTGCAGCAGCAACGCAAATGAGCGCAATATAAAGACCTATGTTGGACTCGTCACCCGTATAGGCACTTTCCACGCGGAACTGATCCGCATACGCAGGGACGGCGCACACCACACCAAGAATCATTGCAATGGCAGCCGACAGAATCGAACGAAACTTTTTCATACTGATCTCCTTCCCGCCGCGCGCAGGCACGGCACTTAATCTTTTAATATAATAACTCGCCATAATAAAACGAACCTGAAAACGTAAATTACATTTTCAGGTTCATTGTAACATATAAATTTGATTTAAGCAATGATTTTAAACAAATTCCACGGCCATTGTTCCCGTGGATTTGCCGTAAATGTCAGGCGTTCGCCCGTCCACGGATGTTTAAACTCGATTTTAGAGGACCAGAGCGCAATGTCGCAGTCGCCGTCCTCGAGTGTGCCGTACTTTCTGTCGCCGACGAGCGGATATCCGCGCGAGGAAAACTGGCAGCGTATCTGATGCGTGCGCCCGGTATGCAGGCAGATGCGCACACAGCTTAGCCCGTCGCACTGGGCAAGCGTCGTATAATCCAGCACGGCCTCCTGCACGTCCTTTGCGGGTGCATCAGCAACAAATGTCATTTTCCTCGCCTTGTCCCGGCGGAGGAGATCCGTCATTGTGCCGCTCGGCTCGGTATAACCGTGGACTGCCGCGACATACTCTTTGTGAAACTCGCCCTCTCGAATCTGACGGCTGAGCTCTCGCGCGGCACTTCTTCTGAGTGCAAGCACCATCAGTCCGCCGACTGCCCTGTCAAGGCGATGCACAGTATATACCGCCTGAGTGCCGAGCGCCTCACGGACAAGCGAAGGCATGCCGCCCGGTTCATCCGTAGAGAGCACGTGCGTGGGCTTTATGCACACGGCTATGTCATTGTCTGCATGGATTATCTGCATTGTTATCCCCTGCTTTTATATTTCAAAGCGCCCCGGCTTTCACCGGGGCGCTGAGCTTATTTCACTTTGAGCTGATTTGCTTTAAGCAAATCACATCTCTTTCTTTCTCCTCGGGATGAGTGCGATTGCACCGATGCCGGAGATCATCATCACTGCGACCCAGATTGCCAGGTTGCTGTCATCACCGGTTGCGGGTGCGTAGCTGGCAGTGACAATGCGGAAGGTTGCAGTCTCAGAGGTGCCGTCGGAATTAACGAGCTTCATGGTGTAGGTACCGTAGTTGAGCAGGTTAAGGAAGTCGGCCTTGAGAGTGATGCTCTTATTGTTGTTGCTGAGCGTGTAGTTCGACGGGTCGATCAGCTGGTTGCTGATGTACACGCTGCTGATGGCATTGTTGGAGTTGAAGTAGAGATTGTTGCTGTTGCCGCGGACGTGGGCGTTATCGCCGTATGCTGCGGAAGCAGTGCCGTTGATGGTGATGTATGCATACACGATGCCGGCCTTCTCGCCGTTGGTGTAGACAGTATCGACCTTGAGGATATGCTCACCTGCGGAGAGAGTGGACAGGTAAGAGGAGTTGATAACGAGGTTTCTGCTGCTCCAGACATAGCTGTACTTGGAGGTATTGCCGCTGCCGGTGAAGCAGACGCCGTCCATGTATGCAGCGTAGAGCTGCGGCTCAACCGTGAAGGTGAGGTTGCCCTGACCGCGAGTCCAGGTGACGTTCACAGGAGCGATGCTTGCATCACCGTAGCCAACAGTGTTGACAGGGATGGTGATGGATGCGGAGAGCTTGCTGTTGGTTCTGGAGGTTGCGGTGACAGTGACATAACCGTCGCCAGAGCCTGCAGTCAGAGTCAGGCCGGTGCCGACATGGCCGCTGGTCTTCTTCGGGCTGCTGATAACGCCGGAGGTGCTGGGAGTGGTGGTGTAGCTCCAGTTGAAGCTCTCGGTCTCAGCGCCGACAACCCAGACGGAAACGCTCTCGCCGCTTGTGATACCTACGTTCTCTACGTCACTAATATCAGTGGTGAGCTGGAGAGTACGTGCAGGATTGATCCAAACCTGGATCTTATTGCTCTCAGTGCCATCCTTTGCAACTGCGTAGACAGTTATGGGGTTGGAGTAAGAGGTGCTGCCTGCAGTCAGAGTAGCGTACTGGTTGGTGTAGCTGTTGAAGGTTGCGCAATTGGTCGGGCCTTCAATAACCCAGGTACGGAAAGAGGAGTTTCCGGTAACCTCAGCCACGAACTCGAGAGACTCGTTTACGCACACGGAAGTATCAGAAGACGGAGAGGTGATTGTAACGGTTGTGGGAGTGGTGGGCTGGACGGATGCGGAAATGTTGATGGTGCAGGTTGCAGAGACGCGTGAGCCGCCCTCGCCGTTGTCGGTGTAAACGGTAACGACTGCATTGCCGCCGGAGGTCACTGCCTTGTAGGTGTTTGCACCGGTGTCGCCGTCGGAGCTCTGGAACTGGATCGCGGTGGAGTCAACAGCCCACTGTACCGTGCGGCTTGCGCCATCAGCGGAGAGCTCAGTGCTCGGCGTGATGGTGATGGTGTCTCCGACTGCTACGGTCAGGCTGACGCTCTTTGCGGAAACGGTGGAAATGCCGTTGGAAGAGGAAGCCTGAACCTTAACCGACTTGACATACGGGGAAACCCCGTTTGCAGCGGTATCACCAAGCAATGCGTTGTTTGAAGCATCGTCGGTCGCAGCTGGATCAGACTCTCCATCCGCAAATGCGGCAACCGTCATCATGCTTGCGAGCATACAGACGAGAAGCAGCACGGAAAGAAGTTTCTTCATGGTTTTCATCTTAAAAATCCCCCTTATGAGATTTATTTACTATCTCACGCGGCTCTTATGCGCCGCGCCCTATTAAAGGTCACACATAATGTAACACATTGTTTTCGAAATTGCAAGACTTTTTTCAGAATTTTTTTATTTATTTTTACCGTTTTGTAATTTATCTAAATCTTGTGACATTTTCATGCGTTATAAATACATATGGTGCCCTCACAGCCGATCCCCCGCTCCCCTGCTGTCATACATATTTGAAGACGGGCGGCCGTGGATCTTGCTGATCATCTGGCTGATCTTATCATATATATTATAACGTATTAAAACCGAAAATGTTCCGTGTCTGAAAATATTTTTTCGTATATTATAAAAAATGCTTGACAAACGGAAAAAATGCAGTATAATAGCACTTGCGTTTAGCGGGATTGTGTAAAGGTAGCACAGCGGACTCTGACTCCGTATGTGAGGGTTCGAATCCTTCTCCCGCTGCCAAAGCTCTTTCGATTGCAAGATCGAGAGAGCTTTTTTATTATCTTTTCTTATATTTTTACATTAAAATGTTGGGTGCAGACTGACCTTCCCGTGCCGCTGCCCCAACATTTATTATAGAACCAGCAAAGTTCTACCGATATTCGACGCTTTGCGGGTTGACCGCCCGCGTTGATTCGTTTATACTGAATTTGCAGAAAAAACACAGAGAATTTTCCCGGCGCGGTACACTGTCCCGAAACGTGATTTACACAGGGAAAGATACCAAACCGGAAGAAGATCCTGCAATGGGGCTGTGTTTTAAAACATCGGCAAAGAAAATTCGAGGAGGTGCAGCATATGCTATTATATGACGATTGGGACGATGATTTGGACAGCAGCTCATACGGCAGTGCAAGCGATGACTCGGCGGAGGAGGACTACAAATATTACGACTACTCGGAACTTTTCGATCGTGAATACTTTACAATATCTGACGGAATAATCTGGGTCAATGTCTGGGAGAAAAGATTTTCTAAAGATGCCATGGTGTGCATGGATCCGGATGGGGATCGTGGGATCCGAGACGAAAACTGTGCATTTTATCATGCCGGAGATCTTTATCCTTTTTTTGAAAAGCTTTGTCGGTACGGGATACCGGAGGACGTAAAAGAAATCGGAGCGGGAACTTTCGATGACTGCGAAAATCTGCGTTCCGTCACGATCCCGGAAGGTTTGACAACTATTGGCTCGCGGGCATTTGATGGCTGCAAAAGGCTGACGGACATTACCCTCCCTAACAGCTTGACGACTATCGGCGAAGAGGCGTTTAAGGATTGCCAGAGCCTTACAAAAATTACAATTCCGGACAGTGTGACGTTCATCGGCAAAGGAGCCTTCAGCGGCTGCAACAATCTGATGAGGACCTGCATACCTAACCGGATAATTGCCAAATGCAGCAATGCATTTGATAGTCGAATCAGCAAAACAAGTGTAGACGGCTTCCAGATAAAAGGCAAAACGCTGCTTTCCTATTCCGGAGCAGGCGGAGATGTAACGATCCCGAACGGCGTGAAGGCTATTGGTAGGGATGCATTTAAGAATTGCGAAAGTTTGACAAGCGTCACCGTTCCGGCCAGCGTAAGTACCATCGATGAAAGCGCATTTGAAGACTGCACCGGTCTGACGAGCATCACGATTCCGAGCCGCGTGACGACCATCGGCCACAATGTGTTTCGGGGCTGCAGAGGATTGGCAGATAAAAGCGGCTTTGTCGTTATACGCGGAGTACTGTACGATTATTTTGGAACAGACGGCAATGTCGTCCTCCCGGACAGCGTGACTTCCATCGATAAAGGAGTATTCCAAAATCGTCAAAATCTGAAGAGCATCAAGCTTCCGATCGGCGTGACGACTATAGGCAGTGAAGCGTTTCACTCGTGCAGCAGTCTGACGAGCATCACCATTCCGAGCGGCGTAACGACTATAGGCAGTGAAGCGTTTCACTCGTGCAGCAGTCTGACGAGCATCACCATTCCGAGCGGCGTAACGACTATAGGCAGTGAAGCGTTTCACTCGTGCAGCAGTCTGACGAGCATCACCATTCCGAGCGGCGTAACGACTATAGGCAGTGAAGCGTTTCACTCGTGCAGCAGTCTGACGAGCATCACCATTCCGAGCGGCGTGACGACTATAGGCGAAATGGCGTTTCAATATTGCCTTAGTCTGGCAAGTGTTACCATCCCAGACAGTGTGACAACCATCGGCAGCTCTGCTTTTTGCGACTGCTACAGCCTGACAAGCATCACCATTCCGGACAGCGTGACTTCTATTGGCAGCCGTGCATTTGAAGATTGCAAAAACCTGACTAGTGTCACCATTCAAGGCGGCATGACTTCTATCAGCAGTGAAGCGTTCGAAGGATGCCAAAAATTAACGAGCATCACCATTCCAAGAAGTCTGAAATCGGTATTTAAGGACTGCAAAAATGCATTTTGGAGGTGCCTCAGCCTGAATAGTGTCACCATTCAGGACAGCGTGGCAACCATCGGCAGTGAAGCGTTCAAAGGATGCAAAAGCTTAACGAGCATCACCATTCCGAGCGGCGTGACGACTATAGGCGAAAAGGCGTTTCAATATTGCCTTAGTCTGGCAAGTGTTACCATCCCAGACAGTGTGACAACCATCGGCGAAGGAGCGTTTCGATGGTGCCGCAGCCTGACAAGCGTTACCATCCCGAGCGGCGTGACCTCTATCGGGGAAAATGCGTTTCAATGTTGCAACAGTTTGACAAGCGTCACGATTCCAGACAGCGTGACAACCATAGGTGAAAGCGCATTTTGGGCGTGCTGGAATCTGACAAACATCACAATCCCGAACAGTGTGACGACCATAGGCAAAAATGCATTTATAGCGTGCAGGAGCCTGACAAGCATCACCATTCCAGACAGCGTGACAACCATAGGTGAAAGCGCATTTTGGAACTGTATTAGGCTGACAAGCATCACGATTCCAAACAGCGTGACAGCTATCGGCATTGATGCATTCGGAGGATGCAAAAGCTTAACAAGCATCACCATTCCGAGAAGGCTGGAATCGGTATTTACCGACTGCAAATCGGTGCGCCACATCAAATTTTGCGATTAACTGTATGCAGACAAAATAACCGTTCTCAAATGTGTAGGCAAAACCGGTGCTGTTCCAGTTATAGGCACAACGGATACTAATGCAAAAGTCCAGCAATCTCAAGCCGTGGGGACTATACTCAAAATTACAGAAGCGTGGTATGAAAATTAAGCCAACTTTTCAGAGGGAGGGGCGAGATATGAAGCGAGTAGAAACGCGGGAATATCAACATGCAGGACATGTGGTTTACAGATATGCACTGGATAGAATGATACAGAACTTGAACAAATGTATGAGAAATTAGTAATAAATGCATTTGAAAAGGTTCGAAAATACGGCAAAGATATGGAAATCGGCAGATAAAGCCAAAAGACATCAGAGCTCTATGCAGTCATCAGTCAGTGCATGCAGAAGATTCTGATTTTTATTAGCGGCCTCTGTCATTGAGGAAGCACGGGACGAGAGATAAATTTTGATTTTCGGTTCGGTGCCGGATGGACGCACCAGGATTTTAGAGCTCTCAATATC
>CAVAPH010000088.1:0-9202 GCA_963590455.1 bacterium | reverse complement strand
CTCTCGGCCTTGAATTCGATAAGACCGTATTCGGCGGCAAGACTGCCCCCGGTTCTAACTTCGACACTATGGCAAGCTGCACCTCCGTAGCTTTCACCAACAAGACCGCATATGCGCAGATGTGCGAGATCAAGAAAAATATCGGCGAAAAGAACTTTGCTCTTAACGGTATCGTTCTCTCCCCCGCCGGTGAGGCTATATTCCTCAATGCAGTCGATGGCAACAGCCGTCCCCTGTTCCTCAATTCTGCGACCGAGGGCGCACTCGGCAAGATCGTCGGTGCAGACACCTACGTCACTCCCGCCGCTCTCAACGGCACTGTTAAGGGCGTGGCCGGTGACTGGAATCAGGCAATCTACGGCATGGTTGAAGGCATCAAGATTGATTTCTCCGAGGAGGCCACTCTCGGCAGCGGCGACAGCGCGATCAACCTCTGGCAGCAGAATATGTTCGCGGTCCGCGCTGAGATGGAAGTCGGCTTCAGAGCGAACCTTGACGCATTCAACCTCATCTCCGTTACTGCTTGATTTCGCACAGCATGAAATCAAACGCATCAGGGCGGCTTAATTGTCGCCCTGATAATTCCGGGAGGTGACATGAATGGTATACGCCTTAACACAGGATATACAGGCGCGAATGAGCCGTGCGCTGTCTGATGAGGAAATCGAGATCTGCACGAATCTGCTTGAAGACGCGGGCGTTATAATTGACGCCGCCGCGCCGACGGCATCGAACGATGCAAAGCGTGTTGTCAGTATCAGAATGGTTCAGAGAGCTCTCGGCGACGGTCATGATCTGGGCGTACCTCTTGGCGCGTCACAATCGACTGTGTCGGCGCTTGGCTATTCGCAGAGCTGGACGATCAGCAACGGCAGCGCCGGCGAACTGTATCTTGGCAAACAGGATAAGCAGATCTTAGGCTGCGGCAACAGGATCGGCAGCGCCTCACCGCTGGAGGCTATGACATGAGAGGAATACCGGTAACGCTGCACGTAAAAACGCAGACCGGCGTTGACGGCTTTAACTCGCCCGTTTACACCGAAAGCCTTGAAACTGTGCAGAATGTGCTTGTAGGCGAACCGTCAAGCACGGACATCACGGATTCAATCTCGCTGTACGGCAAGCGGATCGAGTACATGCTGGGTATTCCGAAAGGAGATGCGCACGACTGGAATGACGTCACTGTCGAATTCTTTGGCAGGACATACAAGACATTCGGCGCGGTCATTGAGGGAATAGAGGCCTATATACCGACGGCATGGCATAGAAAGGTCAGGTGTGAACGAATTGAGTAAAAATTTCAAATTCAATCTGTCCGGCCTAAATACAATCATGCGGTCCGCTGAGATGTGTGCCGTGCTCAACAGTCTTGCAAGTCAGGCCGCCGGTGCAGCCGGAGCGGGATATGAGGCTGAGACTGCACGTGCACTGACATTCGACGGCATCACGTCGGTATATGCGGCGACATACGCGGCAAAGGTCGACAACAGCGAGAACAACACACTGCTTAGAGCGGTGGGGAGCGTGCATCTATGAACATTGAAAAATTCATGATTTCATACCTGTCAGAAAAACTTGATATACCCGTGTACGGTGAACGGCCTAATATGGCGACGGCACCGGATGAGTTTGTTACAGTCGAGAAGACAGGCAGCTCCCGTGAAAACTTTGTTATAAAGTGCGATTTAGCGGTGCAGAGCTGGAGTACATCGAGGATCAACGCGGCGGAGCTGAATGAGAAAGTTATCAACATTCTTGAGGCAGCTGTCGAATGCCCTGAGATAAGCAAATGTCACTGCGACAATGATTATAATTACACAGATCTGACTTCAAAGAGGCCACGCTATCAGGCGCTTTTTGAAGTTGTCTACCAATAAGGAGGAATTTATAAATGCCTAAAGCTGAACAGGTATCAACCGGCAAGCCAAAAACAAGCGGCGCTGTTTATCGCGCTCCATCCGGCACGACGCTGCCGACAGACGCATCAACAGAGCTTGCAGCGGCATATAAAGAGCTTGGCTTTGTGTCCGAGGATGGCGTCACTAATACTAACAGCCCCGAGACTGAAGATGTGTACGCATGGGGCGGCACTCCCGTCTTGACTACTCAGAAAGAAAAGAGCGATGAGTGGAAGCTGACCTTTATCGAATCACTTAATGAGGAGGTTCTCAAGACCGTTTACGGCGACGATAACGTGACCGTGAACGGCGAGACCATCACGATCAAGGCAAGCACCGCGCAGCCGACAGCTGCAGTGTATGTCATTGACATGATACTCCGCGGCGGCGCTCTCAAGCGTGTTGTCATTCCTGCCGGCACTGTCGCTGAGATCGGCGACATCGTTTACAAGGACGATGAGGCCGTCGGTTATGAGCTGACTATCAAGGCAGCTGATGACGGCACAGGCAACACTCATTACGAATATATCAAAAAGGCTTAAAAGGAGATCAACATGAAAAAAGGCACAACGGCCTCGGGCTTCAGCTTTGAGATTGATGAAAAAAATCTCGACGATATGCGTTTTACAGACGCATTCGGCGTTCTGATGGATGAGAACGCCTCCGAGGCAGAGAAAATCATTGCGCAGCCTGTCGCTTTTGATATGCTGCTTGGCAAGGCGCAGAAAAAGGCGCTCTATGCCTTTATCGCTGAAAAGAACGACGGCCGTGTGCCTATTCGCGAAGCATATCAGATGCTCGTTGAAATTCTGACCACGGCCGGAGAGCGTGAAGCAAAAAACTGATTAGCCTCGCCTATATGGCGAGGCTATTTCCTGATGAGCTGACATGTGATTTTGCAGAGACGTATCGCATATACGATTGGCGGCAGCTGCCGGGGCGATATGCCGCAACGCTTGCAGCGGGGCTTAGAGATAACTCCCGCGTAAAAATCAAGATGAGCGGGGCAAAAGTTTCTGCAGAGCTGATGCTCGTGGCGACATGCGCGGACGCGCTGAAGCTTTTGCTTTGGCAAAACACGAAAGACGGGGCAAAGGGCAGAAACGCGCCTGATTCGATACTGTCAGCAATAATCGGCAAAGAAAAAGAAACCGGAGCGGGATTCGACACTCCGGAAGAATTCAAGGCATGGCGAAAATCTAAATTAAGGAGGTGAAGCTATGTCGGCAACATTAGGTGAGGCCTATGTTAACATAGTTCCGAAAGCACCGGGCATAAGTAATCAGCTCAGTTCGATGTTCGACGGCGCGGGCAACAGCGCGGGCAGTTCATGCGGCACGAATATCGGCAAATCGCTGTTATCCGCGCTTGGCACGGTTGTAACCGCGGCAGCTGTCGGCAGCCTCATCAAATCCGCATTTAGCGAGGGTGGCAACATTCAGCAGAGCTTTGGCGGCTTGACAACGATATACGGCGATGCAGCGGCAAGTATGCAGGAATACGCGCAGGCGGCGGCATCCTACGGCGTGAGCGCAAATAATTATGCTGAGCAAGCTGTCAGCTTTGGTGCATCGCTAAAACAAGCTTTTGGCGACGATACTGTCGCCGCTGCAGAGGCAGCAAATACAGCTATTCAAGACATGGCGGATAACGCCGCAAAGATGGGCACAGACATCACGTCGATACAAAACGCATATCAGGGCTTTGCAAAACAGAATTACACCATGCTCGATAACTTGAAGCTGGGCTATGGCGGCACAAAAGAGGAAATGGAGAGATTGCTTTCAAAAGCTCAAGAGGTAACCGGCGTCGAGTACAACATCGATAATCTTGGCGATGTGTATGAGGCAATTCACGTCATTCAGGGTGAACTTGACTTGACCGGCACGGCAGCTTCAGAGGCAGCAACGACTTTTACAGGCGCGCTCGGTTCACTGCAGGCAAGCTGGACGAATGTGCTTGCGTCAATCACCGCCGGTGAGATGAATCTGGGCACAGCTTTGAGCAATCTTGAAACGTCTCTCGGAAACTTCATAAATGTCGCAATGCAGATGGCAACGCAGATGGCGTCAACGCTGCCAAGTGTTCTGACCTCGATTGCAAACATCATCACGACAAACGCACCGACAGTTATAAGCGGCGGCATGGAGATAATAGCACAGCTCATAAACGGCATCATGCAGGCTATACCATCACTTATTTTGGCAATACCAACGGTGCTGACAAGTCTGTTGACCGCGATTGTGGCGAACGCGCCGATGCTGTTGCAGGGCGCGGCTGACATGATGCTTCAGCTTGCGACAGGCTTGCAGACGGCAATACCCACGCTTGTGGCGGCGATACCGACAGTTATATCCGGTCTTTTGCAGGCACTCATAACAAACGGCCCCTCGCTGATAAGTGCCGGTGCAACGCTTATAAGCTCCATCCTGACCGGCTTGATTCAGGCATACCCAACGTTACTCGCACAAGTTCCTACACTCATAACGCAGCTTGTGACGGCAATCACGACGAATCAGACGCAGCTGCTGACATCCGGCGTGCAGCTTGCCTTGAGCCTTCTCGACGGCTTAGTTCAGGCCGCGCCGCAAATCGCGGCGGCGGTACCTGATATCATTCTGTCACTGGTGACGGCACTGCTTGAGAACGTGCCGCAACTGGTGGCAACAGCGCTGACCTTGATTCTCGGACTTGCAAGCGGCTTGATATTGGCGATTCCGTCACTGCTTGACAGTCTTGGCACGCTGATAGATGAGATGGATGCGAAATTCAGCGAGGTAGACTGGGCGTCAATCGGCAAGAACATCATTGACGGCATCGTCAACGGCGTCAAGAACGCGGCTTCAAGCCTGTTGAGCTCTTTACAGAGCTTGGCAAGTCAGGCATTGCAGGCAGCAAAAAGCGCACTGGGCATTGCGTCACCGTCAAAGCTTTTCATGAACGAAGTCGGTAAATGGATACCGGAGGGCATGGCGGTCGGCATTGAGGCGAACGTATCAAGCGTTAACTCAGCCGTCGGCGCAATGGCGTTATCTGCAAGCGATGAGTTCGAGAGTGCAGCTGCACCGGGCATGACCGCGACAGGTTACACCGGCACGACAGCGACAGCATCACAGACAAACCCGACAACAGTGACGATAGAGTTTACCGGCAGCCTTGCACAGCTTGGCCGCGTTTTGCAGCCGTACATCAAGCAAGAGGGCAGCCGAATCGGTGCAAGCTACGTGAGCGGAGGTTCATATGCTTAAGATTGACGGAAAAGAGTACAAGGTCTTTGTTGTGTTCCCAACGCTGAAAAACAGCTTTGAGATAAAAGAGGGCGGAAACGCGGGGACGGCACAGAATGGACGCGAAATCAGGGACATTCTCGGCACGGCATATTCATACAGTATGGACGTGTCACCAAATCCGAATTTCCCTGAAGACTTTGACGAACTGTTTCACGTTTTGAGCGCACCGGTCAACTCGCATGAAATCGAAATGCCGTACGGACAAAGCACAATCACATTTGATGCGGCAATCTCAAGCGGCGAGAGAACATACAGAGGCAAGAGCGGGAGTTTTGAGCGCTGGGCTGAAATGTCTATCGAGTTTAGGCCTATAACGCCGCAAAGGACGGTGTAACATGGCTTTAGACAATGAGCTCATTATCGGCGAGGATATAAACAACCCGATAATGTACTTCAACGCTGACAATCTCCGCAGCGTGACCGGCAAGCGGTGCACGGACCTCATAGGCGATGAGCTGAGTGTTGACGTGCTTGAACCGACGATTGAGTACACGTTTTATGTGCAGCATTATTTAGATCCGTCGGACGAATACGACGCGCTTGAGACATCAGACGGCATGATACTCTGCCCTCTCTACAACACAGATCCGGCAGAAATTCCGTACGGTACTCCCGTCTGGTACTACGTCAACGGCGTACTGTCGGACAAGTACTATTTCAAGTACGCAGAGCGCACAGCGCGTTATCAGTGGATCATTCATGCACAGAGCATAATAGGTCTGTTGGATCTCGAAACGCACCGCGGCGGCGTGTACACCGGCAAGACGTTTGCGGAGGTACTGACAGAATTTTTCGGCGGCACGGTCGGCGATTCTGTTGACGGCATCGTAACAATTGAGGGCGGCATGTGCAAGTGCATGCTTGAGAGCGAGGTTGCATCTACCACCGTGCACGGCATGCTGCCAAACGCCACAAAGCGCGAGAATCTGCATCAGCTTATATTCTGCTATTGCGTTAATCTTCAGAAAGATCAGAACGGTGATTTGATATTTTCTTATCTCAAGCCGACTGATACGCCGCCGAAAATACCGAATAGCAGAATCTACAGCGGCGCAACAATCGGCTATGAGCAGCCGGTCACTGATGTGGAGCTGACCGAATATACTTACGTATATGACGAATCAGTCGAGGAAGAATCTGTTTACGACAACACATCAGCTCCACACATATCCGGCGAGGCACTTGTTATTTTTGATAAGCCGGTCAATCCTCTGACACTGCGTGCGTCGGAGGATACCATGATTATCCGCGACGCGAACGCAATCTCGGCGTATGTCACGAATAACGGCATTATATACGGCAAGCCGTATCAGGTGCAGGAACGCGTGCTGTCGAAATCTGTCGAGGGCGCTGTGCTTAAGAAAACAGTATCATGCGACAGCTTGACGCTTGTAAACCCCTTGAACAGTACAAACCTCATGAATAAGCTCTTCGAGTTCTACACAACTCGCCAAGTAGTGAGCATGTCGGTCGAGGTCAACGATGAAAAGCCGGGTGTCTTGTATGAATTTGAAGATCCCTACGGTGAGAGCGTGACCGGATTCATCCAGTCAATGGAACACGCGACAACCGGCATTGTCAAGGCAGATTGCGAGGTTATAACGCACTACACCCCGGCAGGTGTCTCGACAAACTTGCAGAATGTCGTGCTGCTTCAAGGTGTCGGCACGTGGACGGTCCCGGCAGCTGTGCGAGAGCGCGACGTCCCGATAATCCGCGCCACGATAATCGGCGGCGGATCGGGCGGATCAGGCGGCTGCACAGGCTCAGATTCAGAACGCAACGTATCATCACCCGGAGCGGGAGGCGCAGGCGGCGCCGGTGGCCGCGGCGGTAAAGTGAATGTTGTCGAGATCGACTGCACAGACATCAGATACTTCAATTATGCTTGCGGTGTCGGGGGCGAGGGCGGCGAAAGTGATACAGAAGGTGCAGACGGTACGGCTACTACATTCGGAGTTTATTCGAGTGAAACAGGCGCACGGCTACCGTCAGGCACAATAAACCTGATAGATGGCAAACGCTACGGATTCAAGGGAGCAAACGGAATGGCCGGAGCTGCAGGCGGTGTCGGAGTAACCGTTGAGGGAGCGACAGCAACGGCAGCAGATGTTTCAGCTAAAGGCGCATCCGGTGAAGACATCACGTACAAGGGTAAGACATATAAAGGCGGCAGCGGCGGCACAGGCGCAAGCGCCAGCAGTAACGGTTATACCGGCTGGGCAACCGGCGCGGGCGGCGGTGGAGCTGCAGTCGGTGCAAACGGTAATGAGGGCGGCACTGGCTGGGTCAAATGGCAAAACACGCAAGGTGGCACGGGCGGTGTTGGCGCGACAGCAGCTATCAGGGGATCTGATGCTCAATATTGCGGCTGCGGCGGCAACGGCGGGCACGGCGGCGGTGGTGGCGGAGCTCCTGGCATAGCAGGCTCGTCATTCGGTTCAGCGCCGACAGGTTATCCAGGCTACGGCGGTTCAGGCTCAAAGGGTGGCCGCGGCGCATCAGGTGGAATTCTTGTGTATTATTAAAAACAGGAGGCTAAAATGGCAGATTGGACGCCTTATAAAATTTCAACGCCTGCAGCGGACGCATCGGCGGGAATCGCGCTCGCGGCACAAGCAGTAAAGCTCGGCGGCATTCTAAAAGGCGATGCGCAGGGCAATGTGTCTTCAGCTGTTGCCGGTACAGATTACGGTTATGGCCTACTTCAGGGGAATGGCCCCCCGGGGAGTGATACAGCTGCGAATCTTGGGCAACACTACTTTGACGTGCAGACGCAGTCAGCACCATTCGAGTATATCTGCGTCGGTTCGTCTGAATCTGGCTACACGTGGAAAGTGTACGGCGATTCGAGCGGCGGTTTCCAACTCAAGGGCAGATTTCTCACTCTCGACGCGCTGAAGGAAGCAATATCGAGTGGCTTAGTTGACGCGCCTGAATATGGAGACGCGTATTTAGTCGGCGAGACGCAGCCTTATGACTGCTATTATTACAGCAAGGTTTTGAACGATTGGGAGAACATAGGGCCTCTCGGAGCGACAGCGACGGCAGGCACTTTGCCGAAATCCGGCACGGCCGGTCAAGTGCTTATAAAATCATCTGATGTTGACTATGACGCGACTTGGAGCAACATTCTGGCAGAGAACTGCATCGGCACAGATATGCTGTCACCTGAGAGTGTGACTACCGGCAAGCTTGCAGACAGCGCAGTAACCACGGCGAAGATAGCAGCAAACGCAGTGACACGCGCAAAGCTGGCGACTGATGCGCTGTATAGCCCAGTAGTACAGCTGACCACAGATAGAGATATTACGGCTGACGATTTGGGCAAAACGTTATACGCAGCATATAACTCTACGGCAAACACTATCACGCTCAATCTGACGCAGGATATTAGCGGCACACTGCCAGCAGGATTTGAGATAGCAGTAAGTCAACTGTGGTACTCGAACAAAACGGCGGTCGCCTTCACTGGTTTGAGAGTATACGCAAACGGTGAGCTTGCAGCAATTGCGACAAAGACTTCTGGCGCAACTGTCGCGCCGCCAAGCCGTGGCGAAATGATGGCACTTAAAAAGATGGAACATACTCCGAGCAGTGGTGATGTTTGGCTCTTAACTGGCTCGTGGGAGGTGGTGTCATGATATACGTACTCGGCGGCTCTACAAAGATGTTTGCAGTAATCGGCGTGACCTATCCGGCTGGCTCAACTTGCACCTGTACAAACGGCACTAAGACGCTCACGGCAAAAGGCACAAGCGGCACTGCAATTTTCAACGTACCGAGCACAGGCACATGGACAGTGTCTTGCACCAACGGTAGCAAGACCGCAAGTAAAAGCGTGAGTATTACGGCAGAGGGGCAGACGGAGAGCGTGACGCTGGCGTATGAGTATGTGCTTTATGATGCGGGGACGAAGTATGTTGATTTTACAGAGGTTAAAACAGCCTCTTATGCAGATGCACCAACAATTTCTTGGAATGATGCAAACGTAACTCTTGACTGTGGTAGCAC
>CAVAPH010000087.1:0-9334 GCA_963590455.1 bacterium | reverse complement strand
TGTATGAATGCAGAATTATAATAGATGTGATATGTTCGGAGGAGCTGCCGTGAAGAAGGAGAACCGTTTTGGACCTTTTATTATGCTGGCAATTTTTGAGATAGTTGCTGTCACGTTATGGAAAACCAAGAATAATATATTTTATTTGCTCAATTTCAGCTACATTGGCATATCTGTTTCCTTGGGACTTTTCCTGTTTTTCCGTAAATACAAGTATGCCCGCAGAGTTGTGCAGCTGCTGGTCGGATTATATATGCTTGTTTATCTCGGATTTATCTGCCGGGAAAACATGCAGATAGAGGGCTTCTGGTATTACCTGTTCACGGGCGTGTTTGAGGCTGCGACAATTCATTATGCAGTTGCAAAAATTTTCGGGCCGCTGATATTCGGACGCGGCTGGTGCGGATATGCATGCTGGACAGCGATGGTTCTGGATTTTTTGCCGTATAAAATTCCAAAGGAGCCAAGACGAAATCTCGGCTGGATTCGATATATCACATTTGCAGCATCTCTGCTTTTTGTATCTGCGCTGTTTCTGGCAAATGTCGCCGATATTGAAGAGATCATGTTTCAGGCGTTTATTTTTGGCAACCTGCTGTACTACGGCGTAGGCATTGCGCTTGCATTTGCATTTAAAGATAACCGTGCGTTTTGCAAATACATTTGCCCGGTTACCGTGTTTTTAAAACCTATGAGCTATTTTTCACTCATACGTATTCAATGCGACAAGAGCAAATGCGTATCATGCGGAAAGTGCAAAAGAATATGCCCGATGAATGTAGATGTGACAGACAACTCAAGAAAACGCGCAAACGGGACAGAGTGCATTCTCTGTATGGAATGTGTCAGGAACTGCCCGAAGAACGCGCTGTGATTGAGCCTGCCCCAAGCAATTCGCTATACCCCCCTGTGCTGCCTTGACTAAAGGCGGGAGAGTGATTATAATTAGTGAAATCAAGCGGCGGCGGGGTGTTTCCCGCAGCTGCGGATATTTCGAGGTTTTGCCATGAATGATCTTCAAAAAAGAACCTGGGCGGAGATAAGTCTTGACAACATCCGCCATAATTATAAAGCCATCCGCGCGTCACTGCCGGAGGGGACTCGCTTCCTGGGCATTGTGAAGGCTGACGCCTACGGCCACGGGGCGCGCGCGGTCGCCCGCACGCTCGAGGATGCCGGTGCGGATTATCTGGCCGTTTCCTGCCTTGATGAGGCACTGGAGCTGCGCAATGCAGGGATAAGCATGCCTATACTCATTCTCGGCCACACCCCGCATGAGTATACAGAGACGCTTATAGACAACAGAATTACGCAGACCGTGACCTGCCTTGCAAAGGCGCTGGAGTATTCTGAGGCTGCAACGGCAATCGGCAAGGAGCTGAAAATACACATAAAGCTGGACACCGGCATGTCGCGCCTGGGCTTTCTCATTGACGGGGCGCATTTTGACGAGGGTGTGGACAATATCATCCGCTCCTGCACACTGCCGGGGCTGAATCCGGAGGGCGTATATACACATTTTGCCGTATCCGATGAGCTCAACGAGGATGACGAGGCCTACACCCGCGCACAGTTTGCGCTCTTCTGCCGCACGATTGAGGAGACGGAACGACGCGGAGGGATTCACTTTGAAATACGCCACTGCGCAAACAGCGGCGCCGTTGCGAACTATCCGGAGATGGCGCTTGACATGGTGCGCCCCGGTCTGCTGCTCTACGGCTACGGCGATACGAGCGGGAGACTCGGATTGCGCCCCTGCATGCGCCTTGTCACTACAGTCAGTACTATAAAAATATACGAGCCGGGCACCTCGGTCAGCTACGGCAGAAGATTCACAACGCAGAGACGCACGCGCATGGGTGTGCTGGGCATAGGCTACGCCGACGGGCTGCCGCGCCTGATATCGAATAAATGCGAATTTTATGCGCAGGGCGGCTTTGCGCCGCAGAGGGGAAGCATTTGCATGGATATGTGCATGGTTGACCTGACGGAGCTGCCGCAGGTCGATGTCGGCAGCGAGGTCGAGATATTCGGCACGCACAACGACATATATAAGCTCTCCGATGCCGCGCAAACTATTCCCTATGAGCTCCTCTGCGCCGTATCCAAACGCGTCCCGAGAGTATACAGTGATAAAATATAATAATTTAACGCCAAGAACCCCGCTGCAGGATAAACGCAGCGGGGTTCTGATTATAATTATAAATATATTAAAGTTTCTCCAGAAGATAATCGCAGAATTCGCGGCAGGTGGCGCCGTCACGGTGGCCGGTGACGACTACACGGCGCTCACTCACGGTGCACAGCTCCATCGCGGCGGCAAGCTTGTCCGCTTTGTCCGGCATCGAGATATGCCTGAGCATCAGCTCGGCGGCCTTGAGAATGCTTGCGGGATTCGAGTAATCGCCCTCGCCGTTTTCTATCTTGCGCGGGGCAGAGCCGTGAATTGCCTCAAACATCGCGTACTGACTGCCGATGTTTGCGCTGCCTGCGGTGCCGACACCGCCCTGTATCTGCGCTGCCTCATCGGTTATTATATCGCCGTAGAGATTCGGCAGCAGAAATACCTGAAAGCTTCCGCGCACGGCCTCGTTGACGAGATTTGCGGTCATGATGTCAATATACCAGTCGTCTGCCGTGATTTCCGGATAGTCGGCGGCAACCTCGTGACAGATGCGGGAGAACATTCCGTCGGTCTTCTTGAGAATGTTTGCCTTGGTGACAATGGCGACTTTGGTTTTCCCGTTGGTACGTGCATAGTCAAACGCTGCGCGCGCAATTCTGCGTGTACCGGCATCGGTCGTAACCTTGAAGTCCATCGAAAGCTTGCCGGGGACCTCAATTCCGCGGCTGCCGAGTGCGTACTCGCCCTCGGTGTTTTCACGGAAGAAGCACCAGTCTATACCCTGCTCCGGCACTGTGACGGGGCGAACGTTGGCGTAGAGATCCAGCTCACGCCGCAGTGCAACGTTTGCGCTCTCAAGCGTGCCGCCCTTGGGCGTAGTTGTGGGACCCTTGAGAAGAACATCACAGCTCTTGATTGCAGAGAGCACGTCTGCAGGGACGGCGCAATTCTGTGCGGTACGATTTTCAAGCGTAAGGCCGTCTATGTGCTTTAATTCCACACGGCCGGAGGAAATATCATCTGCGAGCAGCTTTTCAAGCACACGCACCGCCTGCTCCATGATAATCGGGCCGATACCGTCACCGGGAACAATGCCTATGATTATTTTCTTCATACTCGCGAAATCTTTCGCACCGGCGTCGGACTCCATGCGCTCCTGACGGAGAAGCTGCTCTGTTAAAAGACTGCGGAACTTTGCCGCGGCATCGTCTATATATTTTTCGTAAGAATCAATCATTTTCCGTTCTCCTTTGTCCATGCGAGCAGACCGCCGGCTTTAAGCATCGCCTTCTGGCGCGCCGTGAATGCACAGCAGAGTGTGATCTCGCGCCCGTTTGCTTTCAGAGTTATTTCGCCGCTGTCCATGCCGACGTATATATCCGTGAGACTGAGCATGTCGCCCTGATTTAAAAGCTCGTAATCATCCGGGTTTTTAAAAGTCAGCGGAAGAATGCCGGCGTTTATGAGATTTGCCGCGTGAATTCTTGCAAAGCTCTTTGCAATGACGGCGCGCACACCGAGATAGAGCGGGACGAGCGCGGCGTGTTCACGTGATGAGCCCTGCCCGTAGTTTGAACCGCCAACGATAATGCTCTCGCCTGCGGCCTTTGCGCGCTCCGGGAATGTGCTGTCGCATACGCCGAAGCAGAATTCCGACATCTTCGGTATGTTGGAGCGGTACGGCAGTACCTTGGCACCGGCGGGCATGATATGATCCGTTGTGATGTTGTCGCCGACCTTTAATGTGAGCTCGGCTGTAATATTATCTCCTACGGGTCTGCCCTGCGGGAAGCTCTTTATATTCGGCCCGCGCAGAACCTCAAGCTTTTCCGCCTCGTCCGGTGCGGCGGGCGGAATAAGCGCGCTGTCGTCTATGCGGAATGCGGAGGGCATATCCACATGTATCTCTTCAATGCCGAGTGTGCGCGGATCGGTTATCTCGCCGGTGAGCGCCGCGGCGACTGCAGTTTCGGGGGAGACGAGATACACTTTAGCGTCCGCCGTGCCGCTGCGCCCCTCAAAGTTGCGGTTGAACGTGCGCAGGCTGACACCGCCGGAATTGGGGGAGAAGCCCATGCCGATGCACGGTCCGCAGGCACATTCCAGCAGCCTTGCGCCGGAGGCAAGTATGTCCGTGAGTGCACCGCAATCGGCCAGCATGGTCAGAACCTGCTTGGAGCCGGGGGAGACGGACATGCTGACGGACGGCGCAACGGTTCTGCCCTTGAGCAGAGCTGCGGCCTTGAGCATGTCAAACAGTGAGGAGTTTGTGCAGGAGCCTATGCAGACCTGGTCAACCTTCGTGCCGGCAAGGCTTGCGACAGTCACGACCTTATCCGGCGAATGCGGGCAGGCGATGAGCGGCTCAAGCGTGCTGAGGTCTATTTTTATAACACGGTCGTATTCGGCGTCAGCATCTGCGGAGAGGGGAGTGAAATCTGCCTCTCTGTTCTGCGCCTTTAAGAATGCGCGCGTAATTTCGTCCGAGGGAAATATAGAGCTTGTTGCGCCGAGCTCCGTGCCCATGTTAGTAATAGTTGCGCGCTCCGGCACACTCAGTGAGGCAATGCCCTCGCCGCACCACTCTATCACGTGGCCGACGCCGCCCTTGACGCTGAGAATGCGCAAAAGCTCGAGACTGACATCCTTTGCAGTGACAAACGGACGCAGCCTGCCGGTGAGCTCAACCTTCGTGACACGCGGCATGTTAATATAATACGCGCCGCCGCCCATTGCCACGGCGACATCCATCCCGCCTGCGCCGAAGGCCAGCATTCCGAGACCGCCTGCCGTCGGCGTGTGGCTGTCGGAGCCGATAAGCGTCATGCCGGGAATGCCGATGCGCTCAAGCTGAACCTGATGGCAGATGCCGTTGCCGGGGCGTGAAAACCAGATGCCGTGCTTTTTCGCCACGGTTTGAATATAACGGTGGTCGTCCGCGTTCTCAAAGCCTGACTGCAGCGTGTTGTGATCCACATACGCAACAGAACGCTTGGTTTTTACGCGGTCTATGCCCATAGACTCGAATTCGAGATAGGCCATTGTGCCGGTCGCGTCCTGCGTGAGGGTCTGATCTATCCGGAGGGCTATTTCTTCACCCGGTACCATGCTGCCCTCAACAAGGTGCGCTTTTATTATCTTCTGAGTTAGATTAAGTCCCATGATAAACCTCCGTATTACAGCTCGACTGCTTCAATGCTCTCCGCGGCCTTTTCAACATGCAGCTGTGCGGCCTGCTCGGCTTTTACGCTGTCATGTGCGGCGAGAGCTTCATATATTGCGACGTGCTCCTCATAGGCACCGACCGCACGGCTGTGGTCTTTTATCGAAACGCGGCGGTACTTCATGATCTTCTTGTGCATGGACAGCAGCACGGACGAATATGTGCGGCTGCCGCAGGATTTATACAGCAGCTCGTGAAAGTCGGAGTCGAGATTTCGTATCTGCGCGGAGTTGTCGCTGCCGGTCTTTTCTATGTAAAAATGCTGCAGATCGAGAATATCGCGCATACGCGTGAGCTCCTCGTCCGTGATATTCTGCGCGGCACGGGCGGCGGCAAGACCCTCAACGCGGCGGCGTATCTCGTACATGTCGCGCACGTCCTCCTTGCTGATGCCCACAACAACGGCGCCGCGGCCGGTGTCCTCAAGAATATTTTCCTGCTGCAGGCGGCGTATTGCCTCACGTATCGGCGTGCGGCTTACACCCAGCTCCTCGGACAGCCGCAGCTCGCTGAGAACCTCGCCTCTTGCGTATTTGCCGACGAGTATATCATGCTCAAGATTTTCAAATATCTGATCCGCTATGGATACAGCTCTGTGTTCCCTCATACCTCTGACCTCCGATTAATATACCGGCTTGAACTTGCCGCCGGAGAGCTCGGCTACCTTCGCCTCAAGCTCCTCGGTGGAGAGTGCCGTGGTGCGCCCGTCGGCATACTGTGCGTCAACCCAGTCCTTCATATCCTCAACGAGCTTGTCATGCTTGCTCAGCTGCGCATCTCCTGTCAGGCGATAATTGCGGTTGATCCAGCAGGCAATACCCGCAAGGCCGGATGTTTTGCTGACGGCGACGGTCGCGGGGCGGTTGAGAAGCTTTTCGGTGTTGAATATATTATAAATCTCCTCGTCCTTCAAAAGCCCGTCGGCGTGAATACCGGCGCGTGTGACGTTGAAATTTCTGCCCACAAACGGGGTCATGGGCGGTATGTTATAACCGATTTCGTGCTGGAAGTAATCCGCAATCTCCGTAATGGCTGTCGGATCCATACCGTCGAGCGAGCCGCGCAGAGAGGCGTACTCAAACACCATTGCCTCGAGCGGGACATTGCCCGTGCGCTCGCCTATGCCGAGCATTGAGCAGTTTACGCCGCTTGCGCCGTAAAGCCATGCGGTTGAGGCGTTCGCAACGGCTTTATAGAAATCATTGTGGCCGTGCCACTCGAGATACTCACTCTTAACGCCGGAATACTGCTGCAGGCCGTAGATTATACCGGGCACGCTTCTTGGCAGAGCGACCTCAGGATACGGGATGCCGTAGCCCATCGTGTCACAGGCGCGTATGCGTACCGGTATGCCCGCCTCATCTGAGAGCTTCATAAGCTCGTTTACAAAGGGGACAACAAAGCCGTAGAAGTCCGCACGGGTGATGTCCTCAAGATGGCAGCGCGGCATGACACCGGCGTCAAATGCGTCCTTTACCGTGGCAAGATAGTGCTCCATAGCCTCGCGGCGGGTCATCTTGAGCTTTTTAAATATATGATAATCGCTGCAGGATACGAGTATGCCGGTCTCGCGTATGCCGAGATCCTTTACAAGCTTGAAATCCTCCCGGCTTGCACGTATCCATGTGGTTATCTCGGGAAAGCGGAGCCCCAGCGCCATGCAGCGCTCCAGCGCCTCGCGGTCAACCTGACTGTATATGAAAAACTCGGTCTGGCGTATAATGCCGTACGGCCCGCCGAGCTTTGCAAGCAGCTTATAGAGATGCTCAATCTGAGCGGGAGTATACGGATTCATTGACTGCTGCCCGTCGCGGAAGGAAGTGTCCGTGATCCAGATATCCTCCGGCATGGACATAGGCACACGGCGGTGGTTGAATGCGACCTTCGGCACCTCATTATAATTATAGACATCGCGGTAGAGTATAGGCTCCTTCACATCCTGCAGAGAGTAGCGATAATCATTCTCTTCCAGCAGATTTGTTCTTGACGACAGCTCTAACATATTTGTACGCTCCTTTCCCGGGCCTGAGTGCAGATTTGATAAATATAATATCTGCATATCAAAATACCAGTATAATTGTATACATATATACACGCACGCAATCTAAAAGTCAAGAGTGTATTTTATTTTCGGCAACAGCTACAATTTTGAGCGCGAAATTATAACAGGATTGCCATAAATGCGCGAGAAAGCGTTAAAATAGTGCCAAAGAAATAAAAATCGCCGGAGGAATTTTAACAAGCCTCCGGCGAATAATAATTATATTAATTTATATTAACCGAGAATTGCACGGTCGTCGTCAAACTCGTTTCCGCTGGCCTTCGTGAACATCTCAAGAAGCTCTGCAACGGTCAGCTTTGATTTCTCCTCACCGGATATGTCAAGTATGACCCTGCCGTTATGCAGCATTATGAGTCTGTTGCCGTAATTAATTGCATCGCGCATGTTGTGGGTGATCATGAGGGTTGTGAGCTTTGTCTCGTTGACGATTTTCTCTGTCAGCTCCATCACGCGCGCAGCCGTCTTCGGGTCAAGAGCCGCGGTGTGCTCATCGAGGAGCAGCAGCTTCGGGCTCTGCAGCGTGGCCATCAGCAGCGTCAGCGCCTGACGCTGGCCGCCGGAGAGAGTGCCGACCTTTGCGGAGAGTCTGGACTCAAGACCGAGCCCCAGCTCCTCAAGCAGAATCCTGTAGCTCTCGCGCTCAGACTTTGTGATCATGGGGCGCAGAGTGCGGCGCTTGCCGCGGCGTGCGGCGAGGGCGAGATTTTCCTCAATCTGCATACCGGCGGCAGTACCCGTCATTGGGTCCTGATATACACGGCCCAGGTACTTCGCACGCTTATGCTCCGGCAGACCGGTGACATCTATTCCGTCGAGAATGATCTGACCGGCGTCGGGCTGCCAGGTGCCGCATATGGCGTTTTGCATGGTGCTCTTGCCGGCACCGTTGCCGCCTATGACGGTGACAAAATCCCCGTCGTTGAGTGTGAGCGACAGATCGTCAAGCGCAATTTTTTCATCTATTGTTCCGCGGTTGAAGACTTTAGTGACATGACGCAGTTCAAGCATGGCTCTTTCCTCCCTTGCTGTGCTTCTTTCTCAGATACGGTATGCCGAGGAATGCGGCCACGACGATGGCGGAGAACATCTTCAGCAGATCGGTGTCAAAGCCGATGAATATAATCGTCTGGTATACGAGATAGTACACAACCGCACCCAGCACCACGCCGGTCAGCTTTACGGCGAAGTTCGGCGGCAGACGCTTGACGAGTGCATCACCGATGACAACTGCGGCAAGGCCGATGACGACTGCGCCGCGGCCCATGTTTATATCCGTGTAGCCCTGATACTGGCAGAGAAGCGCACCGGAGAGGGCGATTATGCCGTTGGAGAGCGAGAGACCGAAGAGCTTTGCAATATCTGTATTAATGCCCTGCGCACGGCTCATTACCGGATTGCAGCCGGTGGCACGTATGGCGCAGCCAAACTCAGTGCCGAAGAAGAGGTAGAGCAGCGCGACAAGCACAGCCGCCACAATGGCGAGAACGATAAGCGCATCCGGTATGTTCATCTGCGTGAGAATGACATTGTTGGAGCGCGCAGAAAGAGCCTGGTTGGCCTTGCCGAGAATTTTCAGGTTGACCGACCAGAGCATCATCTGCGTAAGTATTCCCGCAAGGATTGCGGGAATACCCAGGACGATATGAAAAATGCCGGTGACGGCGCCGGCAACGAGACCGGCCAGCAGGGCGCACAGTACGGATAACCACGGGTTGCAGCCGGAGAGCATCATCATCGTGCATACCGCCGCACCCGTGCAGATCGAACCGTCAACAGTGAGATCTGCGATGTCAAGTATCTTGTAAGTAATGTAGACGCCTACCGCCGTTACGCCCCATATGAGGCCCTGCGCTACGGCACCGGGCAGCGCGCCAAGCAAATCAATCAGCATTTTTCATACCTGTCCTTTAATTTCTTTTCTATT
>CAVAPH010000086.1:0-9393 GCA_963590455.1 bacterium | reverse complement strand
TCACCCGTTGTAATGCTTTACAAGGCCGGCGAAGTCGGTGCCGGTGGGGACTACGCCGAGGTCGGCGGCAAGTTCGCTTAGCTCTTTCATCAGTGCGTCGCTTACGTTGAAGCCTTCGGCTTTCATGCTGTCGAACTTCTTGAATTCTATTTCTCCGGGCATGAAGATTTCCGTTGCACCGGGAGCTTTGCGGCTGTCCTTCATCATGCGGACATATCTGTCAACTATTGCATGGAACATATCTATCGGCATGAATTTTTCCGGGTCTATGAGGATGACGCAGAAACCGGTGTTCTCCGGTTCGAGCTTTGAAAACATACCTATATCCGTGCCATAGCATGCTTGGCTGAGCATCGTGCTGAGAGCATCAACCATAACAGCCAGTCCGTAGCCCTTGTGCGCTGCAAAGGGAGAGAGCGAAAATGCCATGGACGGGTCCGTGGTAGGATTGCCGTCGTAGTCCTTCGCCCATTCTGCCGGAATGCTCTTGCCCTCTCTTTCAAAGGCCTGAATTTTGCCCATTGCAACGTTTGTAGTTGATATATCCAGCACCATCGGATACTCATCGCCTGCGGGAACGGCAACAATTATCGGGTTTGTACCAATCAGTCTGTCCGCACCGCCGAACGGAGATGTAAACGCGTATGTGTTGCAGCAGAATATGCCTATCATGTTGTCACTAGCAGCACGCCAGCCGTAATATGAGCCGCAGCCTATATTGGCGTTATGCCTGCCGACAGAGATTGCTATGCCGTATTTCCTGGCCTTTTCAATGGTAGCGTCATATGCTTTGTTAAGTGATACAATACCTGAGCCGTTGTCTCCGTCAAATACCGTAACGGCCTCTTTATCCAGGACCTTCTGAAAATTCGGATGGGCGTTGAGCGCACCGACCTTAATCTGCCTGAGATAGCGAGTGAGCCTGGAAAGACCGTGAGAATACACCCCGGTAAAGTCAGAGTGTGCTATAACCTTTGCAATAGTTGCTGCGTCCTCCTCAGGGAAGTCAGCAGAGCTGAGTATACCTGAAACAAGCTTCAATTCTTCTTCATAGCTGATTACCATATATCCTTGTATCTCCTGTAATTATTTCTTTGCGGCATGTGCCGGATCGTCTATCTTGATTATTATACCGCACTGATATAAAGAACGCAACGAATAGATTTTGCGTTGTAATACAAGTTTTTGTTGCGTTCTTCACAGTTTCGTAATAAAATGATTTAAATGGCTAACAAAATTTTAACGTACAGTGTGAAACTTGGAGGAGAAGCAAGATGCAAGATATGAAATGGCCCTATGCAAATGAGTTCGGTCAGGAGGAATGCATTAGTTGTGACGTACTGGTATTGGGCGGCGGCTTGGCCGGCTGTTTCGCCGCTATTGCTGCTGCACGTAAAGGTCAGCAGGTTGTGTTGGTGGAAAAAGGTGCAACGAAGCGCAGCGGCTCTGCAGGTACCGGCTTTGATCACTGGGAGTCAGCCTGCACTAACCCGTGCTCCGGCGTAACCGCAAAGGAAATTGCCGAGGCGTACGTAGACGAGCAGGATCATTATTCAAACGGAATTGCGCACTATATCGAGTGCCGCGAAGGTTATGACCGCCTGCTGGATCTTGAGAGCTTCGGCGGAAAAATACGCGATACCGAGGATGAATTCAAGGGCGCGGAGTTCCGCGACGATGAAACCAAGCTCATGTTTGCGTATGACTATAAGAACAGATTTACTCTGCGTGTCTGGGGCTCCACTTTCAAGCCGGCACTGCACAAAGAGTTAAAGCGGCTCGGCGTGAAAATATTTGATTATACTGAGGCGACATGCCTGCTGACTGCTGTTGAGAACGGTAAGAAACGCGGTGTCGGTGCGATCGGCATGAATGTACACACCGGCAAAATTATGATCTTCCGCGCGAAATCCACTGTTTTGACCATGTCCAGACCTGCGCGTGTATGGCTGTTCAATCCGGATCTCGTGGGTTTGTGCGAATTTCGCCCGATGCAATCCATCGGCAGCGGCCATGCGATGGGCTGGCGTGCCGGCATGGAATTTACGATGATGGAGAAGTCCGTCAAAGGCGAATTTTCAGCTGCAGGCCGAAGCTTCCCGCCGTACAGTGCAGGCAACAATCACAACACCTGGTACGCTGCCACAATGGTGGATGCCCGTGGCGTTGAGATTCCCTATCTCGATCGTGACGGCAATGTATTAAAAACTGTTTCCGAGCGTTATTATCCCGTGAAGGGCCAGAAATTTTTCCTCAAGGGCGGCGTCATAGACGAGCCCAAATATGAATACCGCGGCCCTGAAACGATGCCTTTTGACGAGCTGATGAAGCGCGGCTATCAGCTGCCGTTCTATGCAGATTTAAGCCGTATGCCTGAAGACGAACGCCGTGTAATTTGGGGCATGATGGTCGGCGAGGAAGGCAAGACCAAGATTCCTGTGCTGCAATATTATAACGAACGCGGATTTGATCCTTCAAAGCATGCCATGCAGAGCTACGGTACGGGCTGGCAGTCCGCAGCGTTTCTCCCGCAGGAGCGCCAGCTCTTCGGTGCACCGGGCGGAATCATGCATGACTGGGATTTGAAGACTAACATAGAGGGCATCTATGCCGGCGGTGACCAGCTGTTTGCATCCGACTGTGCAGGCTTTGCTTGCTCCACCGGCTACTATGCAGGGCGCAAAGCCGCAGATCACGCGGCATCAACGACGCTTGGCGAAATTGAACGCAAGCAGATAGATGACGAAATCGAACGCCTTTATGCGCCAATGTACCGCAGTGACGGCGTAAGCTGGAAGGAGCTCAATTTTGCCATATCCAAAGCAATGCAGAATTACTGCGGCGGAATCAAGTGCGATGATTTGCTTAAAGAGGGCATAGATCTGCTGCAGAGCTATCGTCGTGATGTCGTGCCGGAGCTCTACTGCTATAACCCGCATGATTTGATGCGTACACATGAGGTTCTTGATATTCTCGATGTTGCGGAAATGATTCTGAATGCCTGCCTGCTGCGCAAATCCAGCTCTAAGCAGCTCTGCTTTGAGCGCAGTGACTATCCTGAGATGGATCCGCCTGAAGATCATCATTTCATCACCATACGCCAGGAGGACGGCAAGATTATCCGCGGTGACATTCCGGGCGACTATTTCGGCGATCTGGAAACGGAATACGAGAAGCGGAATCAGGATTATATCGGAGGTAAGAACTGATGAGAAAAATGAACGACCTGAAAGTTTCCGTGATACCCTGCAGCGCCACGCCATTGATATTTGACGAGACAAAATGCGTCGGCTGCAACACATGCGTGAACATTTGCCAGTGTGACATTATGATTCCCAACCCTGAAAAGGGCAAGCATCCCATCGTGGCTTACCCCGGCGAGTGTTATTATTGCGGTGCATGCGTTATGATGTGCCCGAATAAAGGCGCGATAAAGCTGCAGCATCCCGTGATGAATCGCACTAAGTTTATATTATCCAAACCGGACCCAACTGCAAAATAATATATAAGGAGAACTCAAAATGAGCGACAAGAAAACTGAATCGACCGGAAAAATAGGCCTGTTTGGCTGCATAATGGTCGCTATCGGCGCTATTATCGGCTCCGGTATTTTCGGCACACTCCCCGAAGCAATCAACGATATAGGCGGCAGCGTAGTCTTTGCATTTCTGATAGGCGCGGTATATATAATTGCGCTTTTGATTCCGAACGTTTATTCGACTTCTATCATTCCAAAATCAGGCTGGGCGTTTCTTTACTCCGCAAAGCTTATTCACCCCTGCGTAGGTCTTTTTATGACTTATCTGGGCCTGGTGCATCCGCTGCTGATTGCATCCTTTGCCAAGATGTTTTCCACCTATTTTGTGGCGCTCTTCCCCGTGTTTGAGCCCTACAAGGTCTGGTGCGGAGTAATAATCCTTGTGATTTTTGCAGTCCTTGCGTGGTACGGCAATAATGTATTTGCAAAATTCAGTTCTGCTATGGTTGTTGTTCTGCTTGCAGCCATTGCTCTGTTCATTGTTCTCGGTATTCCTCATATCGATTACAGCAGACTCACTATCGGCGAGATGTTCAGCTCCGGGGTTACCGTTACCTCGATGGGTGCCGCCGTTATGCTTGTGTCGTCCACGCTGTCGGGCGCGAGCAATGTGGCGCAGATAGCTGATGATTTGAAGAACCCGTCCCGTGACATACCTCTGACGCTTATTATTGCGCCGCTCGCCGTTGCAGTTATATATATTCTGATGGCAATCGTGACCGTCGGTGCAATGCCTGCCGGTGAGCTTACCAGCCTTTCAGATGTTGCATCCGGATACATGGGCTCGGCGCTGCTTGCCTTCTTTATAGTGGGTGGCCCGCTTTTCGGCATTCTCACCTCACTCATTCCTGTTATTATGATGACTAATGCCATCATATACTCTGCCGCAGAAAACAAGGTCTTCCCCGATTTCATGGCAAAGAAGAACAAGCACGGCACTCCTGTTGCAATACTCATTCTCATTATGGGCGTTGCCATCTTCCTCATTGCCAGCGGATTGAGCTACGGCGTACTTATGAAGGTTTTCTCACTTATTACGAACCTCTGCGCAATTCCGAACTGCCTTGTTCCGTTCTTCCTGCGCAGACGTTATCCGTACGCCTGCAAGCACCCGGGACTTAAAATCAACGTTAAGTTTATGTATGTCGTCAGCGTCTTCGCCATCGCCGTTGACATTTATCTGAGCATCAGCACGATTATCTCGCTGGGCGCAAGCGCATGGATTGCTTTCGCAATAGTTCTCGCACTTTCCCTGATCTACATGTTCTTCCGCATTCGTTTCCTCAAGAGCAAAAATTACGACCTGCTCAAGGAGCTCGGCTCTCCTTACCCTGAATGGGAAGCGCTGGAGGCAAAGTGGAAGGCAGTCGATACTGCTGCATGCGCAGAAATGTAATTTGCCGAATTCAGCTTAGGGCTTAATAAGGAAGGCATTTCGATGAATATTGATCAAAAAGCGAGAGAATATTACGATTATATGATCGCCATGCGCCGGCATTTTCACGCGCACCCGGAAGTCAGCCGTGAAGAGTACCAGACTGCAAAGCGAATCCGCCAGGAGCTGGACGAAATGGGGATCAGCTGGAGACCCTGCGGATTTGAAACCGGTACGCTGGCGACTATCAAGGGTGCAAAACCCGGACGCACTATTCTGCTTCGCGGCGATATAGACGCACTCACGGTAGAGGAAGAAACCGGTCTGCCGTTTGCAAGTGAAAATAAAGGTATAATGCATGCCTGCGGGCACGACTGCCATGCCGCAACGTTATTAACGGCCGCACGTATTCTCAACGAGATGAAGGATGATCTCTGCGGTACGGTTAAGCTGGCGTTTCAACCGGCTGAGGAGGTTGGCGAGGGCGCACTGTCCATGATAGAGCAGGGCGCACTTGATGGTGTGGACGGATGCTTCGGCATACACGTGATGCCTGATCTGGACGCCGGGAAGGTATCTATCTGTGCCGGTCCGAGAATGTCGGCTGCGGACGTATTTTTCATTGACGTTGCCGGTAAGGGCGGGCACGGTTCAACTCCGCATCAATGCATTGACGCTGTTATCGTCACAAGCGCAATCGTTAATAATTTGCAGACAATAGTAAGCCGTGAAATTGACCCGTTTAAACCTGCTGTGCTTACTATCGGGCGTATTGAGGCCGGAACCAGAAGCAACATCATTGCAGAATACGGAAAGTTAGAGGGTACGATTCGGTACTATGATCCGTCTCTTGCGCCTGTGTTCCGCAATTCGCTTGAAAGGATCGTGGCAGATACCGCGCACACTTTCCGCGCCGAAACTCATACGCGCTATATAAACGTAATGCCGCCGACAATTAATGATCCGAAAGTAACGGAGATTGCAATCTCTGCCGGTAAAAAAATTCTCGGTGAAGAAGCTGTGATATCAACACCGCCGCTGACAAGCAGTGAAGATTTCGCTTTTTATATGCAGAAAGTCCCGGGAGTGTTTGCCTTCGTTGGGGTGAAGAATAACACTTGTGACGAGATTTGGCCGCTTCACTCCGGTAAGTTTGTCCCCGAAGAATCCGCGCTTATTAACAGCGTTAAGCTTTATGTTCAAATGGCACTGGAGTTTAACAGTCAAGGCAATTGATTCGCTTTGTTTTTATTTAATATTAAGATTTAAAATTCAGAAGCCGGCACTGATGAATAGTGCCGGCTTCTGTTATGCCTTGCTATATTTTATACTCATTTCTTGTATGCTGCGGCAAGTTCTGCTGCCAATGCGTCAAGCTGTGCCTCAGAGTCTGCATTGAGCGCGGATTTGACAGTTACCGTATTCTCACAGAACGTGATATTCTTGCTGTTTTCGAAGGCTTTTTTGATAATTCTTGCAGCAGCAGGAGCCCAAGAACCGTTTTCAATGATGCCGATACGCCTGTTTTGATAATCTCTCTCTGTCAGGTTATGCAGGAAGTAGCTCATAAACGGGAAGATATCGCCGTTATAGGTAACCGAAGCGAGCACAATAGTGTCATACCTGAAGGCATCCTCAACGCACTCAGCCATATCGGATCTCGCCAGATCAACGGCCTCCGCTTTTGGCACTCCCAGGGCGTTCAGCTTGTCGCAGAGCTTTTCGGCTGCTGCTTTTGTATTGCCGTAGACAGATGCGTAGAAAATCATAACTCCCTGACTCTCCGGGCGGTAGCTCGACCATGTATCGTAGAGATTGATATAGTAACCGAGGTTTTCCGTCAGGACAGGGCCATGCAGCGGGCAAATAATCTCAATATCGAGAGCGGCAGCTTTTTTCAGGAGATTCTGCACCATACGGCCGTACTTTCCGACTATGCCTATATAATACCTTCTTGCCTCGCATGCCCAATCCTCTTCAACATCGAGTGCCCCGAACTTGCCGAAGCCGTCGGCCGAGAAGAGAATTTTATCTGCCGAATCATAGGTAACCATGACCTCAGGCCAGTGAACCATCGGTGCCATTACAAATGTGAGCGTGTGCGATCCGAGATTCAGTGTGTCGCCTTCGTTTACTTCTATGATGTTTTTCAATTCCAGTTTTGGGAAGAATTGCTTCATCACTGCAAAGGCCTTTTTATTTGAGACAACTGTAACCTCGGGGTATTTATTTACGAAGGTTTCTATCGAACCGGCATGGTCCGGCTCCATATGCTGAACCACCAGATAATCCGGAGACTTTCCGTCCAGCACCTCCGCTACGTTTGCAAGCCACTCATCTGCTTTGTGAATGTCGACCGCATCCATCACGCAGGTTTTCTCGTCCCTAATTACGTAAGAATTATAAGCCATTCCGTTCGGAACGATATATTGTCCCTCGAACAGATCCACATCGTGGTCATTAACACCGACGTAAAAAACTTTCTCGGTTATTTGCTTCATGTTTGAATTCTCCTTTTATAATTATATTTAATATCTTGTGCCGATAGCGGCAAAGAATAATTATTTTGTCTTTTCCACGGGTTCTCTGCAGCTCGCGCAAATACCTTTGAAAAAGATATCATAGGCAACAAACTGCATTCCGTGGGTATCATGAATTTTATCAAGCAGGTCAGGCAGCACGTCCATGTCAACATCATAAACTTTTCCGCACTTCAGACACTTGACATGATAATGATTTTTAAGCGTAAAATCAAAACAATCCGGCCCGTCAGGCACCTCAACCTTGCGTATGGCACCTTCTTCGGCCAAAATATTGAGATTCCTGTAAACAGTCCCCTTGCCTATTGTGGGATGCTCTTTCGTTATATACTCATATACCTCATCAGCAGTCAGATGCCTTTTAAGCTCACGCACCGCCTCGAGAATCAACTCTTTTTGAATAGTATTTCTTCGTTCCATATAAATACCTTGTTAGGATTATTTCTTAATTAGGATTATATATTAATTTATATTATTTGTCAACTGCCATGTGAAAAATATGTTTGCTATTTTTCCGGACTGTAATATAATAAACAAGATATAGCATAAAAACGGAGGCTGCAACATGGATTACAGAGCAGAGCATGATTCAATGGGAACGGTAATGGTTCCTGCAGATAAATATTGGGGCGCACAGACGCAGCGCAGTCATGAAAATTTCCCGATAGGCGTTGGTATAGAGACTATGCCAAAAGAAATTATACGTGCATTCGGCATACTGAAAAAAGCTGCAGCGCTTGCAAACAGCAAATTACGCCCGGAGAAGATGACGCAAGAGAAGTTAGATGCAATTTCTCATGCCTGCGATGAGATATGTGCCGGCAATCTTGATGAACATTTTCCGCTTGTCGTCTGGCAGACGGGTTCTGGCACGCAGACAAACATGAATGCCAATGAGGTTATTGCCAACTACGCAAACATGCTTGTCGGGAAGAAGCTAATTCATCCGAATGATGATGTGAACATGTCGCAGTCATCCAATGATACTTTCCCGACAGCAATGCATATTGCTGCAGTAACTGCAATTGAAGATAAATTAATTCCGGCACTTGATGAGCTTATCGGTACTTTTAAGCGCCTTGAAGCGGAGAACACCGGAATTGTAAAATCCGGTCGCACTCATCTGCAGGATGCCACACCTATTGCGTTCAGTCAGGAAATTTCAGGTTGGCGCTGCAGCCTTGAACAGGATAAAAAGATGCTTACATCCGCACTCGAAGCGCTCCGTCAGCTCGCACTCGGCGGTACTGCTGTCGGCACTGGCTTGAACGCCCCCAAAGGCTTTGACACAGCAGTTGCCGAGCAAATATCCGCGTTGAGCGGCAAGCGCTTTGTCACTGCAGAGAATAAATTCCACGCATTGACGTCGCGTGACGAGATAGTTTTCGCGCACGGTGCACTAAAGGCTCTTGCTTGCGACATGATGAAGATCGCAAACGATGTTCGCTGGCTTGCCTCCGGACCGAGAGACGGCCTTGGTGAGATATTTATACCTGCAAACGAGCCGGGTTCTTCTATCATGCCCGGTAAAGTCAATCCCACGCAGTGTGAAGCCGTGACAATGGTCGCCGCCCAGGTTATCGGCAATGACGTAACTGTTGGCTTTGCTGCATCACAGGGCAATTTTGAACTGAACGTCTTTATGCCTGTGTGCATATATAATTTTCTGCAGTCTGTAAGGCTACTTGCAGAGTCGATAAGCTCCTTTAATCTCCGCTGTGCGAGCGGCATACGGGCAAACCGCGAGAAAATGCACGATAATCTCCATAACTCTCTCATGCTCGTCACCGTACTCAATCCCTACATTGGCTACGAAAATGCAGCACGTACTGCTAAGAAAGCATATGAAGAAAACATCTCCCTGCGCGAGTCGTGCATCTCCCTCGGCTATCTGACCGCCGAAGAATTTGACCGCGTATTCCACCCGGAAGAGATGATAT
>CAVAPH010000085.1:3898-9673 GCA_963590455.1 bacterium | reverse complement strand
TTAAATAATCAAAGTACTTGACATTGAAATAACAACTCGCTATAATACACGCATATTTATTCACACCACATTTCGCTAATACATTGACTGCACGCGGTGTGCGTAGATAGAAGAAAAAGGAGGAAAGTATATGTACAACTTTGCATTGGCGTTCATCATTTGCGCCATAGCCTATATCATAGGCGATGCAGTGTCCATCAAGACCAAGGCATGGGTTCCTTCCGTGTTCGTCACGGCAGTCGTAATGCTCATTGGTTACTGGACAGTTTTCCCGAAGACCCTCGTGTCTGACTCTAACCTCGTTCCTTTCGGCAGCACCATAGGCATTTATCTGCTCATCACCCATATGGGCACCATCATCAGCCTTAAGCAGCTTGCTGAACAGTGGAAGACCATAGTCGTCTGCCTCGCAGGTCTTGCCGGTATGTGCCTTGCATGCTGGTTTATCTGCGTTCCCCTCATCGGCCGCGAGTTCGTTGTTGCCGGTCTGCCTCCTCTCACCGGCGGCATTGTCGCTGCAGTTACCATGCAGTCCGCTGCTGTTGAAAAGGGTCTTGAGGCTGCAGCCGTTTTCGCAATAGCAATGTACTGCGTACAGGGCTTTGCAGGCTATCCTCTCACCGCTCTCTGCCTCCAGATCGAAGGCAAGAAGCTCCTCAAGGGCTTCCGCGCAGGCGGCAAGGTTGCTCTTGACAAGGATGCAATTGCAAAGGCAAACTCCCTTGAAGCAGGCACCGCAAACAACACCGAGAAGAAAAAGCTCCTGCCTCCTCTTCCTGAGAAGTGGAACGGCCCTGTTATGATCTTCCTTAAGCTCGGCATTGTCGCTTGGCTTGCAACTCAGCTTGGCACCATCGCATTCCCCGGCATCGGCAAGATCTCCGGCGCTGTCTGGGCACTGGTCCTCGGCGTTCTCGGAACCACCATCGGCTTCCTGGATGTCAACTCCCTCAACAAGGCAAACTCCTACGGCATCATCATGTTCGCACTTATGATGTACGTTTTCGACGGCCTGAAGGATGCAACCCCCGAGATGCTCGGCTCCGTTATCGGACCTATGGTTATCCTCATCGTTGTCGGCGTTATCGGTATGGCTATCTTTGAGTTCATCGCTGCAAAGCTCCTCAAGATTGACTTCTGCCTCGCTATGGCAAACGGCCTTACCGCACTCTACGGCTTCCCCCCCAATGCTATCATCACTGAGAACACCTGCAAGGCTCTCGGCGAGAACAAGGAAGAGGTTGATTACCTCATGGGCGAGATGTACCCCAGCATGATCGTCGGCGGCTTCACCACCGTCACCATCACCTCCGTCATCATCGCAGGCCTCTTCACCAACCTGCTCTGATCTGATAGAGTATTTTTGATATAGTATCTTGAATTAGCTCAACGGCTGCGCCGCATATGCAGATTATGCGGCGCAGTTTAGCCCATTGTAAAAATAATCTGCATTTAATGCCGCCGGCACGGCGGAAAGGAAGGTACATTATGAATATCAAGGAAACAGCTCAGAAGTACAGCGATTATATTGTTGAGACTCGTCGTCACCTGCACATGAACCCCGAGCTCAGCACCCAGGAATATGAAACCAGCAAGTTCATCATGTCTGAACTTGATAAGATAGGCGTGCCCTACGTTCAGTGCGGTCTTGAGACCGGTGTGCTCGCCACTATAAAAGGCGGCAAGCCCGGCAAGACCATACTCATCCGCGGCGACATGGATGCACTGCCCGTCCCCGAAGAGAATGACCTCCCCTATAAGTCCAAAGTCGAGGGCAGAATGCATGCCTGCGGCCATGATACCCACACCTCCATGATGCTCACTGCGGCTCATATCCTCAACGATGTTAAGGACGAGCTCTGCGGCACCGTTAAGCTCGCTTTCCAGCCTGCAGAGGAGACCGCACAGGGTGCACCCTCTATGATCGAGAACGGCGCAATGGAAGGCGTTGACGCTGTTTTCGGCCAGCATATCTGGACTCAGGTTCCCACCGGCAAGGTTGCATTTGCAGCCGGCCCCAGAATGGCATCTGCAGCTCAGTTTGAAATCTGGGTTCAGGGCAAGGGCGGCCACGGTGCAGAGCCCCAGAACTGCTTCGACGCAGTTACCTGCAGCGCCGCTATAGTCAACTCTCTCCAGACCATCGTATCCCGCGAGTATAAGCCCATTGACGCTGCAGTTCTCACTGTCGGCCGTATGGACGTCGGCACTCGTTGGAATGTTATTGCAGACAGCGGTTATATCGCCGGTACTACCCGCTGCTTTAACAGAACGGTTTTCGCAGAGTTCCCCGAGCGCATCGAGCGCATCGTAAAGGGCGTCTGTGAGGCATACAGATGCACCTATAAGTTCAAATACACCAATCTGGTCACTCCTGTTATCAACCATCCCGTTATGGCTGATATCATTGATGGCGCCTGCAAGAAGATCTACGGCAATGACAGCTATCAGATCGATTTCGAGCCGACCACCGGCGGCGAGGACTTCTGCTACTTCATCGATGCAGCTCCCGATCATATGGGCGCGATCGCACTTGTCGGCTGCGGCAATGCCGAGAAGGACACCTGCCATCCCCATCACAGCCCGAAGTTTAAAATCGACGAGGATGCTATGCTCAACGGTGCCTGTATCTACTGTCAGGTGGCAGCAGACTATCTGAACAAGTGATTATCCGGACGGCATAACTATTCGTTATGCCGTCTTTTGAATTTTGAAAGCACCTGCAATTATGCAACGTTATATCTTGGCTTAAATATTATTTCAAATGAAGGAGCAAAGTTATGGAAATTAAAGCACTCGCTGAAAAGTACAGCGATTATATTATTGAGCGCAGAAGATATCTGCATGCACACCCTGAGCTCAGCTTCAAGGAGTGGGAGACCACGAAGACTCTCGTCGCTGAATTTGAGAAGATGGGTATGGAAATTCAGACTTTCCCCGATTACCCCGGCCTTGTCGCCACTCTCGACACCGGCAAGCCCGGCCGCACAGTTATGCTGCGTGCAGATATCGACGCACTGCCCGTAAAGGAAGCGACCGGCCTTGATTTTGCATCTGAGAACGACGGCGTGATGCATGCTTGCGGCCATGATAACCATATGGCAATGCTGCTCGGTGCGGCTCATATTCTGCTCGATGTAAAAGACGAGCTTAAGGGCAAGGTCAAGTTCCTGCTCCAGTCCGGCGAGGAAATGGCCTGCGGTGCAAAGTACTATGTTGATCACGGTGTGCTTGACGGCGTTGATGCTATCTTCGGCCAGCACATCTGGGGCACTCTCGACGCGCCCTATGTCTGCGTTGCAAGCGGCAACCGCATGGCATCCTGCGACAACTTCACTATCCGCGTCAAGGGCTTCCAGTCCCACGGCTCCGCACCTCAGGACGGACATGATGCAATCGTTGCAGCGTCCGCAATCGTAATGGCACTGCAAACCTATGTCAGCCGTAAGAACAATCCTGTCAACCCGCTCGTTGTCACCGTAGGCAAGTTCCACGGCGGCAGCATGTATAATATAATCTGCCCCGATGTCGAGCTTGTCGGCACCATCCGCACCTACTCCCGCGAGCTCAGACACAACATGGAGGCCGACCTCAATAAGATAATCCAGAACACTGCCGAGGCATACGGCTGCACAGCAGAGCTTGAATTCAGCCCGATGCTGCCTGCTGTTATAAACGAGGATCCGGAGCTCAATGGCATTGCCCAGAATGCCGCACTCAAACTTTTCGGAGCGGAGGGCGTCAAGAATGACATGCCGCCGCTTATGGGCAGCGAGGACTTCGCACTCTTCATGGAAAAGATTCCTGCATTCTTCGCATTTATCGGCTCGAGAAATGTCGAGAAGGGTCTCGTTTACACTAACCACAACGAGAAGTACACCGTTGATGAATCCTGCCTCTGGCGCGGCGCGGCTCTCACCGCACAGTTTGCCTACGACTTTTTGAACAACAAGTAATATAATTCATACAGCTTTACGCATGATGTTAAGCTTAAGATCATGGGTTTTATAGATTTTAAATTATCTGCCGAAAGATACATACAGAAAAGGAGTTATAATGGATAAAAAAGTATACGACACCTACGTGGCGCTGCTCCATGATGAACTCACAATGGCGACAGGCTGTACCGAGCCCATTGCCATCGCGTATGCCGGCGCGAGACTTCGTGAGGTGCTCGGTGACATACCTGAGCACTGTACGGTATACTGCAGCGGGAACATCGTAAAGAATGTTATGGCGGTAACTGTCCCAAATTCGGGCGGTTCACGCGGAATTGACACGGCGGCAATGCTCGGCATCATCGGCGGCGACGCATCCAAGGTGCTTGATGTTCTGCATGCTGTCAGTGACGAGGACATTGCACTCATGCATAAGATGGTTGACGCCGGCTGCTGCGACTGTGAGCTCGTGGAGGGTGTTGAAAACCTCTATATACGCATTGAGGGCAAAAAGGGTGACAGCACCGCTCTTGTTGAAATCAAGGATTATCACAACAATGTAACGCGCATTGAGAAAGACGGCAAGGTCATCTTCGATGCCGTCGCCGCCAGAGAAAACGGCACTGCGCAGGAGGCACCGGATAAAAGTCTGCTCAATGTCCGCGATATATACGATTTCGCCAATGAGGTGAATCTTGACGATGTGCGCGATGTTCTTGAAAATCAGATAAAATGCAACAGTGCAATATCAGAAGAGGGACTTAAAAATCCCTGGGGCGCCGAGGTCGGCAGAACTATTTCCGAGGAATCGAACAGCCTTGTTGACCGTGCACGCGCATATGCGGCGGCAGGCTCCGACGCAAGAATGAACGGCTGCGCAATGCCTGTTGTTATTAACTCCGGCAGCGGCAATCAGGGTATCACTGTTACAATGCCTCTGCTTGTTTATGCGAAAGAGTATAATGTGCCGGAGGACAAGGTGCTCCGCGCTCTGGCTCTCGCCAATTTAATTTCTCTGCACGAAAAACGCTACATCGGCAGCCTCTCGGCATATTGCGGCGCAACGAGTGCAGCGACCGGCAGTGCCTGCGGCATTGCGTACATGCTCGGCGGCAGCTATGATGATATTTGCGGCATAATTACAAACACTATCAACACCACCGGCGGCATGGTCTGCGACGGGGCAAAAAGCTCCTGTGCATCCAAGATTGCAACGGCAGTCGGCATGGCGCTCCTCGCCATGGATATGAGCGAGAAGGGGAGAGTCTTCAAGCCCGGCGAGGGCCTTGTAGAGGACAACGTTGAGGAGACCATCGAAAGCGTGGGCCGTATGGGCCGCGAGGGCATGAAGAGCACCGACGTGGAGATCCTCAAGATCATGCTCGGCAAGTGATATAAAGCAAAAGAAATCGGAGGAACATGTTATGTTCAAAGAAGCAGTTGAAAAATACTACCCTGAAATGAAGGCAATCCGCGAGGATATACACCGCCATCCGGAGCTGTCATACAAAGAAGAGAGAACCAGCGCGCTTATCATGGAAAAGCTCAAGGAGTACGGTGTTGACTCTGTAGAGCGCACATGGATGACCGGCCTTGTTGCACTTATAAAGGGCGGCAAGGGCGAGGGCAAATGCATTGCCATCCGTGCAGATATGGACGCACTCCCCGTAACGGAGGAGACCGGCGTTGAATTCGCTTCCGAAAATTCCGGCGTCATGCACGCCTGCGGCCATGATATGCACGTTACTATTCTTCTCACCGTGGCGCGTATCCTCTGTGAGAACAGAGATAAATTCCCCGGCACCGTGAAGCTCATATTCCAGCCGGCAGAGGAATC
>CAVAPH010000085.1:0-3618 GCA_963590455.1 bacterium | reverse complement strand
CGCAATACCGACCCGCTCAAGACTGCAATTTTGTCCGTGGGCACAATAAGCGGCGGCTCCCGCGTGAATATTATCCCTGACTATGCAACCGCAGGCGGCTGCTTCAGATACTATGATAATGAGACCGCCAAGGTTATCCGTGAGCACACCTTTGCCATCGCAAAGGGCGTTGAGTCTATTTCCGGCTGCAAGGTCGATGTCAAGGCAATGACCGGTTATGCATGTGTCGAAAACGACGACGCCATGGTTGACCTCGCCGTCGATACTCTTAAATCCGAGCTCGGCGAAAACTCTATCCAGGTCATGGACGAGCCTGCTTCCGGCTCCGAAGACTTCAGCTATTACGGCCTCTCTACCGGTACTCCCACAGTTTTCATGTGGCTCAATTGCGAGCAGTACACCGGTGAAGATGTCTATGCACTTCACAGCTCAAAGTGCGTCTTCAAGCCCGAAGCCATCAAGACCGGCGCAGACGCATTCGCAAGCATCGCCGTAAAATATCTCAACGGCTGATATAATAAACAGGCACAATAAATTTACAGGGGCTGTCTCCGGTGAGACAACCCCTGTTTTATATATTTCTGCCGAACATACCGGCGTCTGTTATCACTGCCTGGCAGCTGATATCATGCGGCTCTGTCGGTATATTCTCCCTTGTCAGAGCCTCTCTGCATATAAGAATTGCCCGGCCCCTGTATTGCGCCATGAACCTGTCATAATAGCCTCCGCCGTGACCGAGGCGTCTGCCGTCATGGCTGCAGCTGACGCAGGGGAGTATAACCAGATCTATTTCATCCAAACTCACACTGCGGCACTCGGCACTCGGCTCCAAAATGCCATAGGCTCCCCGATGAAGCTCTTCAAGAGAGAATATCTCTTTGACTTCCATTATCCCGCTGCCGACGCAAAGCGGCACACACAGTCGCTTGCCGTTTGCTAGAATATCCTGCAAAAGTGCCGTCGTGTCGATCTCATGTGCCGTACCGACAAATGCAAATATAACATTCGCATTTTTATAGGCATTGCTTAATATTATATTCTCGATTATCGATGCGTCGGCTGCTCGCTTCTCACCGTCACTCATTGCACACTCGGCGGCTTTTATATCACGTCTGAGCGCATTTTTCTGCTCAGTTATATTCATGCTCATGCGTCTGAACCGCCGTTCAGAAAAAACCTGCTGCGCAGCAGATTTACCAGCGGCGGCATAAGCACACCGATGGCAACAAATTTTGCGATGCCGCTGATATACCTGATAAGCATAGAACCGAATATATATACTGCCGAGTAATACCCGTAGATCTTGCTGTCAATATACATTACGCCCGTGTTCAGCGTGGTTAAGATAAACCCGGCTATTACGGTAATGACAATCGTCTGTACTACGCTGAGATTAAAGCTCTTTTTCTTCGCATACATGCCTACGATAAAGCCGCAGACCACGTGCGGCAGCATCCACAGCAGCGTAGTTGCCGAAAAGCCATAGCGCAGCACCTGATATACAAAAGTCCCGACAAAGCCGATTATTGCACCATCCGCAGGGCCGAACAGCAGGGCCCCGAGTATAACCGGTATGCTCTCCAGCGTGATCTTAATATTGCCCAGGTCAAGTGAAACCGCACCCAGTACGGCACACATCGCCGCAAGCATTGCATTTGTTGACAGCTGTTTTACGTTCTTTCTCATCAAAAAAATACTCCCTTCGTGACAGTGCCACGAAAGGTTGAAATCATGATCCTTTGGTGGCAGCGGATGCGAACACGGTATCGCGGCATTGTTAATACCTTCGTCCACGGACAACTTCCCATCCCGTGGCACTTGACGCACCGTGCTCTACTCTGACACATATTTTAATTTATTATATTTAGCAGGATAAATCAGCTCCTGCGGCTTTTATAACGTGGGCGACAAGCACAGACGTTGTCACGCTTCCAACTCCGCCCGGAACGGGAGAAATAGCCGAGACAATGCCGGATACCTCGTCAAATTTCACGTCGCCTACAAGTGCCTGACGTTCCTCCGACCAGTTTGTACCGACGTCTATGACAGTCTGCCCTGCGCGGAAATGCTCTTGTCCTATTGATTCGCCGTGCCCTGTGGCGACGACTGCGATATCGGCCTCGCGCACGATGGCAGGCATGTTCTCCGTCTTCGTGTGGCATACGGTGACTGTGCCGTCGGCAGCCGTCATCAGCATGGCGACCGGACGACCTATTACATGCGAGCGCCCTATAACGACCACGCGCCTGCCGCTTATCTCTATGCCGTAATATTTCAGCAGTTCCATGCATGCCTCGGCAGTACACGGAGAATAGCCGTAACCGCGCCCGGAATAAATCTTTGCCATAGAGCTGATTGTGATCCCGTCGACATCCTTTCGCGGGTCAAGTGCTGCGCAGACTGCGTTTTCATCAATATATTCAGGCAGGGGGAGCATTATCAATACACCGTGCACGGAGGAATCCGCATTTAGTGCTTTAATTTCCGCGATCAGCTCATCCTGCGAGATGCCCTCCGGCAGAACCACGCTTTTCACCAGCACACCGACCTTGCAGCAGCGCTTGACGGCACTGCGCTCGTATGAGACGTCATCTGCACGTTCTCCTATGCGGACTATCGCCAGACATGGAAAAATATTATTTTCTTTTAATTTCATCGCCGCAGCCTTGCTTTCCTCATCGAGTGCCGCAGCCACGGGAGCTCCTTTTAATAAATTGCAGCTCATGTTAATCCTCCGGGTGGAGTCAGAATTTATTTCAGCCTTTCACGTACTGAATTAAAGGTGTTTTCTGCCTGAGGTACATATTTCTCAACGGCAGAGTTCACGAGAGCATTTATGCCATCCGCATAATCGCGGTCCTTCATCAGCCTCGTGTTCACAAACACATTGAGCGCTGCACCTTCAAGCGCCGCGCGGCAGAGTGCCGCCCCGCATCCGGCATCTGATACGGCAAGAACACTGCCCATACGCGCAAAGCCCTCCATCAGTTCAATCGCCCTGCAGCTCAGTTTGACAATCTCCAGCGGCACGGCAGCTGCGTCACGTAGGCATTTTTCCATGATCTCGTCACGCCCCGGCGCATCCTTTGGCAGTGAGTAGGCCTGACTGAGCGGCTCAAATGCCGCTGCATCGCTGTCTATGAGCGTGAGCAGCCGGGAGTTTATTTCATCACATTCCTGCATGAGGGCGCGCAGCTCATCTTCAACATCGGCGTATTTTTTCTTGCCGACCGTGAGGCAGCCCACCATTATTCCAAGCCCGGTGCCGAGCGCCGCCGTAAGCGCACTCACGCCACCGCCGCCGGGAACAGGGGCGGCAGATGCAAGAGCCGTATTAAACTCGCTGATACTCTTATCTACAAGCATTATGTAAACCTCTTAAAACAGCCCGGAAATGACGCCGTTTTCGTCGACATCTATTTTTTCCGCCGCCGGTACCTTCGGAAGCCCGGGCATAGTCATTATATTACCCGTGAGTGCCACGATGAAGCCCGCACCTGCGCAGATTTTCAGATTTCTTACGCTTATTGTGAAGCCTCTCGGTGCGCCGAGCTTTGCCGCGTCGTCCGAAAAGCTGTACTGGGTCTTTGCCATGCATATCGGAAGAGCGCCGAAGCC
>CAVAPH010000084.1:0-10051 GCA_963590455.1 bacterium | reverse complement strand
GAGATCAGTTTTTCTCTGTCCATGTCAAACTCCTCCTGAAAAATTATGATAATTATATAATACGCTGGTTTATAAGAATATTATTGCCTGTGTATCTACTATAGTAGCATCAATGAAAATAATTTTCAACATTAATTTTAATTGAAATATTTTTTATCTTTATAGATGACAACGCGCAACAGGCATGCTATAATGCTCATGAGTCAAATCGGACAAAAAATATATAAAATCAGGGGGTTATAATAATGAACAGATTCGGCGTTGAAGTTGATGTCAAAAACGTCCCGGAGCTCGACCCGGCTTTTTTCCCGCTGTATAAATTCAACAAGGCCTTTCTTGCCACGGCGAAGAAGCCGCTCGGCGTTGCGGTGGAGCGTCTCGGCGGTGAGATGGCATCCGTACACACATTTATTCACGGCACTGATGATATGCGTCAGGCAGACAGATATTATATCCGCCGCCTTGTGAAATCAATCCTCTGGATGAAGGGCGGCTGGCGCGTATACATCAGCGGCGACCGCGACATATATGATTATATCGCCTCATGCTTCACGGCGGAGGGCGAGCAGGCCTTTGATTTTGATTATTTTTCAAGCATATACGAGCGCCCCTTTGAGGTTGTCTATACCGACAAGCTCCCCGAGGCAAAGGACTCGCCCAAACCCGCAGGCGGGCATCTTGACGGCTGCCGTATAGGCTTTGACGCCGGCGGAAGCGACCGCAAGGTTTCTGCAGTAATAGACGGCGAGACCGTGTATTCCGAGGAAGTCGTGTGGTTCCCGAAGACGAATTCCGACCCGGATTATCACTATAACGGCATAGTTTCCGCTCTGAAATCCGCTGCAGCACATATGCCGAGAGTTGATGCAGTCGGCGTGTCCTCTGCCGGCGTGTATATCAATGACCGCACCATGAATGCGTCCTTGTTCCTGAAGGTCCCGAAGGATCTTTTTGACGCAAAGGTAAAAGATATTTACATTCGCGCCATTACCGACACATTCGGCGATATTCCATTCAACGTTTTCAATGACGGTGATGTGACGGCCCTTGCCGGAGCAATGAGTCTCGGCGACACGAATATACTCGGCATCGCGATGGGCACGAGCGAGGCCGGCGGCTACGTGGACGAAAACGGCTGCGTTACGGGCTGGCTCAACGAGCTGGCGTTTATCCCTGTAGATGCAAACCCGGATGCAATGCGCGATGAGTGGTCGCTCGACATCGGCTGCGGCGTGAAATACTTCTCCCAGGACGGTGTGATAAAGCTTGCACCTGCAGCGGGTATAGAGCTTGACGAGTCACTCTCACCGGCAGAAAAGCTCAAGGTTGTCCAGCAGCTTATGGCAGACGGTGATGACCGCGCCGCCGCGATATACCGCAGCATCGGCGTATATCTTGCGCACTCTCTGGCACTCTATTATGACATGTACCGTTTCCGTCATGTCCTGCTCCTCGGCCGCGTGATGTCAGGCAAGGGCGGCGAGCTTATTATATCCGAGTGCTCCCGCGTGCTTGCCGATGAATATCCCGAGATCGAGAAGGCAATACATCTTGCCCTGCCGGATGAAAAGTTCCGCCGTGTCGGCCAGTCTGCGGCGGCCGCATCTCTGCCGGAGCTTCGGCACTGATTATAAATAAAATCGGAGGAAACACGATGAAAAAGCATATAGTCTGCTTCGGCGATTCCAATACTCACGGCTACTGCGCGGATCCTAAGGACACAGCCGACGGCGGCGACAGATTCAACGAGGATGAGCGCTGGACCTGTCTTCTCCAGCGTGAGCTCGGCGAGGATTATCTCGTGCTCGAGGAGGGCCTGTCCGGCCGCACCACCGTTTTTGACGATCCTCTGCACGAGTGCATGTCAGGCCTTGATGTTATATATTCCACGCTCATGACGCATGAGCCGGTAGATCTGCTTATAATCATGCTCGGCACGAATGACACGAAGGAGCGCTTCAATGCAAGCTCCACGTGCATCGCCATCGGCCTTGAACGGCTTGCGATGAAGGCGGAGACCGTCGGTGCATGGCGCGGCGGAAAGCCGAATATTCTCGTCGTTGCTCCGCCGCATATAGGCGAGGGATTCAACGACCCGGCGATGGGCACAAGCTGCCCCGTAACATCCGCAACCGTAGCGCAGCACTATAAAGAGAAATGCGCACTGCACGGCTGGGCGTTCCTGGACGCTGAGGGCGTGGCGGAGTTCAACACCGTTGATTATATGCATCTCAGCCGCCGCGGGCACAGCCAGCTTGCGCACGCTCTCGCACCGATTGTGCGCGATCTGACCTGAGATGTTCGGCCGCATATTTCAATATCAGGGCTGGCTGTGGCGTGTGCTGAACACGCTCACGGACATACTCTTTCTCAGCCTGCTGTGGCTTGTGTGCTGCATCCCCGTGGTAACTCTCGGCGCGGCAACGACTGCACTGTATGACAGCGTTGTCCGCTGCATTCGCTATAAGCAGCCCGGTGTCTACACCCGCTTTTTCCGTACGCTGAAGAATGAGCTCGGCCAGGGCTGCCTGTGCACACTGCTGTGGGGCGCTGTCGCGGCGATCGGGCTTTTCATGCTCGCATGGCTCCGGGAGAGCGGTGAAGCTGCCGCAGGCGGGGCATACTATGTCGCGCTTGTGATCCCGCTGGGTGCGGCCTGCTGGGTTTTCCCGCTGCTCTCGCGCTACAGCTTCGCATTTTGGCCGCTGAACATTACGGCGATAAAATTCGCGGTCGGGCACCTGCCGTCAACGGTGATACTTGTGCTTATGACGGGCGGATTGATGGGCATATGCATACGCTGGATTTTCCCCCTTGCGTTCGTTCCGGCACTTATGATGCTGCTCTGGTCGCTTTTCGTCGAACCTGTCTTCGCAAAGCACGGCGGCGCCATCGCAAAGCCCGAAGAGCCGGCTGACGATCAGGAAAATAATAAAAAATAATAAATAATAAAAAATACGCTGCGGACTGTCCTGCTGCCTTGAAGGTGGGACGTCATCCGCAGCGTATTTTATAATTAATAATCATGCGCTGTACTGTATGAAATTATATACGCATATAAGCATTATCACGGAGAGCAGGGCAACAAACAGCTTGTCCACTGCAGCGCTGTCAATTTTCTTGTTGATTTTGCGCCCGACTGCAGCACCTGAAATTCCGCAGAGAATCATTAAAATCAGCAGCAATACGGGGAAATCCGGCACGGCGCCGGTGATTACGGTAAATATCAGGCTTACAAGCTGCGAGATAAGAATAATATAGAGTGAATTCTGTGCGGCCTTTTTCGTCTGCATGGAGAAGAAAAATCCGAGCACGACAAGGTTTATCGGCCCGCCGCCGATGCCGAGGAACGAGGACATAAGCCCGAGAGTAAGCCCGATGAGAGCGCTGACGGGGCCGGAGTGTATGCTGTGCGTGCGTATGCGGGACTTGTTGAGCGTATATATAATCGTGCCGAGAGTCAGTACAAACAGTGCCGCTGCCTGAACCGCGCCCACGGAATCCGGATTTGCCGAGGCGGATTTTACAGCGTCAAAAAGCTGCTTTCCGGCAAGTCCGCCGAGTGCTGCGCCTATGCCGAGCCATGTGCTGCTGTCCTTTTCTATGACGGACTCATGTGCAAGCTGCGTTTTTATAAAAGTATATGCAGTCATAGAGAGAACGATGCAGCCGGACATGAAGCTTATTGTGCTCACAGAGTAGATATTAAATGCGTCCATCACCGGCTTTATCAATACGCCGCCACCGATGCCGCATATGCAGCCAATTACAGATGCCAGAAAGCTGATAAAAATAAAAACCAAGTATACCGTCATAACGTCAATCCGTGTTTCTTATAATAGAAATGATATTATTTAGCGAGCGCGTCTGCCATGCGCTGCATACGCTCTGCTGAATACTCAAAGAATTCTTTATAGCAGCCGCACCACCTGTTTATTGCCGCGGCACCGGATTCAAGCGGCTCGCGCTCACGGCGGCAGCCGTTCCTGCACAAGCCGTACCATTTGCATGTGCGGCACTGCTCCGGCACGGGCAGAGAGTCTGCAATAAATTTTTCGCTCACCGGTGATTTGTCGAGCTTGAAAAATGAGTTTGAGTTTATATTCCCCATGCACCACTTGTCAAGACCGTAAAAATCACAGGGATAGACACTGCCGTCCGCCTCTATCATAAAATACAGCCCGCAGCGCCCGCACATTCCGCAGCTTTCCGGCTGCCGGCCGAGCAATATACTTATATAATTATCAAAGCTGCGTATGCTGACGGGCGATCCGTGCACAAAAGCGGCATAATATAAATCAAAGCTCTCTTTTAGAAATCCGGTATAAGCCTCTGGCGTGAGCGAGCAGTCACTTTTATCTCCTGAAAAACCGTCAAGGCAGGGAATATACTGAATATATTTATATTTTTTCAGATAATCAAAGCACTCTTTCGGGTGCGCGGCGACAAGAGAATTGACAACGCACAGGATATTAAAATCAACTCCGTGCCTCTCAAGTCGCTCTATCGTTTCGAGCACGCGCCCGGACGTGCCGCGCCCGTCTGCATCAAGTCTGTATGCGTCATGCAGCTCAGGCGTCCCGTCCAAAGATACGCCCAGTAAAAAGCCCTCCCCGGCAAAGAGATCCATCAGTTCGTCGCTTATATTATATCCGTTGGTCTGCAGCGAGTTGTGAATGACAAGCCCCTTGGAGTTATATTTTTTCTCGGCTCTTATAAGCGCTTTGTAAAAATCAAGGCCTGCGAGTGTCGGTTCACCGCCCTGAAAGCTGAAATCTATCTCGCTTTCCGCATATGCCGCGGCTCTGCGTATAATATTATCCAGTGTTTCCTCACTCATTATGCCAAGGCTTGCCTGCTCACGATGCTCGGCAACATCGCGGTAGAAGCAGTACCGGCAGCGCATATTGCACGAGGAGGAGACCGGCTTAATTAAAACCGACAGCGGCGGCATAAAATCACAGCTTTCTTAATCAGAGCGTTAAAATACTTCAAATCATGCGTTATACTAACATAAATAATGCTTAATTACAACATGCGGCCTCGGCTTGCCACGCCGATCGCACGATGCTATAATAAAATTATAAAATAAGCATGACGAAAGGGGAACGGCACATGCAGCAGCTCATAATCGGCAGGGTCTACCGGCATTTTAAGGGTGATTATTATCTGGTGGAGGGCACGGCACGCAGCTCCGAGGACGGGGAAGAGTATGTAATATATCGCAAGCTCTACGGCGACGGCGGATTGTGGATTCGCCCGCTGAAAATGTTCCTCAGCCGAGTTGACCGCGAGAAATATCCGGACGCTGCGCAGGAGTACCGCTTTGAGCTGCAGGAGATCTCAAGCAAGGCGGGGCATTAGATTAAAATCATATAATCTGGGAGAGACTTACACAGCCTCTCCATTTTTGTGCGAAAACCGAGAAAATATATATGAAAATTTGTTAAAAATAGAATTCACAAATATTCTTGACTAAATTTGTGGAATATGCTAAAATCAACAACTGCGTGGGTATTAGTGCGCCCGCTTGCCAGAATTGCGATTATTGCTGAAATATCAACGTTTTGCGCGCGATTGACGTACAGATGTCCGCGACATCGAAAGAAAGGAGAACAAAATGCCAACCTTTAACCAGCTTGTCAGAAAGGGAAGAGAAAAAGTTGCCTACAAGTCCACCTCTCCTGCAATGCAGAAGGGCCTGAACACCCTCAAGAACAAGGAGACCGATCTCAGCTCCCCCCAGAAGAGAGGCGTCTGCACCGCAGTCCGTACTTCCACTCCTAAGAAGCCGAACTCCGCACTGCGTAAGATTGCCCGTGTACGTCTGACCAATGGTTACGAAGTCACAGCTTACATCCCCGGTATTGGTCATAACCTCCAGGAGCACTCCGTCGTTATGATTCGCGGCGGTCGTGTTAAGGACCTTCCTGGTGTCCGTTACCACATCATCCGCGGTACCCTCGATGCTCAGGGCGTGAACGGTCGTATGCAGGCCAGATCCAAGTACGGCGCAAAGAGGCCCAAGGCTGCTAAGAAGAAGTAATTTCCCGACAGCTTAGGCATGGGCAGCCGCGCGCCGGAAACCGGATGGCTGCTCGCATAGCCCTGTCGTTTATCTATAATATATGTGGATAAACCTCGGGGCGCAACGGACGCAATATGCGTTCGAGTACCTGTGATTCCATTTTTTAATGAAGGAGGGAAGCAACGTGCCCAGAAGAGGTAATGTTCCCAAAAGAGAAATTTTGCCTGATCCTATGTACAACAGCGTCCTGGTGACCAAGCTCATCAACGGTGTTATGCTCGACGGCAAAAAGGGTGTTGCACAGAAGGTCGTTTACGACGCTTTTGACATCATCAAGGAAAAGACCGGCAAGGAGCCGCTTGATGCTTTCACTGAAGCAATGAACAACATCATGCCTGCTCTCGAGGTCAAGGCCCGCCGTGTCGGCGGCGCAACCTATCAGGTTCCTATCGAAGTACGTCCCGCACGTCGTCAGACTCTGGCTCTGCGTTGGCTCGTCGGTTACTCCCGCAAGCGCGGTGAGAAGACCATGAAGGAGCGTCTTGCAGCAGAGATCATGGATGCATGCAACAATACCGGTGCATCCGTCAAGAAACGTGAAGACATGCATAAGAATGCCGAGGCCAACAAGGCTTTCGCGCATTTCAGATGGTGATCTGACAAAAAACAGATTCAATTCAGGAGTATCAAATGCCCAGACAGTATTCACTAGAAAAAACGAGAAATATCGGTATCATGGCTCACATCGACGCCGGCAAGACTACGACTACAGAGCGTATTCTTTTCTACACTGGCGTCAACTACAAGCTGGGTGAGACGCATGAGGGCACAGCCACCATGGACTGGATGGCTCAGGAGCAGGAGAGAGGTATAACCATCACTTCCGCTGCTACCACCTGCTTTTGGAAGGGCACCCGCATCAACATCATCGACACTCCGGGTCACGTGGACTTCACTGCAGAGGTTGAGCGTTCTCTTCGAGTACTCGACGGATGCGTGACGGTTCTGTGTGCAAAGGGCGGTGTTGAGCCGCAGTCGGAGACGGTTTGGAGACAGGCCGATCATTATCATGTCCCGCGTATGATTTACGTCAATAAGATGGACATCATGGGCGCGGATTTCTATCATGTACTCGAGATGATACATGAGAGACTTAAGTGCAACGCAGTTCCCATTCAGCTGCCTATCGGCAAAGAGGGAAGCTTCGAGGGCATCGTCGATCTGGTGGACATGAATGCGGACGTGTATCTCGATGATCTCGGCAAGCAGATGGTCACGGAGGAAATCCCCGAGAGCATGAAGGCGCTGGCCGAGGAGTATCGCACAAACCTCCTGGAGGCTGTAGCAGACTTCGACGATGAGATCATGGAAATGTATCTCAACGGCGATGAGATTCCCGCGGACAAAATCCGTGAGACAATAAGAAAAGCCACCGTCGCGGTGAAAATGGTTCCCGTGACCTGCGGCACTTCTTATAAAAACAAAGGCGTGCAGAAGCTGCTCGATGCTATTGTGGATTATATGCCTTCACCGCTGGATGTTCCGGCAATCGAGGGTACCGATCCCAAGACCGGCGAAGAGAAAAAGAGAGAGGCAAGTGATGACGCGCCCTTCTCCGCTTTGGCTTTCAAGATCATGTCTGACCCCTACGTCGGCAGACTTAGCTTCTTCCGCGTATATTCAGGCAGCATCGAGGCCGGCAAGACGGTTATGAACTCCACTAAGGGAGTGCGTGAGCGTTTCGGCCGCATACTTCGTATGCACGCAAACCACAGAGAGGACATCGAGGATGTCTATGCCGGCGATATCGCCGCTGCTGTCGGTCTGAAGAACACCACGACCGGCGACACGCTCTGTGATGACAAAGATCAGATTATCCTTGAGTCTATGGAATTCCCCGAGCCTGTTATTCGTGTCGCAATTGAGCCGAAGACGAAGGCAGGTCAGGAGAAAATGGCCATTGCTCTGCAAAAGCTGGCAGAGGAAGATCCCACCTTCAAGACCTATACGGACGAGGAGACGGGTCAGACGATTATTGCCGGTATGGGCGAGCTCCATTTGGAGATCATAGTTGACAGACTCCTCAGAGAGTTCAAGGTCGAGGCCAACGTGGGCAAGCCGCAGGTTTCCTATAAGGAGACTATCACGAAGTCCGCAACGGTTGACACCCGCTATGCTCGTCAGACAGGCGGCAAGGGTCAGTTCGCGCATGTGAAGATCATGGTCGAGCCGAATGAATCCGGCAAGGGCTATGAGTTCATAAACAAGATTACCGGCGGCGCAATCCCGAAGGAGTATATCCCCTGCGTAGATCAGGGTATCCAGGGTGCAATGCTGTCCGGTGTTCTGGCGGGATACCAGACCGTAGATGTAAAGGTAACTCTGCTTGACGGCTCCTTCCATGAAGTCGACTCAAGTGAGATGGCGTTCAAGATCTGCGGCAGCATGGCTTTCAAGGAAGCCGCCGCTAAAGCGGGTCCGACATTGCTGGAGCCTATAATGAAGGTCGTTGTGACTGCACCTGATGATTACATGGGTGACGTTATGGGTGATATCAATGCCCGCCGCGGCCAGATCGTCGGTTCGGAGATCAGAAACGGCACTGCTACTATTGAGAGCAATGTTCCTCTCTCCACGATGTTCGGCTACGCCACGGATCTGCGCAGCAAGACTCAGGGCAGGGCAACATATTCCATGGAGCCCAGCCACTATGTTGAGCTGCCGAAAAATTTGCAGGAAGCTCTTGTGAATAAGCACAATGGCTCAGTAAAATAACTAACAATTTGAAATCTTAATTAGGAGGATTATTCTAATGGCAAAACAGATGTACAACAGAACCAAGCCCCATGTTAACATCGGCACCATCGGCCATATCGACCACGGCAAGACCACCCTTACCGCTGCTATCACTAAGTACCTGGCAATGCAGGGCAAGGCAGAGTACACCGACTACTCTTCCATTGATAAGGCTCCCGAAGAGCGCGAGCGCGGCATCACCATCAACACCGCACACGTTGAGTACGAGACCGAGAAGCGTCACTACGCACACGTCGACTGCCCGGGCCACGCTGACTATATCAAGAACATGATCACCGGCGCAGCTCAGATGGACGGCGCAATCCTTGTTATCGCAGCTTCCGATGGTCCTATGGCTCAGACTCGTGAGCACCTTCTTCTCGCACGTCAGGTTAACGTTCCTTCCGTTCTCGTCTTCCTCAACAAGTGCGACCAGGTTGACGACGAGGAGCTCCTCGAGCTCGTCGAGATGGAAGTTCGCGAGCTGCTTGACTTCTACGGCTTCCCCGGAGATGACACCCCGATTATCCGTGGTTCCGCTCTGAACGCACTCGTTTCCGAGTCCACCGATCCTAATGCACCTGAGTATCAGTGCATCAAGGAGCTCATGGATGCAGTTGACAGCTGGATCCCCACTCCTGACCGTAAGGCTGACATGCCCTTCCTTATGCCTATCGAGGACGTCTTCACCATCTCCGGCCGTGGCACTGTTGTTACCGGTCGTGTTGAGCGTGGCCGCGTCAAGATCGGCGACAAGGTTGAGATCGTTGGTCTGAAGGAAGAGAGCACCGAGACCACCGTTACCGGTACCGAGATGTTCCACAAGACCCTCGAGTACGCAGAGGCTGGCGACAACGTCGGCTGCCTGCTCCGTGGTATCGACAAGAAGGCTGTTGAGCGTGGTCAGGTTCTGGCTGCTCCTAAGTCCATCCACCCCCACACCAAGTTCAAGGGCCAGGTTTACGTTCTGTCCAAAGAAGAGGGCGGCCGTCACACCCCGTTCTTCAACAACTACCGTCCGCAGTTCTACTTCCGTACCACCGACGTTACCGGCGTCATCACCCTTCCCGAAGGTGTTGAGATGTGCATGCCCGGCGACAACGTCGACATGGACGTCGAGCTCATCACCCCGATTGCAATCGAGAACGGCCTTCGTTTCGCTATCCGTGAAGGCGGCCGTACCGTCGGTTCCGGTGTTGTTATCGGCATCAACGAGTAATTAATAAG
>CAVAPH010000083.1:3345-10201 GCA_963590455.1 bacterium | reverse complement strand
TCATTTGTGCCGGACTTTCCGCGCGCGCCGGTGAACTTGCATATGCCCACACCGTAGTTGACCTTGGAGTCGCTACGTTTCTCTGATACATCGGGGTAGAGAGGGTCGTATGCGTTGCAGACATCGGCGGAGATGCAGAAGCTGTTTTCAAAGCAACGCCTCAGCTCAACACCCTGTGCCGCGCAGAGATCCGCCATGAAGCAGTCAAACGCCGCGCTCTGCATGCCCGTCACGCCGTCGGAGCCCGTCTCTTCTTTATCGGCAAGAATGCACACGCAGGTGCGCTCCGGGTTCTCCACGTCAAAGAGTGCCTTCAGCTCTGCATATGCGCACACCCTGTCGTCGTGACCGTAGCCGCCGATAAGAGAGCGGTCAAGGCCTATTTCGCACACGTCAAATGCGGGGACAGCGGCGAGCTCTGCCGAGAGGAAATCCTCCTCCGTGATGCCGTACATATCGTTGAGTATGCTCATGATTGCAAGCTTCACTCTGTCCTTGCCGCTGTCAGCGTAAGGCGTGCTGCCGATGAGAATGTTTAACCCTTCGCCGGTGAAGCCCTCTGCAAGAGTCTTCTTCATCTGGTCGGCTGCAAGATGGGGGAGAAGGTCGGTGATGACAAACTTCGGCTCATACGGCTCTCTGCCGATGGTCACGTTGACAACCTCGCCGCTCTTGAGCACAACTGCGCCGTGAAGCTCCAGCGGGATTGTAACCCACTGGTATTTTTTTATGCCGCCGTAATAATGCGTCTTAAAATAGCACATCTCATCGGACTCGTACATTGTCACCTGCTTGAGGTCAAGGCGCGGCGAGTCAATATGTGCGCCGGCGATAACGCAGCCGGCGTCCATCGGCTGCTTACCTATAACGGCGAGCATGAGTGCCTTGCGGCGGTTGTTCTTATATATCTTCATGCCGGGTTTGAGCTCCATCCCCGGTACATATTCGACAAAACCGTTCTCCTTTGCCATAGCGATGGAGTTTATGACAGCCTCCCGCTCCATACGAGACTCGTTGAGAAACTCCATGTAATCGCGGCAGTATTCCTCTACCTTGATGCGCTCCTCTGTGTCTATCAGGTCATAACCGTTCTTCTGGTCGTAAAAAAGCTCTTCTCTGAGATCACTCATTAGTCAGTACCTCCGTAAATAAATTCAGGCAGCAGTCGTAAAAATCTTCTTTTGTGCCGTTGTTTTTTAATATATAGTCGCAGTGCTCTATAAAATACTGATCGGGCCGCTGGGCGTGGATTCGCATTAGGGCATATTCTGCGGTTATCCCGTCGCGTGCCATGATTCTCTTCATGCGCACCTCGCTGTCTGCAATCACGCCTACGGTTGTTGTGCAGCGGCTTGACGCATTGCTTGAAAACAGCTCTATTGCGTCAATTGCCGCGAGCTTGCCGCCCTGCATTGCCCACTCGCGCAGACGGCGCTGAAGCTCCATGTTTATATATCTGTGCGTGATTATGTTCAGATCGCGTAGCGCGTCGGCATCGGAAAACACCACGGCGCCGAGAGCTTTTCTGTCAATCTTGCCGTCAACCACTGCACCCGGGAAAAAGCGGCTTATATCGGCGATCATCTCCGTGCAGCCGTCCAGAAGCTCGTGATACAGCGCGTCGCAGTCAATCACCAGTGCGCCGAAGCTGCGCAGTACATCGAGTGCGGTTGTCTTGCCGCTGCCCGTGCCGCCGGTTATGCCGATTATTTGCATCCCGTCAACAAGTGCGTCGGAAATCTCATCCGCGGCGAGCGCACCCTGACGCAGAATTTTATACGGCTCGGCGCTCATATCTATTATAGTCGACTCCCTGCCGAGACCGCACTCTCCGCCGTCTATGACAGCGTCAATCTTTCCGTTGAAGTACTCCATCACGCGCCCTGCGTTCTTAGGACTTTCCTCGCCGGACGGGTTGGCAGACGGTGCTGCAAACGGAACATCGGCAAGCTTCAGCGCCTCCAGAGTCAGCGGGTGATCCGGGCAGCGCAGCCCGATTGTCGTTCCGCCCGCGCGCACGATTTCCGGCACTTCCGGCTTTGATTTTAATATTATAGTCAGAGGTCCAGGCCAGAACTTATCCGCCAGATGCCTTGCCTGTGCCGGCACATCTACGCAGTATCTGTCCATTGCCGATTTATCCGGCACCATGAGCGAGAGAGGCTTGATGGCCGGGCGACCCTTTACGTCGTATATTTTCTGCACGGCAGTCTCGTCCATTCCGTTTCCGGCAAGCCCGTATACCGTCTCGGTCGGCACGGCGACAAGTCCGCCGGATTTTATTATTTCCGCCGCTGTTGACAGCTCGGTTGTTATTAGCTTTGTTTCCATGCTGCTCCTCCGTTTATGCCTCGGTCTGCGACCTGAGCTTTTCCGCCTGCTCTGCTGTGGTCAGCGCATCAATGAGCGGATCAAGGTCGCCGTTTATTATTGAGGCTATATTGAAATTCTTGTTGTCACCGCTGAGCCTGTGATCTGTCACGCGGTTTTGCGGGAAATTATATGTGCGCACGCGTTCGCTCCTGTCGCCGGAGCCAATCTGATTTTTGCGCTCCGCCGCAACGGCTGCATTTTGCTTTGCAACCTCCGCCTCGTACAGCTTTGAGCGCATGATCTGCATTGCGCGGTCTTTATTTTTATACTGGCTGCGCTCATCCTGACATTCGACAACCGTGCCAGACGGTATGTGCGTGATACGTATTGCGCTTTCTGTCTTGTTTACGTGCTGTCCGCCGGCGCCGGATGAACGATATGTGTCTATCCTTAAATCATTCATATCCAGCTTGAAATCAACCTCACCGATCTCCGGCAGCACAGCCACGGTCGCAGCAGATGTATGTATCCGTCCGCCGGATTCCGTCACGGGGACGCGCTGCACTCTGTGGCCGCCGGCCTCGTATTTCAATCGTGAGTATGCACCAGCGCCCTCTACGACAAAGCTTATCTCCTTTATGCCGCCCAGCTCCGTCTCGTTCAGATTGGCGACATCAATTTTCCAGCCCTTGCGGTCTGCATACATGGAATACATTCTGAAAAGATCCGCTGCAAACAGCATGCCTTCTTCACCGCCGACGCCGCCGCGGATTTCCATGATCACGTTTTTACTGTCGTTCGGATCCTTTGACAGCAGCAAAATTTTTATCTCCTGTGTCAGCCGCTCCTTTTCAAGCTTTGCTGCGGCATACTCATCCTGTGCAAGCTCACGCAGTTCAGGGTCCTCCATAAGCTCCTTTGCGGCGTTCATATCGGCGTCCGCCTTTTCATATGCACAGTAGGCCTCTACAACCGGCGCAAGCTCGCGCGATTCGCGCTCGTACTTGGCATATAGCGCCGGATCCGAATACGTGTCCGGCTGCTGCAGGCGTGCCTGTATTCGTTCATATTGATCTTTTAAAGCTCTGAGCTTATCAAACATACTTTTCTCCGTCGTGCACGGGCATTTGCCCAAATCATTATCTTGGGTATTTTATCACAAGATTCATAGCATGTAAACACACCGAAATCACTTTTACGCAATCATATAAACGCATTGCGCTATTATAAAAAGCATGTAACAAATAAAAGCGTCATGCGTAATATATGGCAGAGGAGAAACAAGAATAAAACAAATCTTTATCGTTTCTTAATAGCACGGAGCTTACATCTGTGCTATAATCACCGCGCGAGAAAAGAGAAAAATGAGGAGGAACAATATTATGAATAAAACACTTATAACCCGTGTGCTTGCCATGATACTTGCTCTGCTGTCGGTTTTCAGTCTGGCGGCATGCTCCGGCAAGTCGTCAAGCACCGGCACTGCAGAAGCAACTGCAACACCGACGCCTGAATTTGTCTATCAGGCAAAGTTCTCGGAGCTTTTCGGCAGCGGCGACACGGGCATTAATCCGCTTGCGATGTCCGATAGCGGTGTATATTACAGCTATTCGGAAAAAGTTGGCGAGAATAACCCTGACGGTCTGACCGCAACATACGAAGGCCAGTACGATATAATCGAGTACCGCCTTGCATTCAAAGGCTTTGACGGTACCGAGGCCAAACTTGAAAATTACGTGCCGATGCAAAGTGATATTGACAGCACGGACAAGCGCGATTTCACTTCCACTGCATACCCTGAGCAGGCACAGATCACCGGTGACGGCAAGCTCGCCGTACTCGAGACCGTCTTCTCATCATGGTCGGAAGCACCGAGCGAAGTTAAGACGAGCGACGCTGATTACTATAATTACTCCAAGAGCGAGTCTCACTACTATGTCCGCATTCTCGATACCGACGGTACGGAGCTGAGCAATGTGCCGCTGGATATTGACAGCCAGAGTTATATCCTCGGTTTTTCCGTTGATAACGACGGCAATATATACGTCGGCACCGAAAGCACTGTGTCTGTATACAAGGCAGACGGTGAAAAGCTTACGGATATAGAAGCAGATTCGTATCTTATGAGCTTCGTCAAAGAGCGCGACGGCGGGGCGAGCGTACTTACATACGGCAACAATGGCTACGCTGTACGCCGCGTAGATTTGAGCAAGAAATGCCTGTCGGAGAAGGAGTATGATATTCCCGATTCAGTCTATGAGCTGAAAGCAGGTAGCGGAGATTATGACGTTTACTTTACCGCCGGCAACGATTTTTACGGCTACTCTTTTGAGAATGAGAAGTATACCAAGCTGCTCAACTGGATTGACTGTGATGTAAACGTTGACAATCTGTCGTTTATATCAGCCTCAGATGACGGAGTGCTGCGTGCGATAGAAAGAGAAATAAACAGCAACGGCGATATTATTTCACTGTCCCTTGTTGAATTGACGAAAGTACCCTATTCCTCAGTTGAGCAAAAAGAGCACCTGACACTTGCCACCGTCTACGGCACCAGTGATCTGCGCAATGCCGTTATAAGCTTCAACAGGTCGAGTGACAAGTATCATGTGGATATTAAGGACTATTATGAGATGACCGGCAGCAACGATTACGATGCCGCCATGACAAAGTTCAGCACGGAAATAATGGCCGGAAATCTGCCTGACATGATAGAAATCGTTAATGATATACCCTATAATCAGCTCGCATCAAAGGGAATCATCGTTGACCTCTATCCGTATATCGACGCTGACCCTGAGCTTAGCCGTGATGATTTCTTCCCGAATCTTATTGCGGCCTATGAGGTGGACGGCAAGCTGTGTGCGGCAGTATCAAGCTTCGGAATTTTAACTGTCGCCGGTGCAAGCTCCGTTGTGGGCGACAATCCGGGCTGGACCTACGATGACTATTATGCCGCACTTGCCTCTATGCCGGAGGGCTGTGATGGCTTTGACTACTACTTTACCAGAGAGACAATGCTCAAGCTCGGTCTTGCGTTGGATTTGAACGAGTATATGAGTTGGAGCAGCGGCAAGTGCGACTTCGAAAGTGACGCATTCAAAGAGATGCTCGAGTTTGCAAATCAGTTCCCGTCTGATGATGAAATCTCTAAACACGAAGCTACGTCGGATGATAATTCATCCGTGAGAATTGCCGAGGGAAAGCAGATGCTCGCATACACCATGGTTTACGGCTTCACTGAAATGAGCAATGATAACCTCTTTGGCACGAACACCACATATATCGGCTTCCCGACGGCAACCGGAGAGCCGGGCAATGTATTCATCGGCACGAGCTGCGTTGCAATGACATCTTCATGCAGCGACCCGGACGGCGCATGGTCATTTCTCCGCACATATCTCTCTGAAGAGATGCAGGAGAAGAACACTAACTACTTCCCGAGCAATATCAATGCCTTTAATAAGCTGCTCAAGGACGCAATGGTAATTGAGTACGAAAAGGATGCAAACGGCAATATTCTGCTCGACGAAAACGGTGAGAAGAAGCGCAAGGTTGTTGGCCAGATGTATGACGGCGTGAGCATTACAGATATTTACTCCGGCCTCAGCGAGGAACGTGCAGAGCTCATTAAGCAGCTTATCAATAATACGACAAAGATGTACAATGTTGACGACAGCATTTACAGCATCGTAAATGAGCAGGCTCAGGCATATTTCTCAGGCCAGAAGACCGTGGATGAAGTCGCACGTCTCATCCAGAGCAAAGCCGGAATATACGTCAATGAGCAGAAATAAAGACTGATTAGAGACAAAACTAAATATTATAAAAACGCATCATCTGCCGCCGGGAGTTTGATTTCCCGGCGGCAGATTTTTGCCATGTCCGGACCTGTATATATTTTTACGGCTTTTTCTCTGAACCTATTGACAAAACATGAACATAGTGATATTTTTGTCTTACCAAGTGGTAAAAATAAATTTAAGGAGATCTTTGATCATGTCTGAAAAAGAAAAAGCTGCTGCAAAGCTTTTGGACACTAAGCTGGACAACAAGCTTGCAAAGAAAATCTGCACATGCGCTGTTATTATGCTGATCGCCGTGCTTATTCACGATGGTGACCATATCCGTCAGGCATTGAAATGGACGTATTCCATTCCGCTCTCTCTTTGGGCGCTGAATCTGACTGTTTACGTGCTGCCTGTCGTGTCAATATTTTTGGCAAAGAGCAAACGCTTTTCCGCAACTCTTGTTTGCGCTATAGCAGGCGTGTTCACCTCTGCATCATTCCTCATTCTTCATCTTTGCGGTTCATCTACCGGCCTCTGGGGCGTATGGAACTTCTCGTATTTTGAGTTGATTAAAGGCGTTGAGTACAACGGTGTTTTCTATCAGGGAATAGACACTCTCAGCTGGATCTTCCTTTTCCATGTCCCGGCAATGTGCCTGCCCTGCTCATACATCTCATTTAAAGAATATCTTCGCCTGAAAAAAGAGGCAAAAGCATAATATTTTAATATTATAAGGCAACATTGCGGATATA
>CAVAPH010000083.1:0-2816 GCA_963590455.1 bacterium | reverse complement strand
GTGCTGCTGACTATGCCGTTGGTGTGGGATTTACACCCGTATGTTCAGCTTGTGCTTGCCAGCCTTGCTCAGTTCGGCCCCGGACGATATCTTTATCGCAGTGCATGGCGGTCCCTTCGTGTGCACTCGGTCAGTATGGACGTACTCGTCGCGGCTTCAACAACGATTATTTATCTGTACAGCGTCTATGTGACGTTTACTGTGACGATAGATATACAGCTTTATTTTCTCTCTGAATGTGTGTTGCTCTCATTTATCCTCTTCGGAAAATATCTTGAAACCATCTCACGCAATGAGGCAGGCAACGCAATACGGCGCCTTGTGCGGTTGCGCCCGAAGACAGCACTTGTTGTGCGCGGAGCAGAAGAAAAGGAAACGGATATTTCCGAGATTACACAGCATGACATTATCCGCGTCCGCCCCGGCGAGCGTATCAGTGTTGACGGAAGCGTGATCGAAGGCAGCTGCACGGTCGATGAATCCATGCTGACAGGTGAGAGCGTACCGGTTGAGAAAACAATCGGAGACATGCTCTATTCCGGTACGTTGAATCGCTCCGGCAGCGTGCTGATGTCTGTCAGCGGTATCGGTAAGGACTCTGTGCTTGAGCATATTATCGACGTTGTTGAGCGCGCACAATGCTCAAAGTCGCCTATCGAGCGCCTTGCCGATAAAATTGCCGGAATATTTATCCCTGCAGTCGCAATTATCTCGCTCGGTGTTTTCGCACTATGGTATTTCTGCCTTGATCCCGGCAACATGAGCAAAGCAATATACTGCCTGTGCTCAATGCTGGTTATCGTCTGTCCCTGTGCGCTCGGCCTTGCAACGCCTACCGCTATAATGGTCGCATCCGGCCGCGCGGCAGAGCTCGGCGTGCTTTTTCGTGACGGAGAACAGCTTGAGAGAGCGTGCAAAATTGACACAATCGTCTTTGATAAAACCGGTACTCTCACATATGGTGAGCCGGAGGTAACGGAGTGCATCTCAATTTCCGGTGAGCTCAACGAAGCCCTGCTGTACGCTGCTTCTGTAGAACGTCTGTCAGAACATCCGGTGGGCAATGCCGTAGTGCGGAATGCCGGCAATATATGTGCAGGTGCTCTGCCGTTTGCAGTTGAGAATTTCGAGAGCCTGCCCGGAGCCGGAGTGCGTGGAACGGTTCAGGGGCATGAAGTTATCTGCGGCAGCCGCACATTAATGCAGGAGCGTAATATCGATATTTCAGCCCTTAACATGAGCCGTGATGTCCGCAGTCTTGCATGCACCGAGATACTCATTGCCGTTGACGGAACTTTGCGTGCAGTCCTCGGCGTGGCAGACAGAATAAGACCTGAGGCTGTAAAGACAGTGTCAGATCTCAAATCGATGAACATAAGCGTGTGGATGATGACTGGCGACAATGAGTTTACGGCGCGAGCCATCGCAGCGAAAGCCGAAATAGATGCGGATAAAATTATCTCCGGAGTGCTCCCGGACGGAAAGGCCGATGCTTTGCGGAAACTGCAGGCTTCGGGTGCATACGTGTGCATGGTCGGCGACGGAATAAACGATGCTCCGGCGCTTGCCACGGCTGATGTCAGCATGTCTGTCGGAACCGGTACAGACGTTGCGATAGAGTCCGGAGGAATTGTTCTCCTCGGCAGTGATCTGGCAGCTTCAGTGCGCGCACTTCGACTTGCCAAAAGAACGATGCACATAATTCATCAAAATCTCCTCTGGGCTCTGTTGTATAATATTATCTGCATACCTGTTGCAGCTACCGGTATTATTAATCCCTCTATAGCAGCGGCGGCAATGTCATTGAGCTCGAACGGAGTGTTATTCAATTCGCTTCGTCTGAAAAAAGCGGAGAATTCACATGAGAACTGAAATTTATGAACCGCATCTGAGCGGAATGATATGCCCGGAGTGCGAAGATGAGGCGGCTTCGGCTTTGCTGCATTTGCGCGGCGTCATATCCGCAGACGTGAGCTATCGCCGTGCAGCGGCAAAAATAAGCTATGACCCGGATATTATTACACCTGATCAAATAGATCATGCTCTATCAGAGTCCGGTTATCCGGTGGGCGGGGACGGCAGGTACGGTGTTGCAGCAGATATTATCGCCGCAGTTGCAGTGGCGCTTCTTACTCTGCTTATTCCAAAACTGACTGCGCTTGTGCCTGTGCCGTCTGCCACGTCTGCAGTAGACATAGGCGCGATTTTCCTTGTCGGGCTTTTTACCGGAGTTCACTGTATAGGCATGTGCGGCGGCATTATGCTCACTCAGTGCCAAAAAATTGATAGGAGTTACATCGGCGCTGCATTCTATAATCTCGGCCGTGTGCTTAGCTATACCGCGGCGGGCGCGATTTTCGGCGCAATAGGAAAAATAATCAGCTACGATACGGCGTTCAAAAGCATGCTCTTCACAATGTGCGGCGCGCTTGTTGTTCTTATCGGTCTGCGAATGTGGGGCGTGCCATTCCTGCGGAGCTTAAGCGTGGCTCTGCGCCCACCGTGCGAGCTTCCCTCCTCACTGAGAAACAAGGCTTTCGGCAGACCGCTCATAGTCGGGTTGCTTACCGGACTTATGCCTTGCGGCGCATTAGGCGCGATGTGGCTGCTCAGTGCCTCTTCCGGCAGCGCAAGCAGGGGAATGCTGTGCATGCTGAGCTTTGCACTCGGCACATCAATTCCGATGCTGATCTTCGGCATCCTCGGCGCGCTGATTCCGAAAAAGTACAACAAATATGTCCTCAAACTCAGCACAGTCCTGGTAGTCGCCCTCGGCCTGTGCCTAATGATAAAAGGCCTGAAGCTGCTGTGAGGCA
>CAVAPH010000082.1:0-10328 GCA_963590455.1 bacterium | reverse complement strand
TGTCTGCCTATGACCTGTGCATGAAGCTCGGCGCACAGAATATTCTCATTGTGACAAACCGCCCCGCCATCGCAAATTCATGGTATCAGGATTATGAGACCTTTTTCGGCCCGCAGTCCGGCTATATCTTTGTCAGCAATGTGGACGGGATCAAGGACAGAAAGTTTGTTTACAGTCGAGAGGAATACAAAGCAAAGCTGGATGATGACACAAAGGGCTGCATTGAATTTGTCAGCCTGCAGGATTTGAAGGGGTCAATATACTTTGGCGGGCGCTTCGATAAACTGTCGGAAATCAGCGCAGAAAAAGGCCTGACTTGGGATATCATGATTGTGGACGAAGCGCATGAGGGCGTTGACACCTATAAGACCGACACCGCTTTTAATCACATCCGCCGTAAGTGGACGCTGCATCTCTCCGGCACACCGTTTAAGGCGCTGGCGAATGACAAGTTCCCGGAGAGCGCCATCTACAACTGGACGTATGCCGATGAGCAGAAAAAGAAGCGCGATTGGGATGCCTCCAGCGAGATTGAAAACCCCTATGCCAAGCTGCCCCGGCTGTCACTGTTCACATATCAGATGTCGGACATTGTCCGCGACAGGGTGAAAAAAGGCATAGAGCTTGCGGATAATGATATCGAGGAATTTGCCTTTGATCTGAACGAGTTTTTCAAAACGAACGAGTCCGGAAAGTTCGTGCATGATGCGGATGTGGACAAGTTTCTCGACGCCCTGACACGTCAGGATAAGTTCCCATTCTCAACGCCCGAGCTTCGCAACGAGCTGAAGCACACGTTCTGGATACTCAATCGTGTTGCCGGTGCAAAGGCTCTGGCAAGCAAGCTGAAGCTCCATCCGATATTCAAAGATTACGAGATCATCCTTGCGGCAGGCGATGGAAAATTAGACGATGACGCTGAGAACGAGAAGGCCTTTGACAAGGTAACAAAGGCGATCTCGGAGCACGATAAAACCATCACCCTATCCGTGGGGCAGCTGACTACCGGCGTGACGATCCCCGAATGGACGGCGGTTCTCATGCTCTCCAACATGGCGAGCCCAGCTCTTTACATGCAGGCGGCTTTTCGCGCGCAGAATCCGTGCCTGTTCCACGATAACGAGGGCAATACCTACAGGAAGCAGAACGCCTATGTGTTCGATTTTGACCCTGCCCGTACACTTACGATTTTCGAGCAGTTTGCCAATGACCTTATTCCGGAGACCTCCGGCGACAAGGGTGATTTCGACCAGAGAAAGCAGCATGTCCGCGAGCTTTTGAACTTCTTCCCGGTTTACGGTGAAGATGATGAGGGCTCCATGATAGAGCTTGACGCAGAAAAGGTTCTCACAATCCCGCGCCATATCCACGCAAAAGAAGTCGTGGAGCGCGGCTTTATGTCGAACTTCCTCTTTGCCAATATCGGCGGCATTTTCGGCGCGCCTAAGGAGATCATCGACATCATCAATAATATGCAGGCAATCGAAGAACCGAAGGCGCTTGCTCCGGCGGCTGTGGATGAGACTACGGCAGACGCTCTTAACCTGAACGAAGACGGCGAGGTTGAAATTCCGAAAGAGAAGGTTATCGGAACGGCAGACGGACTTTTCGGCGATAAGGTTTATGCGGACGTTGATGAGAAGTTGGCTGCTGCAGTGGAGGAAATCCAGAAAAAAGCGGAAAAGACTCCGAATCCAAAGAAGGATGAATTAATGGCTCTCCGCGAACAGTTCTCAAAGCCGATTACGGATACCCTTATGGATTCCGCAAGAGCGCAATACGGCAGCGATTTGAAAAAGTCCACGCAGAGTCAGTTGGAACGCAAAATTCAGGAGACAACAGACACGGTCGTAAAACGTGAGTACGGCGATTACACCATCAAGGATAATCAACTTATCAAAGAGCGTAATGATAAAATAGAAGAAGCGCAAAAGTCCGGTGCTGCAATGACGGAAATTACGAAGATTGATGAGGAGTACGCTGCAAGACGTGCCCAAGGCTACCGTGATATGGTCAACAGCATCAAAGAGAAACTCCATAGCGACGAGACGGTGAAAAAGGCTGCGGAAACCATTGTTGAAACGGTAGAAACCGAAAAATTAAATGCACAAAAGGATTCTATCGAGGGCAGTGTCCGTGACCATCTGCGCGGTTTCTCCCGTACTATTCCGGCATTTCTCATGGCTTACGGCGATGAAAATACCACACTTGCAAACTTTGACGCTCTTGTGCCGGACAATGTGTTCTGGGAGGTCACCGTCAATCCGCAGAACGGACAGGGTGTGACGCTCGATCAATTCCGTATGCTGCGTGACGGCGGAGACTATGTATCCGAAAGCGGCGAAAAGAAGCATTTTGACGGCCACCTGTTTGACGAGGTCGTATTCAATGACGCCGTACAGGAGTTTATGAAAAAACGCGCCGAGCTCGCGAACTATTTTGAGCCGGATCACAAGGGAGACATCTTTGATTTTATCCCGCCGCAGCGCACGAACCAGATATTCACGCCGAAAAAGGTCGTGAAGGATATGGTGGACAGGCTTGAACAGGAGAACCCGGAATGCTTTGATGATCCGCAAGCGACGTTTGCTGATCTCTATATGAAGTCGGGAATGTATGTGACGGAAATTGTGACACGGCTCTACCAGAGCAGGCGCATGAAAGCATTGTACCCCGATGATGCCGAGAGACTGAATCATATCTTTGCAGAGCAGGTATACGGCTGCGCTCCGACGGAGATTATATATCGGATCTGCCTGCGGTATATCCTCGGCTTCAGCGACGAGATAAACATTGAAAAAAACAATATCCGCCTTTGCGATACCCTGGAATATGCAAAGAACGGAACGATGGAGGCCGAAATGCGCAAGCTGTTTGAGTTTTAATGCCCAGCTTGGGAAATAAGCAAAAAAGCTTGCCACCAAACGTGGCACCAAGTATAATTGAATAAGGGAGAATGCGGAAAGCGAAGGTGCTAATGGAAACGTTGAACGTATAAGGAGACTGCAGCATGGCATACAGCGAGCTGATAAAGAATTTCAATCGCATTCGAGACTACATGCGGGAATTCTACGGGGCAGGTCTTAAACGACCTGCCCCGTTTTCAACTTCCGATGCCGCTCGTTAAGAACTACAGTGAGCAAATGCAACCGTTCGCACGATAGTTGAAAAAACGTCCGACACGTGATATCATGTATATCAAGAATTTTGACTGTTGATTGATGCCAATATTTTTTAAACGTCATGCACGTTTTACTTAGATTTGGCACATCAGAGGAGCATACCAAATGAAGCGAGCCTTCATGTTAGTCATGGCCTTGACCATGACTTTTTGTATTTTATTCACAGCATGCGCAGCGCAGCCTGCAGAGTCTGTAAGTGAGGCAGTTATAGGCATTGCCTGGTGTCCGGATACGGATTCTGAGTTTTTCACAAATATATGCCGTACTATCGAAGCCGCGGGAGACTCCTGGGTTATGCTGGATCAGGTCAAATCTCCGGATCTCTCCTATGATGCGAATGGCAAGCTGAGCGCTGGCGTGGATGAAACCGGTGTACTTGACACTACTGCAGCGCAATCTGTGCGCAGCAGCACCTGGCATGGCTCAAACGCACAGGATGCTGTAGGTCAGCTTAGTCTTGTGATTTTTACCGGCGGATCGGATGTCAGTCCGTCTTTATATTATAAGCCGGAGGAATGGCACGGCATAGAAGGGGAGCGGGATTATTGCGCTGAGCGTGATGTCTCCGATTATTTGACCATGTCATATTGCCTGGATAACGATATCCCCGTTATCGGCTTTTGCCGCGGAATGCAGATGCTCGCTGTCATATCCGGCGCGGAGATAATTCAGGATATTCCCACCTGGTTTGCCGAAATGTCCCTTGATTATCAGTACGAGCATCGCAATGAAAAAGCTTCGCCGGATTCCTACCGTGATTATGCGTCCCACAGTGTGCAGGTTGATAGAGAATCTCTGCTGTATGAAATGGTGCAGACTGAGGAGTTGGCAGGCTGTCCGTCCTGGCATCATCAGGCTGTGAAGAGCGTTGACAATACACCTCTTACTGTAACAGGATATACGGATACCAACGGCGTTTCAATCATCGAGGCCATAGAGCGCACTGATAAGACCTTTGCAGTCGGGCTTCAATTCCATCCGGAAGCGGCTGTTGTAAAGCATTTGGACGGCACTGAAAATCAGGATGATTTTATGGACTACGACACGGCAATCTCCATCTTCAAATACCTGGTGCGAGAATTCGCAATTCTCCCAGCCAACCGGAACGCCGCCTGAGCGGAACGTATAAAGCTGCGTTTGGTCAAGACTTTTTTAGGTTTTAAGCGCATTTTGCAACAGGATTTCTAATATATTGCACTACGGAACAGAATCGGTCCGGGCGGCGTCATATGGGTGTGTAATTTTCCAGCATAGTTGTTGCGAAGTGTCCGCGATGGGTGTAAAATAAAAGAAAAGGTACGGCTTAAGATATAATAAAAACATCGGAAAGGGGACTGCTTACAGTGAAAATCACGTTTTTGGGCGCTGCCCATGAAGTTACCGGCAGCATGACTTATATTGAGGTCGGCACGAAGAAGGGAATTGTCGACTGCGGCATGGAGCAGGGCAAGGATCTCTTTGAAAATGAACCGCTGCCCGTTGCGGCTGGGGAGCTGGATTTTGTGCTGCTCACCCACGCGCATATTGACCACTCCGGCCATCTGCCGCTGCTGTATAAAAACGGCTACCGCGGGCCGGTATACGCCAGTGCCGCGACTTGCTCTCTGTGCGAGATAATGCTCCGCGACTGTGCGAACATTCAGGAGTCGGATGCCGAATGGAAAAACCGCAAGGGTGCCCGCCGCGGTGATGCTCCGGTTGAGCCGCTTTATGACATGGAGGATGCCGAGGGTATATTAAAGCAGATGCGCCCGTGCTCTTACGGCGAAATGATACAGATCAATGAGAGCGTGACCATCCGCCTGACGGATGTAGGGCACCTTCTGGGATCTGCCGCGATTGAGGTTTGGCTCACGGAGAATGAGCAGACGCGAAAAATTACGTTCTCCGGCGATATAGGCAACGTGAATCAGCCGATTTTGCGCGATCCGCAGTACGTCAAGGATACGCAGTATCTCGTCATGGAATCCACCTACGGCGACAGGTATCACGAATCCGAGCGTGCGGATTACGTCTCGGAGCTTGCAAAGCGCATTCAGCTCGTGCTTGACAGGGGCGGGAACCTGATTATCCCGTCCTTTGCAGTGGGCCGCACGCAGGAGATGCTTTATTTTATACGTGAGATAAAAGAGCGCGGACTTGTTACAGGGCACGGTGATTTCCCTGTTTACGTGGACAGCCCGCTTGCAGTTGAGGCGACGCGTATTTTCCTCCAGTGCGACACACAGTTTGTCGACGATGATATGCGTGCCGTTATCCGCTCCGGAGTAAACCCGCTGGTATTCCCCGGCTTGAAGCTGACGGTTTCATCTGAAGAGTCCAAGGCAATAAACGATGACACCACGCCAAAGGTCATACTCTCCGCAAGCGGCATGTGCGATGCCGGCCGTATCCGCCACCATCTCAAGCACAACCTGTGGAAAAAGGAGTCCATGGTGCTCTTCGTCGGTTATCAGGCAGTCGGCACCGTCGGGCGCATGCTTATAGACGGGGCAAAGAAGGTAAAGCTGCTGGGTGAGGAAATTCAGGTAAATGCGCAGATAGACGTGCTGCCCGGCGTGAGCGGTCATGCCGACAAGGCAGGGCTTCTCGCCTGGCTCAAAGGCTTTGAGACAAAGCCGGAGCTCGTCTTTGTCAATCACGGTGATCCGGATGCGGCGGACAGCTTTGTCAAATGCCTCAATGAGGAGCAGGGCTATAAGGCTTTTGCCCCGTACAGCGGCACATGCTTTGACCTGCTGCTCGGACAGTTTGTCAGAATAACCGAGGGCAGACCTATCGAAAAGGTGAAGGTCAGAAAGAGCAGCCCCGTGTTCGAGCGCCTTATTGCTGCTGCAGAGAAGCTGCTTAAGACCTGCCGCACTCTCGAGGGACACGCAAACAAGGAGCTTGCACGTTACGCCGATCAGATAGAGAAGCTGACAGAAAAAATGCTGAGATAATTCTTGCATAATTCGAGAGTTATCATTGACGAATTGAACGCAGTGTGTTAACATAATACAGTACACATCAGCCCTTAAGGAAAGGAGAACCAAGCGTGAAAAAAAGCGTATTCGAACCGGAGAAAGCCGTAGGAAACAGTATACTGGAATATGACCGGCAGCAGCTTTGCAGATTTATCATTAAGCTATGTGAGCAGGTCAAGGCCGATGTCGGTGCGGGCGCGTATCACGGAGGCATTTTCCCGGATAACATAAGCCTTGACGAGCAGGGCAATCTTGCAATCGGCAGCGCTGCCAGAGACAACTGGAAAGGGCAGGAGCTGGACTTCCTGCCGCCTGAGCTGTACTGGAACCACAAGCCGGGCCCCGCGTCCGATGTCTATTCTATAGGCATGCTGCTCTACTATGCGGTCAGCGGCGGCAAGCTCCCGTTTGACGGTGAATGCCGCGATCCTCAGCTTCGCCGTATGGGCGGGGATGAATTTAAGATACCCGCCGCCGCAGGCAGACGCCTCGGCGATATAATAAAAAAGGCAACCGCATTCAAAGCGGCAGACAGATACCAGAGCATGGACGAGCTGCGCGTGATGGCGGAGAGCTGCCTTAAAAACCTCTATCTCAAGGGTGCACCGAGTGCCGAGACCATATTCAGCAAGAGCGATGATGATCTGAGCGATATTGAGCGGATGATGGTCGGCATAATCGAACGTGACGAGGATCAGCCCCTGCCGGAACCGGAAGCAGAAACGGAAGAACAGCAGCAGCCCGAAGATGCAGATAATGCAGAAAAAGAATCTGAAGAGATCGTTGAGCAGCCGGAAGAAGTAGAAGAGAACACGGCGGAGAGCAGCGAAGAGCAGAAAGATGATTTTGCCCTTGCAGCGGAGGTCGCGCGTGAGGCTGAAAACAGCGCATCTGAGATTCACCGTCCCAAAGCCGCCAACGACGGCAGAGACAGGGTGCCTAAGCTATATGTTGAAAAGAACCCCGAGCTTGAGCCGGTGGTATTACAAAAACAGCCGGATATAACTCCCGTTGTCTCGTACACGAGGAATTCCGGAAAGGAGCGTCGTATGCAGGAAGAAGTTAATAAACGCAGAAAAAGACCGGTTATCGTCATACTCGTGCTGTGCGCAGTGCTGGTAATCGTGGCGATAATATTCAACGCCGTTATCAAGAACCTTAACCGCAGCATGGAGACCCTCAACGGCACGCAGACTGCCCAGACAAGCACGACCGATGCCGCAGATGCCGGAACAACTCAGACCGAGGAAGAAGAGATGCCGGAGGAGACCGTACTGCCGACGGCACATGTTGTCCCCGAGGATGAGCTGCTGGATATTGAGCCTGAGGCTGCTGTAACGCCTTATATCCCCGGCGGCGGAAGCACCACCACGGAAGACGCGTCGACCGACACGTCAGTCGCAGCAGAGAGCACGGACGGAGAGCACCGCTACGAGCTTATTATAGAGGACATCAGCTGGACCGATGCCCAGAAGCGCTGCGCTGCCAAGGGCGGCCACCTTGCAGTCCCCAACGATGCCGATGAGTTTAACAAGCTCGTTGAGCTTGCCGAATCCAACGGCATAACAAAGATCTGGATCGGCGGCCACAGAGAAGACGGCAAAATGGTCTGGGATGACGGTTCTACCAGTCCCTATGAGCAGTGGGCAAAGGGCGAGCCTTCGTATGTAGACAGCTCTGACGGCGCTGCAGAGGATTATGTCCTGCTCTGGTACAATAACGGCTGGTACTACAACGACAGCCGCAACGACCCGTGCGCCGAGTTCCCGCACATGTACAGCGGAACTATCGCTTATATCTGCGAGTACGGCGACTGAGTCTGAAAACGAACTGAACACCGATATGAATATGAGCCGCTCAGATCTGGGCGGCTCTTTTAGTGAGATGTTTCCTGAAAATTATGCACAAGAATATCGACAAAGTGTTTACATATGCGCACTTTTCAAACCGCTGTGCATGTGTTATAATCAGCTTTACGCTATAAGATATGACCACCGGAGGATGAGATGATGAACAGGCTTGCGAGAATGAGCATATCCCTGCTGCTTTCAACAGTGATGTGTCTTATGTGTGCCGTGCCGGCATTGGCGGATGATACGGCTCAAACGGATGATGCCGTTGTCACAACGGAGACAACGGACGAGATAGACATGACCATATTTGATTCCGACGAGCTTCAGAGCATGGTGGAGAGCTTTATAGAGGAGTATAAGTCCTACGGTGTAAAGCCTGAGCGCTTCAGCGTTGCTTATACGTATCTTGCCACCGGCGAGACCTGGTATTATAATGCCGACACTTGGCTCTACAGTGCCAGCATGTACAAGGTGCCGCTCATGATGATACTTGCCCAGAAAGAGGCAGACGGCGAGCTGACGCAGGAGTCAAATCTCAAGGGCATAACGCTTGCAAAGGCGGAGAACAGCATACTTATCTACTCCAATAATGACTATGCGCATCTTATGCTCAGCTATCTCGGGACGAATCAGGAAGCCCGCGAGATGTATAAGCAGTTCTCCTCTCTCCCTGATGATTATTATGATTCAGACTTTGTCGATTACAGCTATTTCACGGCGCGCTTCATGGATGACGTCATGAACACGCTCTATAGCAATCCGGAACGCTTCCCGCATATAATCGACTGCCTCAAGCAGGCACAGCCTGAAGACTGGTTCCACCTGTACACGGACGACGATCTTGTCATTGCCCAGAAATACGGCAGCTACAACGAATTCAACAGCACCACCGGCATTATCTACACGCAGAATCCTGTTATACTCACCGTCATGACGAAAAACGTGGAGAGTGCGGAGAAGGTCATCGGCAGCGCTGCGAAGATGTTTGTTGATTACACGCTGACTCTTGATGATAAGCTTGAGAGCTATCAGCAGGAGAAGGCTGATGCCATTAAGCTCGCCGAGGAGGAAGCAAAGGCAGCGCAGGAGGCCGAAGAGGAGCGGATTGCGCAGGAGGAAGCGGAGAAGGCAGCCCAGGAAAAGGCTCAACAGGAAGAGCTTGCCCGCCAGCAGGAGGAGGCTGAAAAAGCCGCCGCAAGGAGCGCACTTATCAAGAAGCTGCTCATCTGTGCAGGTTCAGCGGCAGTGATAGGCATAGCAATAGGCGTCACTGCGGCAAAGCTGAAAGGGAATGGCAGAAAAAAATCCGCTCATCACTCAGACAGAGATTACACTCCCAGACATTGACGCGTAATATAAAAAGATATAATAATATGAAAAAAAGAATTCTTTGCTTGGCGCTTGTCGTGTGCATGGCGCTTTCAGTATGTGCCTGCGGCAGCAGCTCCGGCTACGGCGTTAAAACCGTGCAGGTGCTGGTTTCTCAGGAATATTCCCTCGCATTCAGAAATGACGACCCGATTTATTACTATGTGACTGCGGCCATAGAGACACTCGCTGCCGAAGGAAAGGTGGACGAGCTGGCAACAAAGTGGTTCGGGGACAGGATTATAGATTTCGATAAGCGCGCCGATGCCCTCAGTGAACTGACGCCGCCGGCCGTGCAGACCTTTACCATAGGCCTTGATGCAAACGCCTTTCCCATGTCTTACGCCTCGAACGACAGCTATTGGGGATTTGACGTGGAGCTTGCGATTGCCGTGTGCGAGCGTCTGGGCTGGACGCTGAAGATGCAGCCCATAGAGAAGGAGAACGTTTATATAGAGCTCTCCTCCGGCAACATTGACTGCGCATGGGGCGGCATTGCGCTTGATGACAGCGAGGTTGAGGCCGGTAAGTTTACTCAATACGGCCCCTATGTTCACAACGACATTGTTATTGCCACGCGTGAGGGCTCGAGCGTCTGGAATAAGCTTCGTCTGAGCGGGCGCAATATGGCGATGTGCTCCACCACGGAGGCTATGGCGGCACTGGATACTCAGCCAAAGCTCAAAAAGCGACTCGGACAGATAACCCGTCTCGCCGGCGGCACAACGGAGTGCTTCGAGTATCTCTATGCCGGCAAGTGCGACCTCGTACTGACCGACAGCACCGCACTTTATTACTATAACTGCCACTAATTAATGCCTGCTGAACAAATAAGAAATATCTAAAAAAGTGCCGAAAGCGGGCAACTTTTCAAGCAAGAAAGAGCTGCATGTGGTATAATAAGTGCATGGAAAAACTCAAAAAACGCCGAAAAACCTTGCACTTGGAGGCAGCTATGT
>CAVAPH010000081.1:0-10368 GCA_963590455.1 bacterium | reverse complement strand
AAAGCCGCTTTCGCATAACCGCCACTTGAAAAACGGCGAAAGTTTTGCTATAATCATCACGACGCGTGGCAGTTTTGCGTAAATCCGGTTGCAAGATGCCACGCGTTTATTTTTTGGAAAAAGGGCAGATAGAGAAAATCCGGCCGAAAATATAATATACAAATCGTGTAGCAGCAATGCGTAAGTCCGGATTTGACGGGCCTGCGCATTTTCTTTATTGTCCGAAGGAAAGGACAATTTACAATGGAAGCTGCAAATCAATATTTGGGGACGGAGTCTGTAGGACGGCTTATGCGGAAATACTCCGTCCCGTGTATCATTTCACTGCTCGTGGGCGCGCTTTATAACATCGTGGACCAGATTTTCATCGCAAACGCGAGCTATCTCGGCTCTTACGGCAACGCTGCCAATACCGTGGTTTTCCCGCTGACCGTTGTCGCGCTGGCTATTGCCGTGCTCATCGGTGACGGCAGCTGTGCTTTTGTCAGCATTGCACTTGGCAGAGGCGCAAAGGAGGACGCGAATAGATCGGTCGGGAATTCCGTCGTTATGTGCATCCTGTGCAGCATACTCCTGACGGCAGCATATCTCATCTTCAGTGAGCCGCTGCTTGCGCTTTTCGGAGGAACGGTAAACGAAGAGACTCACGCGTTCGCAAAGGAATATTTCTTCTATATCACGCTGGGCATTCCGTTTTATATGTTCGGACAGGCGATGAACCCGATTATCCGCAGCGATGGCAGCCCCAAATTCGCCATGGCAGCAACGGTGTCCGGTGCGGTCACGAATCTTATACTCGACCCTGTGTTTATATACATATTTCATTGGGGTATGATGGGTGCCGCCGTCGCCACAGTGATCGGTCAGGTGCTCACCGCCGCGCTTTCAGTGTGGTATCTTTGCCACATGAAGGTGGTTAAAGTCGAGAGGAGCAGCTTTCACCTCGAACTGCGGCTGATCGGCAAATCTGCCCAATTAGGCATTACAAGTTTTCTGTCGCAGATTTCTATGGTCATTTCCATGGCGGCGGTACAGAACATGTGCATGAAATACGGTGCACTCGACCCGGTTTTCGGTCAAACTGAGTATGCGCAGATTCCTCTTGCGGTGCTCGGCATTGTGATGAAGTTTTTCCAGATTGCAATTTCAATTGCCATCGGCATGGCGGCAGGCTGCATTCCGATTGTGGGATATAATATCGGCGCCGGAAAAGCAGAACGTGCAAAGACGCTCTTTTCCAAGCTGCTGATCGGAGAGCTTGTCATTGGCTTGATTTCGCTTGTCATCGTAGAGCTTTTCCCGCTGCAGATATCCATGCTGTTCGGTGCAGCAAACGAAAGCACATATTATTCGGATTTCACGGTAAAATGCTTCCGCACCTATCTCTGCCTGATGCCGCTCGCGACAGTCAACAAGGGAACCTTTATCTATCTGCAAGCCCTCGGCAAGGCCGCAGCCTCCACGATCGTGTCTATGGCAAGAGAGATTATTTTCGGCGTATTTCTCCCGATAGTTTTGCCGGTTTTTCTCGGCCTTGACGGGATTCTGTGGTCGTTCCCGCTTGCGGATCTGCTTACATTTATTATTGCGGTGTTCTTTATTCGCACAACCTATAGAGAGCTCTCCGCAGCGAATAAATTAAATAATATAAAATAAACGCCGTATCAGTCGCGCTGTAATCAACAAAACCTTGTCATTGCTTCAATCTCTGATGCTATCCGTCTTTACTCCTCCTTAACGTCAAAATTGTCAAAACTTTGACGCATCTTCCGTGCAAACTACACAGAAAAAATCCTCTTGACTTTATACCTACTATAGGCTTTACAATAGCATTGCATGGTTGTTAAATAAATAACTCACGTGTAAAGTCATTGAAATTACAAGGGAAGCACGTTCTTCCCAAAATTTAAAAGGAGGATATACTATGGATCGCAAGGTAAAGGTTGTACAGTACGGCGCAGGCAAGATGAGCCGCTATCTTATGCGCTACGTGATCGAGCATGACGGAGAGCTGGTCGGTGCATTCTGCCGCAATATGAGCCACATCGGAAAAGACGTCTCCGAGATCATCGGCAACGGATTCCCGACGGTCGGAGTTGTCGTTGAGGATTCCGCGACGGTTGACAAACGCCTTGAGGAGCTCAAGCCCGATGTCTGCATAGTTGCCACCCGCAGCACCGTGGCAGAGCTTGAAGAGATTCTCACGATCTGCGCAAAACACGGCGTCAATGCCATCACCACATGCGAAGAAGCACTCTATCCCTGGAACTCCTCCCCGGCACTTACTGCAAAGCTCGATAAGCTTGCAAAGGAAGGCAACTGCACGCTCACCGGCGTCGGCTACTGCGACCTGTATTGGGGCACGATGGTCACAAACCTTGCCGGTTCATCCCACAAAATCACAAAGATCGTCGGCAGCAGCTCCTACAACGTAGAGGACTACGGCATCGCACTGGCAGAGGGCCACGGCGCCGGACTGACTGTTAAGGAGTTCAACAAGACGATAGGCTGCTATAATGAAACACCGTCCGACGAGATGAAGGAACTCGTCGAGAGTGGCAAATACGTCCCGTCCTACATGTGGAACCAGAACGGCTGGCTGTGCAGCAAGATGGGTCTGCACATCATATCCCAGACTCAGAAATGCATCCCCTGCGTCGACGAGGTGGATCTTGAGAGCTCCACTCTGGGTATGACCGTCAAGGCGGGATATGCCACCGGTATGCGCGCCATTGTCACCACCACAACGGAGGAGGGCATTACGTTCGAGACGGAGTGTATCGGCAAGATATATAATAAAGACGAGATCGACCGCAACGTCTGGACGCTCTACGGCGAGCCGGAGACCACCTGCATCGTCAATCAGCCCGCAACAGTCGAGCTGACCTGCGCCACTCTCGTCAACCGCATCCCGCAGCTCATTGACGCCCCTGCCGGCTACGTCACTACGGACCAGTTCCCGTATAATGAGTTCATGATCAAGCCCATGAACGAATACGTCAAGACGAAGTAATATATAAAATATTATAATCTGCGTCCTGCGGCACGCACTTTTGCCCCGATTATGCAAAACAATCTTTGACAAATGCGCCGTATCATAGTAATATAAGCAGTAATCCAATCTTTGTAGTGAGGTACGCAAATGTTAGACACTGAAATCTACGGGATGATAATTGCGCTTGGCATTCTTATGGCGATATTCCTTGTCGGCGTGTTCTGCATCACCGTTAATCTGGACAATATTAAGCTGCAGCGCAAGTATAAAGGTGACGAATCAATGCGCGCCTATGTCGGCAGCGAAACTCTCAAAGGCTTTGCACTCATCCTGCTCGAGCTGATCCTCGTGGTGGCGCTCCTGCTGGTAAAGAAAAACTTCCTGTCATAAGCCGTATAAAACTGCCGTAAGCTCAAAATATTCAGGATAACCAACCATAAACACCCCCGGTCCGCGATTGCTTCATGATTGCGGACCGGGGGGTATTATTTCCAGAGAAGAATATGGTTTTGTGTCAATAGTTGGATTCGTACAAGCAGCCACACGGGAGGTCAAAAACGCTCCTGTGTGGCTATAACTTCGTGTAGGAGGCTGTTCTCGTGAAACAATAACAACCATGATCATTTGGCAGCCTATGTTTTATTCACGATACCATCTTTAAGACAGCTGGCAAGAAGAACGTAATACTTACGCAGAAACAAGCACTACATTCCCCAACAATCGAAAAGACTGGCAGTGATTTTATTGGATGCTTCACGCAGTGCTGGCAGATATTTAAGCAGCTTTGCCGGATCTGATACGCCGATCAGTCCGCTGAAAGACAGTGATGCTATTATAGTTCCTTCTTTATCCCGTACGGGTACGGCAATGCAACTGCCGTTGATAGATGACTCCTGAAAGTCAATTGCGTAACCATTTTCAGCGGTCTTTTTTAATTCGTCAATATATGCGGCAGGGTCGGTAATTGTAAATGGAGTTAGAGCTTCCATACGGTGTGTGGCAATTATCTGCTCAATGAGTGCGTCCGGCAGTTCACAGAGAAGAATCTTTCCCCCGCCGCAGGCGTAGTAAGGAAGGATGGAATGCAGTGGTGAGACATAGTTAATGATACTTTTAGTGAGCGATTGCTGTAGTATCTCACAGTCTGCCCCGTTGCGAACAATGAGATTCATTGCAAGTCCATTGTGTGCTGTGCAGTCTTCCATCACGCATTTTGCAGCATCGCTAAGAGCAAGATAGAAGTTGTTGCGCTCAGTTACAAAGCTTAGCTTTTGGCCGGGAATATAGCGGTCGTCATCCATCTGGTAGACCCAGCCGGTCTTTTCAAGTGTCTTAAGAATCCGAAAGGCCGTAGACGGATTTAGCGTGCATTGTTTTGCAATGGCATTTGCCCCCATGGGAGTCTTAACAGTACGCAACAGGTCAAGTACACCCATTGCATTTTCCAACATTTTTATGGTTTCGACCTTTTGCTTTTTATCAGTCTCCATCATCTCAACTCCCTAAAAGTTCATATATAATTGTTCTAATACTACGCCTGATGAGTGACTTTGTCAACAGAATGGCAGAAAATAAAACGCTGAGAGAAGAGTAAAACAGTAAAAATGCACAAAAAAGAAATGGAACATCTGTTTACTCATACAAAAGTTGCCTCGTTGTACAAATAGTCATTGACGAATACAGAAAAACGGAGTAGTATAATTTTCGGAATGGTTATTCCGAAAAATGAATTATTAAGGAGTTCTTGATTATGGCAAGGCAGAGATTAGAAGGCATTTATATTCCCGTAATTACCCCGTTCAATAAAGATGAAAGCATTAATTTCAGCGCAATTAAAGAAGTGACGAAGTTCTTAGCAGAGAATGGCGTAACGGGTATCATCCCGTCTGGATCTACCGGAGAGATGATAGCGCTTGAGAAGGATGAACAGATTGCCGTCAACAAAGCATATATAGAAGCAGGCCATGCCAACGGCATAAAGGTTGTCGCTTCCACCGGTGCATACCGCACGAAAGACGTAGTTGAGATGTCTCAGGCAGCGGAATCAGACGGCGCAGATGGCATTATGGCAGTTACACCGTGGTATATGGGACCGAACAAGCAGGAACTTTATGATCACTACAAGACCATCCACAACTCTATTAACATCCCGGTCATGATGTATCATAATCCGTATTACTCCACCGTGCTTCTTGACGATCGTTTTATAGCAAAGCTCTATAACGAGGGTTGCATAGACGCAATTAAGGAACGTCAGGCGGATGTGTTCAGACAGCAGAATCTGCGTCGCCTGACCGACGAAAATTTCAATATCTTCTACGGATACGATGTATGCGCAGTTGAGACAATGTCGTGCTGGTCCGACGGCTGGGTTGTCGGCACTGGCAACCTCTTCCCGAAAGAGAATTCCACCGTATACCACCTTGCTCAGGAAAAGAAGACTGCTGAGGCTATGAAGGCTCAGGAAGAACTTGTATGGCCGTATCTTCCTCTGTTCACTGAAGCTGATTCCAACGGCGATGTGCTGTGGCTGCAGATCATCAAGGAAGGCCTCAAGCTGCGTGGAGTCGATGCCGGTTACTGCCGTAAGCCTGTCATTTCTGAACTGCCCGAGGAGGATCTCATCCGCCTCAAGAATGTGCTCAAGCATTTTGGCTACCTCGCGTAAGGTATAAAAACTGAGAATAGAGTCTTTTTCACATATCCTTTTTCCGCACTGCTCCGGTCCAAGTGTCCGGAGCAGCGTGGAAAGGAAAGCGGCTGAGGAGGGATTACAATGAAAGAAAGAGAATTTGACGTAATAGTTGCTGGCGGAGGTACTGCCGGTTGTATTGCTGGTCTTGCTGCGGCGAAAAACGGAGCGAAGACACTTATAGTTGAAAAAAATCGTTGCCTCGGCGGGCAATTTACCTCAGGCATGCAGGGCGCATGGGTAGGCTTTAGCGATAAACTTAAGCGTTGCGTCGGCGGAATGACCTGGGATCTCAGAAACATTCTTAAGGATATGGGCGCGATTGTCGACAAAGATCCTGAGAAGGACGTTTGCTATCTCTATGATACCGAGGTCGCAAAGGTTGTGTTAGATGATTTGGCGGCAAAAGAGCCGAATCTCACCACATGGCTCAACACCCAGATCATCGATGTTCTGCAAGACGGCGACACAGTGACAGGGCTTGTTGTCGTGTCTGAAATGCAGATCGTGGAAGTGCATGGAAAAATAGTTATTGACTGCACAGGTGATGCTGCTGTGTGCGCCAAGGCAGGCGCTACGTATGAGATACGCGACGACAAGGACATACAGCCTATGACACTCATCGGTAAGATGGCGGGCATAGACATGGACCGCGTTGTGAAATATTATGAAGAAAATCCGCCTGTTGAAGACACTATGATGCCTCCTGCATGGCACGATTTTACCAGCTTCCCGGGTGTGATGCATTTCGGGCTGAAAGACGAACTGAAAAATGTTGAACTGCCCGCAGATAAGGAGTATCTGCGCCACTGGTTAGGCATATTTACATCTACTCCCAATCCTGGCGAGATTACAATTAACTGTTCTGGTGCCCTTGAGGCAAACAGCACAATTGGACTTGAAACGAGAACGGAACAAGAGAATTTCTCTCAGAAATGTTTGTACGATGTGGCTTGGGCTATGAAAAAATACATACCTGGGTTTGAAAACTCATATCTGACAGCTATTGCTTCGATGCTTGGTATCCGTGAGAGCCGCCGAGTGATATGCGATTATGAGGTCAAATTCCAGGACTTCCTTGATGCGAAAGATTTCTCAGACAGTATCGGGCGTGGAGCAATGCCCGCCGGATTCCACACGCCTGAGGGCGAGACTATGGTTGTTTACGATCTTGAGCCAGGCACTTCTATGACAATTCCGTACAGTTGCATGGTTGTTAAAGGCAAAGAAAATCTCCTCGTTGCGGGGCGCTGCGCGTCTTATGAGATTGAGGTAGCTAACTGCATCCGTTGCATGCCGCAGTGCATGGTCATGGGTGAAGCCGTTGGTACAGGCGCTGCACTTGCCATTAAAGAAGGAGTGACTGCACGCGAGGTTGATATCAAAGCACTTCAGGCAAAACTTGTTGAACAGGGTGGTATCCTCTAAATTTGTATTTCACGGGTAAGGGAGTATCCCAAGTCCCGAGAAAAATAAAACGGATAGCAATGTCCGAACAAAAAGAAAGGAAAAAACCAATGAATGCAAAGAGAATCTTAGCACTATTGCTTGCAATCCTCACTGTGTTCTCTCTGGCGGCGTGTGGATCCACTTCGGCATCAACGTCCACAGAGGAAGCATCCTCCACAGCTGAATCTGCGTCGGAAAGTACTACTCCTGACGAGATCGATTACACCGGCGAAAAGCTTGTTATTTGGACGAACCTTACTGCCGACGCACAGTATGAAGTCTTGAACAAGCAGTTCACAGAACTTGCAGATGAGATGGGCGTGGAAGTGACCGTAGAAAAGGTTGCCTTCAACGAAATGTATGAAAAGCTTGCCACGGCGGCATCCTCCGGCGACGTCCCAGACATAATGCACACCAACTTTGGCGGTACAGCATATCTCTATGCTGCTGACAGCATTATGCCGCTTGACGACATTATCGATGGCATCGGCCGCAGTGACTTTTCCGATGCTTATCTGACTGTCCTTACAGGCGATGACGGTAATGTTTACGGATTACCAGACTGGGCAATGCACACATCAGTGTGGTATCGCAAGGATCTCTTTGAGCAGAACGGTCTTGAGATTCCCACCACTTGGGATGAGTTCAAGACTGTTGCTGCCACACTGAACACTACCGAGTGCTCCGGCTTTGCTGTTCCTCTTGATGGTGTACAGGTTGCTGCACAAACTCTTTACGAAATGATGTGCTCAGCAGGCGTGTTCTTTATGGATCCTGAAACTGGCGAATACTGCTTTGACAAGGAAAAAGATAAAGCCATCGAGGTTATTGACTACCTCGTTGATCTCTACAAGACGGCATCTCCTGCAGGTGCACTTACGTGGTCTTGGGGTGATTATCGCAATGCTCTCGCTGTCACAGGTACAGTGGCTATGACACTTGACATGGGCGCCGTCATCGGTAACGCGCAGGGCAACAACCCCGATATGGTCGACAAGCTCGGATGCTTTGATTTTCCGGGTGTTGATGGCAACAAGGTCGCCTCTTTTGGCTCGGGCTATTGCTTTGTCGCAAGCAAGCAGGATGATGCAACACGAAATGCGCTCGTCAGCGATTTCCTTACTGCGCTCTACACTCCTGAGCGTGCCGCAGAACGTGCTCTCAGCCGTCCAATGTTCGCTTTCCCGTCCTACAAACCTGCATTTGAACTGTACAAATCCAGTGATAAGGTGGCAGCTTTCCAGACTGAGGTTGATTACATTTTCGATCAGTTTGAGAACAGCACCTGGTACTGGTACGGCATGGAGCACGGTCTGAGCGCAATGTCCGCTTATATCGAGTCCACTACCATCTTCGGTGAAGCACTGCAGGGTGCATGCAGTGGTACATATACCTCCGAAGAAGCTTATGAGCTCATCAATGATGACCTCTCAGCATTTGCGGCAACTATGTGATATAAAAGTTACCTCCAACTGTGCATATGTGTGGTTGTAGGTAGTGAGCGGTATCGCCCGCCGCATGGCGGGCGATATGCTTCAAAAAAGCCGAAAAATCAATATTTAGAAGGAGAGAGACAAGATGGGCAGTGCAAATGCCGTAACGAAACGGAGATTGTTCGAAAGCTATGAGAAGAGACACAGACTGATTGGCTTTGCGTTTGCCATTCCCGCAGTCATCTTTCTCCTGATGTTTGTATTGTACCCGGTTGTGTACAACGTTTGGCTGAGTTTTACGGACACATCACTTATCAAGAAGGGGAGCAGCTTTGTTGGGCTGGACAATTACATACGTATGTTCAGCAACAAGCTTTTCAAAAAGTATTTTTGGAATACCTGTGTTTGGACATTTTGGTCAGTGCTTGGACAGATTGTGCTTGGACTCGGCATCGCGCTTTTGATTTCACGCCCTATGAAGGGTTCAACTGCTCTGAGAAGTTTCTTACTTATCCCATATGTCGTTCCTGCCGTTACACTTGCTCTTGTGGCAAAGTGGATAATGAATAGCGACTATGGCATTGTGAGCTATTGGCTTCAGCAGGCGGGGCTTCTTGAACAGCGTCAGTCTCTGCTGGCAATGCAGGGGCCGGCAATGTGGGTGGTCGTTATTCTTAACATATGGCGTTCTTACCCGTTCCCGATGCTAATATACTGGGCAGCACTCAAGAGTATCGATAGGCAGATGTACGAAGCTGCAATGGTCGATGGAGCGAATCGTTTACAGATATTTACCCGCATCACACTCCCACAGTTGAAAAACACCACAATCATCCTCGTTGTTCTGAGAACGATTTGGACGGCAACCTACTATGATCTTATTTATATGGTTACAGGCGGAGGACCTGCCGGTTCAACAACCCATTTGCCGATTTTAATCTATCAGGCATCATTCGGATCATATCAGGTAGGCTATGCAGCATCAATTTCAATGGTGTTGGGTGTGCTGATGTTTGTGTGCATCATATTCTATGTTTTCAAGTCCGGCGTGCTTGAGGACTGAGAAAGGAATAGGTGATGAAATGTACAGAAGCGTAAAGAAAACAAAACTTGTCACAGGTATTGTAGTTACTGTTCTCGTTATATTTCTGGTTGTAATAGTAGGATTCCCGCTGGCTTGGATGGCACTGAGCTCATTCAAACCAGGAGTTGAGTTGTTCACAATTCCCCCAAAAATTTTCCCGGAAAATTGGTCGCTTGAGTGGTATATACAAGCATTCCAAAATGAAAATGTTATCCACTATTTTCTCAACAGCTTGTATATTGCTACTATCGTTATGATTATTGATATGGTTATCGGTACGCTCACAGCATATAGCCTCACACGTTTTAAGTTTACCGGACGCAAGGTTATCCTTGTAAGTGTGCTTGCGGCGTACTGCATACCACCAATCATGCTAATGCTGCCACTGTATCGCATCATGAATACACTTGGCTTTTCAGGCAGCCATTTGGGCGTCATCATCGGTCATCTCACTGTGACGCTGCCGTTCTCCGTGTGGCTGATGGTTTCGTTCTTTAAAAAGCTGCCGCGTGCAATAGATGAAGCGGCACTTATGGACGGAGCAAACGAATGGCAGGTTTTCACTAAAATTGACTTTCCTCTTTGTGTTTCAGGTGTGCTGAGTACCGGAATAATGGCATTTATCATGTCATGGAACGAATTCCTGCTATCAAGCGTACTTACAAATAAAGAATCGATGAAAACGCTCACAGTCGGGCTCGCAAACTACATAAGC
>CAVAPH010000080.1:0-10371 GCA_963590455.1 bacterium | reverse complement strand
TCGTTATCTTGTTCATATGCGCCAAATTCGATTATGTCGCCGACAGATACTGTGCTTTTAACTGAAGCCAACTCGCTTGTACTGCCGCATGCGGTTAGAGCAAGCATCATTACTACGGCTAACAACAGGGCTATGCTTTTCTTTGCTTTCTTCATGATTTATTCTCCTCTTCTATGATTTTCTGTGTGATGCTTTATATAAATTTGCATCAATTGCTGACTCATAGGTGTATACACGAAATCAAGGAAAACGCAACAGAAAATTTGACGGGATAAGAAAATAAATAGAAACTCTCTCTATGTCTTTGAAGCAGTTTGGGCGCTTCTCATAGAGAGAGTTTTAATTTCACAGATTAATTGAATTAAGCTTCAGGTGCCAAAGTAACATCGATTTCGGGGACTTCTTCTGCCTTCGGGGGATCGTCTTTTCTTCTAAAGTGCTTATTGACATAGGAAGTAAAGAACGGGCAGAGAATTGCAGTCACTATCATAGCTGCTGCTATCTGAGGAGTTGCAAGCTGAGCATCAGCGAGTATGGAGGGGTCAGCCTCTGCTATAGCAAGCGGAGTTGCAACAGCGTTGCCCGCAACCGTGGAAATTGCTGCACCAGCGATACCGGTGCCTCCGGTAATACGATCAAAGAAGACAGTGAGCACACCGCCGATTACGAGAGTAATCAGGCCAAGAAGGACACCGCTCAGACCGCCTTCGATGATCTGAGAGAACTTCATGCTGGAGCCGATTGCGAATGCGAGGAAAACGAGAACTATCGGCTCTGCCTCATTGAGCAGCTTCTTCATCTTCGGGTCAAGGTTGCCGAGAATCATACCAATAATCAGAGGAATGATTGCAGCAGCAAATGACTGAAGCGGGATATTTGCCATACCTGCAGTACCGAGAGCAATCATCGTGAAGAACGGGCCATCATTAAGTGAAACGATTGCAATGGAGCCTGCGTCTGCTTCGTCACCGTACTCTCTGGTCAGGATGGTGTACATACCGCCGTTAGAGTTGGACATACCAGCAATTATTGCCAGCGCCGACAGACCCAATAGGCTATTGTTGCAGAACTTATTTACCAGAAGGCCTATTGCTATACTTGCTAACAGCTTTGTGAACGTAACTACAGCGCCGACTTTAAGCGCCTTCGGAGCGCCGCTAACCGTGAGGTTTGCACCAACACAAATAAAGAACGCACCAAGAAATGCAGAGCTGCTTGTAAGAACGCCGGTGGTTGCACCACCAATTTTCAGAAAATCAGGGAAAATGCTATTCACAGCACAACCGACAAGCAGAGGCACCAGCATCATACCGCCGGGAATCTTGTGCATAAAATCAACAATGGGGACTCCCCTTCTTTTTGCCATTATAATTTCCTCCAGACTTCATACCATTTGATTTACAAGTTTTTTTAATAAGAGCTTATCAACCGCATGTCAACACAATGCTATCTTTGATCATAGAAGACTCAGCAATTCCTACTCGCTCATTGCACATCAACTATGTATCCAAGACTCTTATCCAGTCTTCCGGTGAGAACATGGAGAAGTCCTGACGCTATCAAAGTTAACAAATCCGGCTCGCTTTAGCGCTTCCAAGCTCGCCGAATGTTACCTCCGGTTCGTCTGCCTGTTGAGTCCGACAAAGGCCTGAATCATATCAGAAATTACGCTTGAAATATATCACAGCGCAACACTCTTCCCCCAAGAATCAGATCTGTCATATCTAACTGGTCAGATGGCCTTACCAATTGCATATTTATAATATCATAACGATCTCAAATTTCAAGCCCGCCGATGTACCAAAAAAATTTGTAGTTTTTATAGCACTATGCACAAAAATATCGTCATTTTTTATCTAATCGTGTTTTAAAACCGTTATGTTAAACAAAAAACTAACATGTATTTTGTGAAATAATTGTTAATCAGTTTTCGTCGTGACACAGCAGTAAATGGTGTATAGCTTTGGCATTAGATAATCAGGAACCGGTGTGGGTACATATCAAGTTTACCTACACCGGTTTGTCTTTTGAAATTCCGGCTGTGTTATTTAATTACCCGGCACTTATCAGCCATCCATCAGCAGACCGCCGTCACAGTTCAGGTTTTCGCCCTGAATAAAGCTGGCTGCATCTGACGCAAGGAACAGTATTGCGCTGGCAACCTCCATAGGATCTGCACCACGGTGCAGAGGCATTGCAGCAAGAATCTTGTCGAGCTTTTCGCCCACAAGTCTCTTTTCTACAAGAGGCGTTTTCGTATACGCGGGGCAAAGGCTGTTGCAATAAATATTTTTTGCACATCCGGCTTTTGCCACTGCTTTTGTAAGGGATATAACTGCTGCCTTTGCGGAAGCATAAGCTGCCGTGCCCAAATAGCCACCGCCGACCTTACCGGCAATCGACGCTACATTGACTATTCTGCCACCGCCGTTTTCTGCCATGTGCCGGAACACAGTCTGGCAAGAGAGGAAAACAGCCGTGAGATCCACGTCGATTACTTTATCCCAGTCAGCTTTTTCAAGCTTGTCAAAATCGTCTGTATTGACAATGCCCGCATTGTTAATCAAAACATCAATTTTGCCTTGATCTTTAATAATCTTCTCAAAGTTGCCGGCAACATTGTTGCTGTTGCTCAGATCCATTGAGTAGAAAACAGCTCCGTTACCTATTTCCGCAACGGCGTCCAGACCGCTTTGTTCGCCACGTCCTATAACAATTGCTTTGCCGCCCATTTGTGCAAACTGCTTTGCTGTTGCAAGGCCAATGCCTTTTGTTCCGCCGGTAATAATACCGGTTTTGCCTTCAAAAGAAATGTCACTCAGAAACATTTTTATTCCCTCACTGTTTACATTTTAATGGTCAAACCATTTGTATTATTATAATATCATACCATTTCGTTTTTTCAAGTCTTTTATTATCCTAAAATTAATCGCGATTTTTGCACATCTTGCACAACAAAGTTGTTAATATTTTGACTTCTGATAACAGAACTAATACTTGCTTTTGTTTTGTCAAAGTCGTATAATGGTAATACCAATTTACGTAACGTTGATTTAATTTAGATATATATTTTTACAGTAAGGGAGCTAATCGAATGTCATCTGTTGATACTTCTTCCCTCTTCTCGGCTGCCGAAACCAAATGTGCTTCAGAGGTTGTTTACGAGCAAATATATAACAAAATAAAATCCGGAGAGCTCAAACCAGGTGACAGACTACCGGCGGAACGTGTATTAGTTGATATTTTTAAAAGAAGCCGTCCTGTTATTCGCGAAGCACTTCGTATGCTTCAACAAGATGGCCTGATAAAGATAGAAGTTGGGAGCAACGGAGGCTCAATCATACAGGGTATCACTATCGACTCCGTGGAAGCACCGCTGCAGAAGCTTGTGGACATCGGTGTAATTTCCTTCCGTGAGCTTGTTGATTACAGGGCAATCAGCGATATGGGATGTGCTGAGCTCGCTGCGAAGTATCGCACTGATGAAGATATTGAAAAGCTGAAAGATAATATAGAAAGATACAGGCTGGCTTTAGGAAATTATGACGAGGTCAACGCTATTGATCTTGAGTTCCACGCTATTTTGTCTGCAGCTACACATAACTCACTTGCTCAAACTGTCAACAACGTGGTACTGCGGAGTGTAATAAACCTGTATCTTGAGGTCAGTGCATCGAAGATACCCGCTGAGCAAAAAGCTGAGAACTGCAAAAAGGCCTATGCCCATCATAAACGTCTTACCGATGCAATTATCGCGCAGGATGTTGAAACTGCAAAAAGTGCGATGTGCGAAATTTTCGACTTCTTCTATAATACGGTAAAGGAATATATCCAAGGGTAAATACACGCATTAAAACGCTCCATACAAAATAATGCACCCCAGCGTTTGTTCAGCAGTAGAACGCGTCTGGGGTGCATCTTTAGTTTTTAGTGTATTGAAGTAATTTACTAAGGCTTATTCCACTTTAGCTCCGCTGCTTTTCTCGATTTTCTTTCTCAAAAACGGCCAGAGGAGAGAAACGACTGCAAGAATAATAAAGAACAAAGCAATTGGGCGGGTGAAGAAAATACTAAAGCTACCCTCCGAGAGCAACAGAGAACGACGCATATTACTCTCAAACATCGGTCCAAGTATTAACGCCAGTACAATCGGTGCAATGGGAATATCAAGATAAATAAAGAAATATCCGATCACGGCAATGACCATCATAGCAATCACGTCAAACATATTGTTACGCAGAGCAAAGGAACCAATAACGCACAACGCAAAAATAATCGGCGTAAGTATATATGGCTTAATCTGAATTACTTTGATGAAAACTTTTGCGAGCAGCAAGCCAAAAATCAAGAAGAGGAAATTCGCTATCAGCGCTGCTGCATAAATATCATTGACGATTGCAGCGTTCTCTGTAAAGAGTAACGGTCCCGGCTGTAAGCCGTGCAGTGTAAGTGCACCAATAAGCACTGCTGCAGTCGCATCCCCCGGTACACCGAGAGTTAGCATCGGAACAAGTGCGCCACTGGTATCACCGTTATTTCCTGCCTCCGGAGCCGCCAAGCCTTCTATGCAGCCAGTGCCGAATTTTTCAGGATGCTTAGTTAACTTTTTTGCAACATCGTAGGAAACAAAAGCTGCAATATCAGCGCCTGCCGCAGGAATAATGCCTATAAATGTGCCTATAAAACCACTGCGGATAGAAACCGGAAGAGACTTTTTCAAGTCAGCCCATGTTGGAATAACTCGATTTACCTTTTGTGTAACGACATTCTGTTTTACACCATCTTTGAGGTTAACAAACAACTGTGCAACGGCGAACAAACCAATCATCAGAGGGACGGTTTGTAGTCCGCTGTACAAGTTAATGTTTCCAAAGGCATATCTTGAAAAACCAGTCATAGGGTCAATTCCTATGGTGGAGATAAGCAAGCCGACAAATCCGGCGATCAAGCCTTTAAGCAAACTTTTTCCGGAAATACTTGCAATAATAGATAAGCCGAAAAAGCAAAGAGTACAGTACTCTGGTGCACCAAACTTAAGTGCAAGTTTGGCCAGCTGCGGTGCAAGTAGAATTAGTACAATAGCGCTGATAGTGCCACCTGCCCATGAAGATGTGGTAGAAATGCCCAAAGCGCGTCCGCCTTCACCACGAGCAGTAAATTTCGTACCCTCTATCATCGTAGCCGCTGAAGCCGGCGTGCCTGGTGTTGCAATCAAAATTGCGGTAATAGATCCACCATAAATGGCCCCGAAAGAGATACTCAGCAACATTGCAATACCAGTTGAAGCGTCCATTCCGTATGTGAATGGCAAAAGTAATGTCACACCCATAACCGACGTTAGTCCTGGCATAGCACCGATAATTATACCTCCAATGCTACCTGCCATCATGACAAGCAATGTGCTTGGATGAAGAATATTTAGTAATGATTGAAAAAACACGTACTTCCCACTTCCTTAAAAAACAATTGAAAGAATCCCTGTAGGGAGCGGAACATTTAAGAAGCTGCCGAAAATAAGCTGAATAGCGACGGGCATGACGACTGCAATTGTAGTCATTAGAGGCCATGCTTTTTTAAACGGTTCATTAAGCAGCAGAAGCTCCATAATAAATATTGCTACTATAGAACAAACAACAAAACCTGCAGACTTAAAGAAAACAACATACAAAATGGCTGTTGCTAATCCAGCAAAGAATTTCCAATTAAACAGTTCTATTACCTTGTCGTCATTTTTCCTTATTTCAGATATGATAAGTAAAATACCCATAACAATCAGGCAGACACAGACGGATTTAGGAAATGCTTTTGGCCCTATGTCCGTCTGCCCGGGTAGAATTCTAAAAGTATCCGCATAAAAAAAGAACACACAAGAAACAACTATCAATAATATTGCAAAAATTATGTTGAGGTACTTTAATTTCAATAGAGCGTCTCCTTTCTAAAATGGGTCGCGCTCCTTACAGGCGCGCGACCCAATCACAAAATAATACTATCAGGAGGCACTTGCAAGATATGCAGAGATAATGGCCTCATAGTTTACCTGCATACTGTTAAGAAGTTCTATACTCTCAGCAGCATTAAGGGGCATATAGGTCATATTTGCCTGCTCAACAAGCTCTTTACATGTGTCGCTGTTAATAACTTCCTCAAATCCGTTCTGCATTGCCGCAATGACATCTGCAGGTGCATCAGAAGGAACGCAAAGTCCGCGAAGAGCAACAATGTCAAGATCAATACCGCACTCTCTGAATGTCGGGACATCGGGATAAGCTTCCAAGCGCTCAGTGTTGGCAACAGCAAGGACCTTCAGCTGGCCAGCTTCAATGTAGGAAGCTGCCTCTGCAGGAGAGCAGATGACCGCATCAACGTCTCCGGAAAGGACCGCAGGCAGAGAAGCAGAAGTACCATCACTATAAGGAATATGGTTAAAGGAAGCACCGGTTTTAAGTTCGATGCCGATAGCAGCAAGATGCCAAATGTTGCCTGCGCCAGCATTAGCCAATTTCAGAACACCGGGGTTATCTATGGCATACTGAACGAAATCATCCATCGTTTCAAACTGAGAATCTGCGGGGACAATAATACCAGCAGGCTCACCGTTAATTATGCAGATGGGGGTGAAGGTATCAAGCGTCAAGTCATCTGCAATACCCAGCAAGGACAGTGTAATAAGGTCAACAGATGCCGTAGCAAGTGTGTATCCATTGTGATCATAAGTAAGTGCATCGTACAAACCCGTAGTGCCAGAACCGCCTGTATGGTTTTCAACGGTATAAGTACCACCAAGAACAGTCTCAGCTGCCTGACCAAGTATACGCATAGCAAGATCCGTGCCACCGCCTGCGCCGTAGGGGCAGATGATTGTCACAGATGCGTCGGAAATGTCAACACCTTCAGCGGTTGCACTTTCTTCTGCTACTTCAGTTTCAGTAGTTGCAGCTTCCGTCGCTGCAGTTGTTTCAGATGTGCTTTGTGTGCTTCCACATGCGCAGAGCGCAATTATCATGCACAAACTCAATATGATAGCGAGCGCTTTTTTCATATTACAACTCCTTATTTAATTAAATAGTATGTCTAAGAAACACGTCTGATAACTATCAGCTGATTCAGCCTTTAGTCCATATCAGCAAGGAGCTTCTCAATCTTCTTCTTGTTGGCATCATCCAGCTCTCCCAGCGGCTTGCGAGGCAGACCAACGTCAAGGCCCTGAGCCTGAAGGGTATACTTGCAAATCTCCTGCCAGTGAGGAACACCGTTGACTTTGTCGTTGAAGAAGTAATCAATGTAGGGCTGAATATTCTGCTGAGCCTTGATGGTAGCCTGAACATCTCCGGACTTTGCAGCATCATAAATGGCACGGCACTGCTTGGGAAGAATTGCGGGGTAACCAGAAAGCCAACCGTCAGCACCCATCAGAAGTGCCTCTGCAGCACAGTAATCATGACCATAGAAAACATTCAGCTTATCGCCGAGGTAGAACTTAAGCTTGTGGACACGATCGGGATCACCATGAGCTGCCTTAATGTCCTGAATGGTTCCGTCCTCAACAAGCTCAATGATTTCAGGAACAGTCATCTCATAACCTGCAAACCAAGGATTGTTGTAAATCATCATACGGATATCGATGGCAGCACGAATGTCTCTAAAGTGCTGCATAACAGCCTTCTTGTGAGGATTGAGGTAGTAAGGCAGAATAATCATTACGCCGTCAGCGCCATGCTCTGCAGCCCACTGGCTCATCTTAATTGTGTTGAGCGTATCATAACGACCGGTGCCAGCGATCAGAGGAACCTGACCATTGAGGAAGCTGCCGACATGGGCAATGATTTCTCTCTGCTCTTCCATATTCATTGCAACATTTTCGCCGGTGCTGCCGCAGATAGAGATTGACTGTGCGCCGTTGTCGAGCATCCATGTAAGGTACTTTTCCATGCCTTTCTTGTTGTAGGTCTGGTCAGCATTCCATATGGTCATAGATGCCGGGCAAATACCGTAGGGTTTTTTCGCAGTGCTTTTGACTTCCATTTTAATTGATCCTTTCTTGATATAAATTCACTTTCTTAATATTGCGTATAATGCTCATAAAATAAATTTTAAATTTTATTCTGGCCAAAAATAAATTTTAAATTTATTTTATTCTTCGCATAAAGGGAGAGGCGCCTCTCCCTGTTTTGCCGGTTTTGCTTGTTACCATTTCTCAACGCACACTGTAGCGCATTTTCCGTATGATCTTATCTCTTGCTCCAAAAATATGTTCGTCATTAATTTGGCGAGCCTCGTTGTATTTTCTCGCTTCAAGAGCAGCCAGTAGTTTCAAGTGGTCCTCAGCTGCTATTTTTTGTTGCTCATTCGTATGTGTAGCAAGCAAAAAATTTGCTACAGTAAATTGCCCCTGTACTTTGAGGAAAATATCGCAAAGGCACTGATTTGTTGTTTGATTCACTAAAAACTCATGAAAATTCAAATCAAACTGGCGGGCCTTTACTATTTCGCCACTCTCATTATATGACAAACATTTCTCTGCCAAAAGCTGCATCGACTCATAGTCCAGAGCAATGCCATTATTCTCAATTTCTGTGACTGCTTCACGTTCCAAGAGTGCACGCATTTCAAGAATATCGCAAACCTGCTTTTCTGTAAACGTAGGTACAAAGAAATGCCCCGTCCTAGTTACATCGATCATATTATTTGCATTCATTCGTTTGAGTGCTTGCAGCACAGGCGTCCGACTCACGCCGAATGACTTTGCAAAGTCATCTGGATTAATCGCCTGCCCCTGAACCCATTCACCTCTAAGAATCTCATCGCAAAGCTTTTCATATATGATAATATCCAAATTCTTTTTCAGTGACATTCTGAACAGTCCATTTCCTCTGTACTTTCTATGGCTTTATTATACATTGGCTAAGAATAGATTTCCATTGATTTTTTATATAGAAAATAAAAAATTTTTTATTTAAAATTACCAGATTGAAAGCCATGGATAGCTATGTTATGATTATAGTACAAAACCTACACAAGCCAGCTCAGTGTAACGCAAATCAATATATTAGGAGGAAATTATGGATGTTCTAAGTTTTGGCTCACTGAATCTTGACCATGTTTATTCTGTGCCACATTTCGTTACCCCAGGTGAAACCCTTATGACCGCTGACTATAAAATTTGTTACGGCGGAAAAGGTCTCAACCAGTCTATCGCTGCTGCTAGAGCTGGAGTTAAAGTGACTCATGCAGGCACATACGGTTCAGGCGGCGACTGCCTTTTAAATTATCTTCATCAGAATAACGTCGACACTTCTGTTCTGCAAGAAGTTGACTTGCCTCAAGGTCATGCTATTATACAAGTGTCCAGCTCCGGTGAAAACTGCATTATGCTCTTCCCTGGATCAAATTTCGCCGTTAGTCGCGATTATGTTGATTTTGTTCTCTCAAAATGCTCAGCTCCGGGATATCTTCTTTTACAAAATGAGATATCAGAGCTTCCCTACATCGTTGATAAGTTTGCCGATTCAGGCTTCAAAGTAGTTTTAAATGCCTCTCCATACAATGATGGTATAGAAAAAGTCAATTTTGAAAAGCTCTCATGGCTGCTCATAAACGAAATAGAGGGTGCCGAGATAACAGGTAAAAGCGATTCTGAAGACATTATTTCGTCGCTTCAGGCACAATACGCCAATTTAGGCATTGTGCTGACTTTAGGCAGTCGCGGATGCATATGTGCATGCGCTGGAAAACATCTTTCTCACGGAATATTCCGCGTTCCTGTTAAAGACACCACAGGTGCTGGAGACACATTTACAGGGTATTTTGTTGCCTCATTAGCCAAAGGACTTTCTTTGGAAGATGCCTTGAAATATGCAAGTGCAGCAGCCGCCCTGTCCGTGTCTTCTGACGGTGCAGCACAGTCTATACCGATATGGAACTCGGTTGAGCAATTTCTCCTCAGCAAAGAATAATTTTCCCTCGAAAGCCCTATTTGACAATGTTTTACCATAGATGTCTGCAGCTTTGTCTGTTCTATTATGGTTTGATTTATTCATATTTCCTAGGTGATATAATAAAATATAAGCCTTGGCAACTTTTCAGCAGTTTTTTACTACATTGCCAAGGCTTTTTCTATTTATGTATCTATAACTTCTTAACTATCTTACGTCTCTGCCCTTCCTATGCCGAATTCGGCGGAGGCTATGGTTTGGGTGCCGTCTTCGGCTACCAGGGGGACTACTACGCGATAGCGTCCTTCGGTGAGCTTGTCGTAGTGAGCAGCGACATTGAAGCTGAGTTCATCCGTACAGCCGGACGGGAGCGTGTATATGATGAGTGAAACTGCATCCTGCTTATCATGAACAACATGCCATTTTGAGCCGTCGT
>CAVAPH010000079.1:0-10416 GCA_963590455.1 bacterium | reverse complement strand
TCTTTTCTTCATATATTTCTCCCACATTTGCGGCAGCGCCGCGAAATCGCCTGATTAATATATCATGCTTTCAGGCTCGGTTCAAGCCCCTGAATCATGCTGCGATGCCCGTCGCCGTGATTTCGTCCAGCTCTGCGCTTAAAAGCTCGGCTGCGGCCTGTACTCTTCCCTCCACGAACGGGCTTTGCAGGCCGACGGATTCGAGGGAATCTATGAGCTCACTGCCGCGGTTTTCAAGGAGGTTATTATACATATCAAGCCCCGCTCCGGCGTTTTCTTTTTCAAGTGCATATATCTGCAGCGATGCATCGACGGAGACTGCATAAGATATCACGTAGAATGGTGACTCGAAGAAATGCGTCACCTGATACCACAGTGTTCCGTAATAATTCGCCTTATCCTCGTCACAGCAGTCGTATTCAAGCGATACATCACTGAAAATTTTCCTGATTTTCCACGTTTGCAAATTTTCATCGCTGAGCTCATACACGCGTCTTTCAAACTCTGCATATGCGGCCTGATACTGATACGTGTCGAGTGTGCTGAGAAGCTTGATGGCTTTTACCATTTCCGCCTCGTCATCATACAGCACTCCATCGAACCGCTCCATCGCCAGATACTCCATTGACTGTGAAAACACCTCGCTCAGATCAAGCGACTCTATGCTGTTATAATTGACATAGGCGTCCGTAAAATGGCCGAACTCATGCGCAAAGGTCAGAATATCATCGGTATCGCCGTAGGGGTTGATCATGATGTACGGGGAATCGTAGCTGTCCAAATACGTCGTGAACGACAGCTCCGCCTTATCGTCACTCACTGCGACGTCATAGAGTTCGTAATGCTGCATGAATTCAAAGGCCTTGTCTATCTCCCCGCCCATGGACTTGGTCACGGCGGAGAGTGCGTTGACGAGTCTGTCCTCGTCCATTTCGTAATACCACAGGATGCACGCCTCATTTGCCTCACTGCAGAGCGGCACAATGTACTCTTTTACGTCCTGCGCATACTGCTCCGCCTGCTCGGGTGTATAATCCCGCTCATAATTTTCATAGCACATCTCGGCATAGCTCTCGTACCCCATTTCCTCCGCCATGGCGCGGCGAACCTTTACGAGAGAAATATATATTTCCGTGAACGGCACGCTGTAATCATCATAAACTATCAGCGCATACGCGTTCGGCTCCTCGAGCGCATCCTGCATTTCGGATTGAAGCTCGTAATAATCACTCAAAAGCTCGCTCTCCTGCTGCATAAGCTCCACGGCTCTGTCAGTGTAAGAGGATTCGTAGCCTTCACCGTACTCCTCGGCAAAACCTTCCCAGAAATACTCCTCCTCGAGCTCTTGCGCAATATCGGAGTTTGCGCAGTCGACATACATCTGCTCGACTGTCTGCTGTATCTCGGCGCTGGCCTGTGTGCAGTAGCTGTACTCCTCCTGATAGTCTTCATTGCTCAGGTCCGAAAAATAATGGATCTGCGCAAGCGCATACATCGTGGAAAAGTCATAATAATCGGCATAGCATGTGTCCAGCAGTTCTGTTATCTCCTTGAATTCTGCCCCGTCCGCAAGCGACGATTCAAGCTCGTTCACGTCGCCGGCAAATACCGACGGATCCGGGCGTGCATACTCCATATCGGAGAATTTTACGCAATTCTCCTCGTCTCTTTCCTGCGATATTCCGGACGCACCGCAGCCGCTGAGCATCACGAGTACCAGCAGTATGGCGAGAATAGCGCGCAATTTATTATTTTTCATACCGATTAATTCCTCTCTGTGTACGAATAATATATATACAAGCGTTAATTGTCATGTGTTTCGGTTATTCTTTATGCCGAGTTTGTCCGGTATTTCGTCTCATATTTTAGCATAATATAATAAACACGTAAAGAAAATACTGTTCTTCTTGAAATTGTCACAAGATTACAATATAATAGGCGCAGGCGGGGCTGTTCGCTTCCGCATTTTATGGATTATACACAAAAGAAATATAAATGTTACGAGGTAAAAGGATGAACGAAATCTATGTCTCCGGACACCGCAATCCCGACACTGACTCAATTGTTGCCTCCATGGCTTATGCAAATCTGCGCAACGCTCTCGGCGACAGGGAGTATAAGGCCGTGCGCATAGGCGCGATCAACGATGAGACCAAGCACATGCTTGACCACTTTGGCTTTGAAGCGCCCGCGTTTGTCAGCAACATGCGCACTCAGGTGCGCGACCTGGATTTTGACCGTCCGCCTGAGCTCACCGGCTCCGTCACGATGGATCTCGCATGGCGTACCATGCGTGACGGTGAAATCGCCACCATGCCGATCGTAAACGACGACGGCACGCTCTACGGTATGCTCTCCGCCGGCGACATAGCCAGCTACGACATGGCGACCATTTACAGCAACCGCATCGACGCGCTCCCCGTTTTTAATCTGCTCAGCGTAATCGAGGGCAGTCTTGTCAACGAGTGCGGCAGCACTCCGGAGGATGTATCCGGTGATGTCGTCATCGCCCTGCCCAAGTCCTACGACGACTCGGAGCTTTCAAATCCGGATACGATACTTGTCTGCGGCAATCAACCCGAGGTTATCTCACGTGCGCTTGAAATCGGCGTCAATTGCCTGATAATCTGCCAGTCCGACATCAGCAAGGAGCTCGTTGGCAGTGCAGGCACTACCTGCATCATCTCCAGCCCGCTCGATGCCCGCCAGGTATCCCGCCTTATTTACCAGTCCATCCCGATAGACCGCATCCTGAAGACGACCGAGAACGTTGTCAGCTTCCATCTTAATGATTACATCGACGACGTCAAAGAGGTCCTGTTGAAGAGCCGCTATCGCTGCTACCCGATTCTCGACGAGAACGAGCACGTTGTCGGCACGCTTTCCCGTTTCCATTTGCTCAAGCCCAGGCGCAAGCGCGTCGTGCTTGTCGACCACAACGAGGCTGCGCAGTCCGTCGTCGGGCTCAGTCAGGTTGAAATTCTCGAGATTATCGACCACCACCGCCTCGCCGACATACAGACCCGTCAGCCCATCGCCGTGCGAAACGAGCCTGTCGGCAGCACCTGCACCATCATCGCCGCGATGTATCAGGAGCAGGGTGTCATTCCCTCGGCCCGCATGGCAGGACTCATGGCGGCGGCAATACTGTCCGACACAGTAATGTTCAAGTCCCCCACCTGCACCAAGCGCGACATCGCCATGGCTGAGCGCCTCGCAAGAATGGCCAAGATAGACCTTGACGCCCTCGGCAAGGAGCTCTACTCCGTCTCCGGTGCCGATGACAAGGATGTGGACTCCCTCTTCGGCTCAGATTACAAGCAATTTCATATTGCCGACAAGGATCTCGGCGTAAGCCAGATAACCTGCGTCGACGCAAGCCACCTGCTCTCCCGCAAGGATGAGTTCCTCTCCATGATGAACAAGCTGAAAAAGGCGCAGAGCTTCGACATAGTAATATTAATGATCACCGATGTTCTGCTTGAGGGCTCGTATCTGCTCTACGTCGGCTCTGACGATGAGATTCAGCAGGCTTTCAACGTTGCGCCGCATGACAACTGCGTATTTCTCCCCGGCGTAATGAGCCGCAAAAAGCAGGTTATCCCCATGCTGACAGCTCTCTGGGGCTGATATACCCGACAGAAAGGACGTATATATGCATATTACTAAAATGCACGGGGCCGGAAACGACTTCGTTATCATAAATAATATTATCGAGAAGCTCAGCCGTGAAGAGCTCTCAGCCCTTGCCGAAAAGCTCTGCACTCCGCATCTCTCCGTTGGTGCTAACGGACTCATGGCAGTAGAGGAAGCGAAGAACGGCGGCGACTACACCATGGTTTTCTTCAACTCCGACGGCAGTGAGGGTGAAATGTGCGGCAACGGCGCACGCTGCATCGCCCGCTACGGTCACGACAAGGGCCTTGCCGGCGACACGCAGCGTATAGAGACCATCTCCGGCACGGTAGTCGGGCAGCGCATCACCGATTCTCTCTATCGCATACGCCTTAACGACCCGTCCGTGGCCGAAGCTCACCGCAGCGTCACACTCGGCGGTCAGGTTTACGACTGCGCCTATGTCGAGCTCGGCGTTCCCGGACTTCCGCATGCCGTGCTGCTGATAGAGGATGGGATAACACCTCCGACGGACAAGCTCTTTTCTCTCGGCGCAGCGCTTCGCTCCGCACCGGAGTTCCCGCGCGGGGCAAACGTCAGCTTTGTCAGCATTGCAGATAAAAACCGCGTGAAGGCCGTAACCTTTGAGCGCGGAGTCGAGGATTTCACCCTCGCCTGCGGCACCGGCTGCGGCGCGATAACAACCGCACTCACTCTTCGCGGGATTATATCCGGGACCGAGCCTCTCACCATAGAGATGCCCGGCGGCACGCTCTCCGTCTCCCTGACGCAGGAGAACGGCAGGATCCGCGACATATACCTGACCGGCCCCGCCGTCACCGTGTTCGAAGCCGAGCTGGCGGAGTAAATAAGGACAGGCAAGAATAATGCTTAACGCCGCATTATCGGAAAAGCTCCGATAATGCGGCGTTGTTTTTTGGGGGGAAACTGTTTGGTGTTGATTATAAGCAGCGAATTTCCTTGTCTTCTGCAAGCTTGATCTGCAGGGTCTTGGCAGGGATATTGGTGTTCAACGCATTGACCGTAATCGTAGCTATGCCGTCACCGCAACCCGGCTTGGTCTTTATCCAGCAGCCAATTCGACCGGCTACCACTGCGACTATATTAGGACCTACTACCTCGATGTTGTCGCTTGTTTCGATGGAAATCACACCGTTGTAATACGGCAGTGCATTTCCCTCCTGATCGACAAATCGTGCAGTCATGCGCGTTGTGTCTACTATCGTATTGTTCAGCTGCTCATCATCTATATCTACGATAAGATCATTCAGATGTGCATCGCGTGAATATGTCTTTCTTGCGACCTCCCGGCCCTTATAATACGCAATAATCGCGCCGCCTTTCCAGAGATCTGCCCAGTGGCCCGGATCATTGTCTACCATTATAGGCGGATGCGGCAGATTGCTGTAAACAAGGCTGGGGAAGAACTTGCCTATCTTCTTGCCGTACAGCTCTACTTCTACATAATCGCAGTTCGTGCATACCATGAAAGGAATAGGCTTGTTATCATCATTTTCGCCGCGCGCTAGCAGCGTGCAGGGCTCCAGTACAATTTCCTTTTCCGGGTCAATCTGAGAACGATACACATATGCTGCATACTTCGGCATTCTGAAAATATCCATTACGCCGTGGTAGCATATTTTATCACCGGAGCCATAATCGCCGTGCGTCTGGTAGTCAAATGCGCACCAACCTATTGCACCCATGGCGTCGTTTCGTCCCATATTGGCATTTTGGACGCGTGCATGAATCTGCGCCTGGCGGAGCTGGCGTTCCTCACCGTCAAACGGTTTGACCGGGTAAACATGTCCGCTGTATTCCGTAACGATATAGGGGACTTTATAATCAAGCCCTGTGACCGCCTGCTGGTTGAGCAGAACCAGTTCTCTGTAATGCTTAACCTCATGGGTCATATGAATAAAATCGTTAAATCCGTAGACATCTTCCAGCAGATGACTATTTTTGATGCATCGTACACCTGTTGTCGGTCTTGATTTGTCTATGCTATGGGCGATCTCGTTGCTCTTTGCGTAGAACTCATCATCATCGGCAGACTCATTAATGCGAATAGACCAGATAAAAATGCTCGGATGATTATACTGGGTGGTGATCATATCATGCACATCCTGATGCGATGTCTCTTTGAACTTTTCGCCTCCAATATAACCCCAGCCGGGTATCTCTGAGAACACCAGCAGGCCGACCTCATCGCATCTGCTCAAGAATCCCTCTGACTGCATATAATGCGATGTGCGAACTGTATTTATATGCAGGTAGTTCTTTAATATATCTGCGTCTGCTGCCTGTGCGCGCTCCGGCAATGCGTATCCGACGTACGGATAAGACTGGTGTCTATCAAGTCCAACGAGCTTAATCTTCTCATCGTTAAGATAAAATCCGTCCGGTTTTGCACTTACTGTGCGAAACCCTGTTTTTGAAGAAACCGAGTCTATAATTTCCCCGTTGCAGGAAATCGTCATATCGATAGTATAGAGATAAGGGTTCTCCAAATTCCAGACGGTGATGTCCTCTATCGGAGTAGCGGCAAGAGTATTGGCGGTAAAGCCTTTTTCAAACTTTATTTCTGTCGAGAATTTCTTAACTACTCTGTTATCTGCATCCTTAACTGCTACGTCTACAGTGCCAACAAAGCTTTCACCGGCATTGTTCATCTGAATCTCAGGGCAGATTTCGGCTTTGCTACCAGTAAGATCATAACGCAGCAGTACATCCTCAACATATGCTTCTTCGGTGATCAGCAAATTCACGTCTCTGTAAATTCCGCCAAAGCACATATAATCGATTGTCTTGCCAAAGGGCGGAATTTCTTCATTTTCTGTTGAGTCAACCAGCATAACTATGAGATTTTCCCCATCATGCAGGTATTTCGTAATATCCACGCGAGATCTGGAATATCCTCCGCGGTGCTCGACGACATAGCTTCCGTTCACATACAGCTCATAGCGCGCCATAACGCCCATGAACTCCAGAATTGCCCGTTTACCTTTTGCTGTCTCGGGCAGGCTGAGCTTTCTTGCATAAGTACTGATAAGAGCCGTCTCATCATGGCTGAAGCAGTTGTATGACAACTCTTTTACCGTGTGCGGAATATTTATCTTTTCATATGTTTCAAGCTGCGGCGCAGACTTGTTATTATCGTCCCATGACGGCTTAAAATACCAGTTGAGATTTAAGCTGAATTTTTCTCGCATTTTGCTAACTCCTATAAATAATTTTTATCCCTTTACCGAGCCGGTAAGCCCTTCGACAAAGCTGCGCTGAAGAATTAAAAATATAAGTGCGATCGGTGCCGTAGCGATAACGAGCCCTGCCATTTGGACTCCGTAATCCGGGTAATAGCCTGACGTGACGATTTTTGCAACCTGCAAAATAATCGTCTTTTTTGACGGAGAGCTCAATACGATCATCGGCCACATGTAATTATTCCATGAATTCATGAATGCATAGATTGCCGCCGCCGCATATGTAGGTTTCATGCTTGGCAGAACTATCTGTAAGAATACTCTTAATTCGCTCGCGCCGTCTATGCGTGCCGCCTCCAGCATTTCATTAGGGATCGCCTTAAAGCTCTGGCGGAAGAAGAACAGCAGAAATATTGAGCCTACTGCCGGGAGAATCACGGCCCATTCGCTGTTTGAGAGCCCCACGCTTGCCATAATTTTATAAAGCGGAACAACGAGCGCCGTAAACGGCACCATCATCGCGATCAGAATTACGTTATATACTTTTTCGGATATTTTTGTTTTAAACTTCTCAAAGCCGTAAGCGGCCAGCGATGTGAGCAGCAACGAAGCTACTACCGTAATTACGGCGATTTTGGTTGAATTCCAAAGTCCCTGGGCAATTTGATATGTTTCAAAAAGGTTTTTCAGATTTTCTATCAGATGCGTGCTTGGTAAAATTCGTCCGGCTGCAATTTCCTCTGTTGAATTAAAGGCACTTGCAACCATCCAGTAGCACGGAAAAATTGCAATAAAAGAGGCAATAATAAGCACAAGATATATTCCGAACATAGAAAGCTTTTTCTTGAACTTAGCCATAAATCAGTCCTCCCTTGTTATTCTCAGCTGTATTATAGAAAGGATTGCAATTATCAACACTATTACCCATGACATTGCAGCTGAGTAGCCATAATTGTTATTCAATTCGAAAGACTGCTTAAATATATAATAGGACACTGTCATTGTCCCGTTCGCCGGTCCGCCCTTTGTCAACGTTGTTATTTCATCAAATAACTGCAATGTGCCTATAGTGGATGTCACACTCGTAAACACGATGACCTGTTTGAGCTGCGGGACGACAATCTTAAAAAATGCCTGAACAGCATTGCAGCCGTCTATTTTTGCTGCTTCTATAATATCGCGCGGGACATTTTGCAGTCCTGCAATATAATACATCGTATTGTATCCTGTCCAGCGCCAGCACAATGCGATAATTACCAAGGCGCGTGCCCAGCCTCGTTCCGTCAGCCACGGTATAGGCTCTTTTATTATATTAAGGTTCTGTAATATCTGGTTTACTAATCCATCGACCTGAAACATTGTTCTAAATACGATGGAGTAGGCAACAAGCGAGGTCACACAGGGCAGAAAGATCGCTGTTCTGAAAAATCCCTTAAATCTCAGATTGTCGTTTTGCAAAATATAAGCAAAAAACAGACCTAAGATCAGCATGATCGGCACTTGGACCAGTAGGAAAATAAAATTGTTTGTTATTGATTTTATAAATGTCGGATCTTTAAACATCTTTACGTAGTTGCCAAGACCGACATATGTTGCCTTAAGACCTTTATGCGAATATAGAGAAAGTATAATTGAGTATACAAACGGATACAGCATAAACGCTGTTATGCATATTAAAAGCAGCACAGAGAATTTAAACCACGTAGTGCTGTCTCTATGCAGGCTATTTCGCGATGAATTCTTCACGAAGCATCTCCCACCGTACAATAATTCTTATTTATTAAGCGTGGTATTGCCCTAAAAAGTTCAGAGGAGCCTATACGCTCCTCTGAAACTCAGTTGCTGGATTATTTCATCGAGTCATATGTAGACTGAATATTTGCCATCAAGCCGTCCAAGTCGACATTGCCGTTGAAATAGTCGCTAAGGCATGCATCTATGGAGTTGTTTACTGTCCATGTACCTGCGCCATAGCTTACTGCGGGGATATTTTCACCCCAAGAAGCGAAATCAGCATAAAGGGTCTTTCCGCCAAAGAACTCAACCGGAGTGTTATAAACTTCGCTCTTGGTTGCCGGGAGCCATGTGGCAACCGCGGTCTGATTTATCAGAATGTCATCATAGAAATCAGTATTGCCTGCCCAGATTGTCTTCATGAAATCTATTGCGAGCTCTTTATTCTTAGTGGTCTCAAGAATGACCCAGCTGGATCCGCCTATATTAGAGTACTTTGCGGTTTCAACAGTTGTCAGTGTAGGAATATTCGTATAACTCCACTTGCCGGATGCATCTGTTGCTGCCGTAAGGGTCGGGCCATACCATATTGCATTGAATACGAAAGCCACTTCACCGGCCTGAACTGCGCCTATGCTGGATGCCTCGCGTGACTCAAGGCTATATACAAGATCGTTCTCCCAGAATGCTTTCAGTACTTCGCTCATCTCGCGAACTACTTTATCGTTTGCAAAATCTGCAGTCTCTTCGGGATCATTTGCGTCATAGAACCACTCGCCGCTGGCCTGCTTCATACTGTCCATAAAGGTGAAGGCGCAGCTGCTGGACGGGTCAAAGGACAGAATGTACTTTCCGGTCTTTTCGTGAATGACTTTGCCCATCTCGAGCAGATCCCACCAAGTGATGTCAACGAGATCATCAGCTGTGTATCCGGCTTCCTCAAGAATATCAGTGCGATAGAACAGGCCGGCAGAGCCGCTGTCAAAGGGTATGCCGTAAACACGATCGTTTACCGTAAAGCAGGATACCTTATACTGTGCAAACTCACTGAAGTCAATTTCATCTGTAAGATCAACATAGCAGCCTTCGAAGTTTGTCAGATACATATTTGCCCAAGAGTCGCCCATGAGGACTATGTCAGGCAAATCTTCAGTAACGCCGGAAGAAAATGCTGTGGAGAGCTTGGTCTGAACATCTTCTTCAGGAACATTCACAACGTTCAAAGTAAAATTCTCGTGACCTGCTTCTTTGTAATACTTTTCTGCGGTGCGCATTGCTGCGAGGTTAAAGTTTTCATCCCAGCACCAAACCGTAAGAGTCTCAGCTGCGTCTGAATCCGCTGCAGTGGTCTCTGTCTCTGTTTCGGTCTGGCTTGACTGCTGTTCTGTGGTCGCACTTGTTGAGCCGCAGCCAACAAACATGGCGCAGATCAATAACACAACCATAATGAGTGACAGTGTTCTTTTCATTTCATTTTCCTTCCTGATTTCGTCTTTTCTACGGGTTTTCCATAGATATTTCTCACTGATAATAGTACAAATTTCTTTAGTTTGTCAAGTTTCTTTTCCTTCAAAACCTGTTTATCGGCAAATCCCGGAGAATGTGACAAATTTCTGGCGTTTATATCGAATTCTATGTTCATTTTTTCATACATCTCCCGTCGGCAGTATATGATACAGGTTATATAATAATTATAAATTATAATCTCTGTTACTACGAATCGGCTGCGTAATATATTTAGCCCCGGTGCATGAAATAAGAATCATGCTCCGGGGCTTGTTGGTTATATATTTTATTTTTTGTATCCTGTCGTGAAATCTACTATGTTTATCAGTTCCTCGCC
>CAVAPH010000078.1:0-10483 GCA_963590455.1 bacterium | reverse complement strand
ATACCGAGCAGTGCTTGCCTTCGGTCTTGCCGTCTGTCGTGCATGTTGCCGCTACTGCAGGATCTACGACTTCTTTATGGCCAAGTGCCTTTACTGCCTCGCCGGTCTTGATGACCTTGCCGCACACGGTGCAGACCTCATCTCCGGTGTAGCCGTCAGTGGTGCAGGTGACTGCCTTGACATTCTGGATCTCGGTCTTATGTCCAAGTGCCGCTATTACCTCACCGGCCTTGATGGTCTCGTTGCATACTGTGCAGATCTCGTCGCCGGTGTAGCCGGCCTCGGTGCAGGTGGCTGCCTTGGCGTTCTGAATGCTTGTGGTATGGACATGGGCGGTTGTTGCTTCAACTATGGGAGAATATTTCGTTGCGCTGAAGTATGTTCCGTCGATCTTTGCATAGCCGTAAGCTCTGAACGAATATGCAGTGTCGTGGTCGAGTCCGCTGATTGTGATCTCGGTTTTCACATCGTTGCCGGTTGTCAGAACAGCTTTCCAGCCGCTTGCGTCAGCAGTCTTGTACTCGATTCTGTAATCGGTTGCTCCGGGAACAGCATCCCATGTGAGCGTTACGCTGTCCTTGGTCACGTCGGAAACTGTCAGCTCGCTTATTGCAGCGGGAACAATCTTGAATTGCTTGGTGACCACTCCGTAGTAGTTCCACTGACCCTCGATGGTCACGGTGCCCATTCCGACTGCTTCGTTATTGGAATAGGTTACGTATCCGTCATATACTACGCCGCTGCCGAGCGTCAGCTTCGTGTCGTTGTAAACGGCATTGACGGCGCATTTTGCGGCCTTGCCCTCGGTGTATACTGCCGAGTAAGTGGTTATGTCGACATCGTTGATGTCAATGCCCTCAAAGCCGCACTTGGTGCAGACGTGGTTTTCATCCCAGTCATGGCCTTCGGCAATAAGGACAGAGCCGGTCTTTGTTGCGCCGCAGACATCACATGTAAAGACCTGCGCGCCGTTTTTCGTACAGGTACGGGTGTCGGTCATCGTTACGCTGTGAACGGTGCCGTCCGCTGCTGCATGATAGGTTGTGGTTTCAACATTGAAGAATCCATCGGTCTTCAGGCTTCCGTTGAAGAAGTATACATTACTTTCGCTCTCGCTGCCCTTTATGGGAAGGAAGCCGGTGTATCCGGTCGAAGCGGGGTCATAGTATCTTCCGCAGCTGCTGCAGAATATCTTGCCGCTGTCGCTGTCATAGCAAGTATAATCATGGCCTTCTTCGCTGCATGCCTTGCTTATAACGACGCTGTCGATGATGTTTACTTCGTTGTCCTTGGCAACGCTCTTGGCAACGATGGTCATTGCCGCGTCGGTTGCGGTTACGTCAAGATACAGAGCTGTGTAGTCCTGACTTGTCATTGCGAAGTTAAACGCTTCGGTTTTTGTTACAGCATAGTTTATGTTACGGCTCTTTTCGCCAAGATCGCCGCAGATGAAGTAAACTGTGCCGCCGTTATTGTCAATCTCGCCGCCGGTCATGCGCTCTGTGCGTGCATATGAGTGGTCATGGCCTGAGAAGACAACGTCAATGCCGGCTGCATCCGCAGCTGCGGGAACCAGCTTGTTGAATCTATCGCTGCCGCCGTTAACATTGGTGTAGTAAGGAGGCTGATGTATCGAGAGGACCTTCCATGTGGCGTCGCTTGCCTGGGCATCCTCTTCAAGCCACTCGAGTGCCTCCTCCAAATTTGCGTTGTAGTTAATCACCGCTACATACACATTGCCGTACTCCACGGAATAATACAGGCTGTCGCTGCCGTCATGATCATAAAGTCCGTTGGCTGCAGCGCCGCTATCGTCGCCGTAATACTCGTGGTTGCCAAGCGTGTGTATCATGTCGATGCCGGAGAAATTCGTGCCGAAAACGTCCTGCATTTCTGCCCACATGGAGTAGTTTCCGCCGTTATCGATATAGTCGCCGGTCTGCAGGCCGAAGTCATAGCCGCTTACTTTTTCACCGATGGCTTTAAGATAGCCTATGTAATCTTCATCAGCTGTGGCGTCGCCGCTCATCTGAGTATCGCCGATGACGAAGAAGCTTGTGCTTGTGCTTTCCGCCTTTGCGGTTTTGAAGGTGCCGACTTCCGACCAATTTTTATCGGTGCCGTCGCCTGCCTGATAATAATATGTGCAGTTAGCTTCAAGTCCGGTTATCTTGACGGCATTAATTTTTGCTGCATCCTTGGAGGTGCTGAACACATGGACATAGTTTGTGCCCTCTACGGTCACGGCATTTGTCATATCCTCGGATGTGCTGTATTTTACGACAGCCTTGCTATCCGCCGATGCCTTGGAAAGCCATGTGATTGTCTCCTCGGAGCTGCCGTTCTTGCTTGCCGTAAGCGTAACGCCGACGGGTGTGTTGCCTTCAACTATATCAGCCGCAACGGTTACGGTACTTGTGAATGAAACCTTGGTGTCGTTAACTGCCTTCACCGTGAATGTGGCTCCGCCTGCAAGCCCTTTGGAGACTTCAGCCGCAAGAACACCGTTTTCGTCGGTCTGGCCGGCAACCTCGCCGTTTATCTGAACGTCAACGCCGGAGGCTTTTTCGCCGTTAACATCGGTTACGGTGATCTCGGTCGTAAGTCCCGCAACAGAGGGGCCGATGCTAAGCTCATAATATGCACTGAGCTCCAATTTCACGAGAGGCTGAGACGCCGAGTAAGTGTTTCCGGCGGCATCTTTGCTCTCGGAGCTGACGACCTGATAGGTGAAGAAGTCAACTTCTTTTTCCATCGTCGACGGGACATTGAATGTCAGCGTCGCGGCAATCTGATCGCCCTCGGCAGCTTCCGCATCGCTGCTCTTCGTTGCCGTAATTTCAAGCTTTGCCTTCTTAAAGCCGGTGTTGGTATAGGTACATGTACCGTCCCAACCGTCTGCAAATTTAACAGTCGGCTCACCGAAATCGGAGTTTAGCTGGATGACATTAACCGTAGTCTCAACTACATTGGCAGAAGCCGTAAGGTTGAGCGTATAGTCGGCGCCCATCGTAACTGTTTTTTCACCGTCCAGTGTGCTCACGACTGTTTCGGCATCGGTTTCAATGACGAAGTAATATGTCTTCGATTCTGTGTTGCCGAAGCCGTCATAGACGGAAACGGTTATGCTGTGCTTGCCGTCGTCAAGGCTGAGGCGGGTTGTTGCGGAGGAGTCATCGCCGTCACATTTTACCTCTTGGCCGTCAATTTTGAATGTGGTCTTTGTGGAGTCAATTCCGGAGGCATTGGCGCCATCGGGGTCGCTGAATTTTGCCGTTATTTCAACAGCACTGCTGTTGAATGTAACAGCGTTTTCTTCATTCAATTCCACATCGTTTACGCTTATGGAATCAATCTCGGGGTTATCGAGGTCATCAAGGTCTGTGCCGTAAACGAAGCGATAGTTGTCAAAATATATTGTACCGGCATAACGACCGCCGCGGCCGGATTTGGGCTGGTAGCTGAACCAGAACAGACCTGTGCCGGGCAGAATAGCGAGAGGATGCTCATCGGATGCATACTGTGCAAGGCCAGATATATCAGCATAGCAGTACTTCCAGCCTGTCCAGTCAATATAAAGGTCATTCTGCGTACCGTCTGAGGTTTCTTCACCACCGTCATGATGTAATTGGCAGTTTTTGGTTGTGTAAGAACTTCCGTTCCATACCTGGATATCTGCATAGAGGTAGAAGCCGTATGAGCCTTCATCCGCATAGACCCAGACGCCGAGCTTCTGAGGTACGCCGTCAATGTAATAGGCCGAATCCTGTGCCGCCTTGACAACAGCGGCATTGAAGTCCTCGTCGGAATCATAGTCATCTCTATTGGGATATCCTACCGAAGGATCGCCGCAATAGCGTATATACCAGTTAGAGTTCTGGGAACTATCATACGAGCGGAAGTCATAGTTAAGCTCAAGCGAATAATCGCCGAAGCGAACCTGTCCGCCTTCAGCTGCGGTTGTAATGTTGAGTGAACCCGTGTTATATTGTGCAATCGAGTAATTGGGCCAAAGGTAATAGGAATAGCCGTTTGCTCTGAAAATATCCGCTGCCGGAACTGAAGTCTCCATGTTTCCGGTAAAGATATAAGGAGCTGTAACGGTGCTCGTCGTGGCACTTCCGTATGTGCTGCCGGTTACGACCGTCATCGAATCATACTTGCCGTAGTATCCTTTGGTGAGACCCTGATTTACATATTCACTTACTCCAGCTCCGCCTCCGCGGCTGCCGCTCCAATGGTAGTGCGCTGCCGTCTGGCGGACGCCGTCTTTTTCTTCAAAGTCAAAGGCAACCGTGGGCAGCTTGCCGACCTCGACATTGATGCTTGCCGTGAGGACGATTCCGTCACTCCTGGTGTAGCTTACCGTCACTTTTCCTGTCACAGTGCCTTCGGAAACCGATGTGAAAACGTTGTTTTCCACCGTACCGACGAGTGGGCTTTCTTCAGTTCCGTCGCCGGTGTTCCATGTGAAGTCACCGTCTTTGACGTTTACCTCGGCTTTGTTATATCTTGCAACGAATCCGAGGTCGCTCTGCTCGGAGAAGTCAAGGGAAATTGATCCTGACTCAAAATATATCTCATCCGGCTCAACTATGCTGACAGTCGAAGAGCCGACCTCTTCGCCGTTATAGCTGAGCACAGCCGTCACGTCGCCCAGCGTGCCGTTGGACGTGAACAGACCTGTCTCGGAATTAATTTCGCCCATGCCTGCACAATCCGATGACAATGCCCAGCTCAGGCCTTCTTCGGGAAGAGCTGCCGCGCCGCCGCTTGAGCTGACGCCGCTTGCGGTGAACTGAACGGTGCTCTTGGGTGTATAAAGCTCCGCATTGGGGCTTACGGCTGCGTGGTCAAATTCCGTGCTCTCCTCGCCCTTCAGAACAAGAAGCAGAACCGTGGAGTCTGCACGCTCGGAGCCGTCGGAGGGGCTGTTCTGAATTTTGAGCTCATCGGTGCCTTCATGGCGTGATGCCAGGGTTGCCGAGCCGCCGCCGTCGAGGTAGATTGCGTCCTTGACGCCCTGAGCGACCAGGAAATCAGCCAGTTCATAAAGAGTCATGCCGACCGAGTACGGCTCCTGGCGGCCGTCGGCGAGGAAGGTCACGACAGAGCCGTCTTCCTTAAGTCCTATGCTGTTTACAGGCATCAGGGATGTGTTGCTCGCATCCTGAACGTTCTTGCCGTTTCTTACGAGGTAGAACGGGCCGGAAATTGCCTCAACAACATCGGAGTGATCCACTCCGTAATCGCGAATAGCGTAGCTGCCATCCTTCAGGACCGCGAAATACGGTTCGTAGTGTGAGCCGTCATTGGTCTGGATGACATTGCCTTCCATGATCAGATAGCCGTCTGGCTGACCTGTCTGCATGTTGAAGTAGTCTGCGTTGGTTACGGAAATTACTTTGCCGCCTGTTGCGGTTTCGTAAGCTGCAGCCTGCTTTGTCGGCTGCTCAAGCTCCCACGCAAGGGTCGTGTTGTTCCTGCGGCTGTCAACCGTGCTTCCGGCTGTGTAATAACCGCTGTATGACGCCTTATACGTCGCGCTTGCAGTTGGAGATACGGTTGTCAGGAAGCCTGCAACCTGTGCATCGCCGGATTCGGTGTTCAGGTAAACGTGTGTTTCCGTTACACCGTCGACCAGATTGTAGCTCTTCTGGGATACGAGCACTTTGCCGCTTGGTGCATTGACCTTCTCGGCTGCGGCAATTGCCGATATCGGCAGCAGCGAGAAAATCATGAGCAGCGACAGTGCAAGTGAGCACAATCTCTTTGTCATTTGTGTTCGTTTCACTTTGTTGAACCATCCTCTCTCAAAGTATTTTTAAATTTTAAATTAAAACCATTGTAATCATACTTGCTGTTATGCGAAATTTTTCACTTGGATGCAAAAAGAGTGGCTGAACACTTTTGCGTTCAGCCACCCGGGAAAATGATTGCAATTACTCGAATAGAATATACTTCTATTTTCACTCAAAAATTAAGCCAACAGCAAAACATTCACTTTTAAAGTATCAAGTTTTAAGCTTATGCTTTTTCTGCAATCATGCAGCTGCAAAATCAGGCGCGTGCAAGAATCTGTGCTGCCTGTGCACGTGTGGATGTTGCCTGAGGCTGAATTGCGGTGTCGGTCATGCCGAGAACGAGGCCGTTCTCTACGCACCATGAAACACCTTCAACTGCCCAGCTGCTGACCTGATTTGCATCAGCAAACTTTGCCATGGAATCGGAGGATGCTGCAGTAGCACCGGCCTTAACCTGGTAGTAACGGTAGAACATAGTCATCATCATTTCTCTGGTGATTGCCATGTTGGGATCAAATGTGGTTGCGCTGGTTCCGAGGGTTATCTTGTTGGCTGCTGCCCAGTTGACTGCATCGGCATACCATGCGTTCTGGTTAACGTCCTTGAATGCGCAGGGAGTGCTGACCTTGTTGCATCCGTCGATGCGGTAAAGAATCATGACCATCATTGCACGGGTCAGATTCATATTGGGAGCGAAGGTAGTCGGGGTTACGCCAAGCATGAGGCCATTGCTGTAGCAGTAGGAAACTGCATCGTAGTACCATGCGTCTTCTGCAACATCTGTAAACGGCAGAACAACAGCAGGCTCGGTCGGCTCGCTCGGCTGAGTGGGCTCAGTGGGCTCAGTTGTCGGCTCAGTGGGCTCAGTTGTCGGCTCGGTAGGCTCAGTGGTCGGCTCGGTAGGCTCAGTGGTAGGCTGAGTAGGCTCGGTTGTCGGCTGAGTAGGCTCAGTGGTCGGCTGAGTAGGCTCGGTTGTCGGCTGAGTGGGCTCGGTTGTCGGCTGAGTAGGCTCGGTTGTCGGCTGAGTGGGCTCAGTTGTGGGCTGAGTGGGCTCAGTTGTGGGCTGAGTGGGCTCAGTTGTGGGCTGAGTAGGCTCAGTTGTGGGCTGAGTAGGCTCAGTGGTAGGCTGAGTGGGAACTACAGTCGGCTCAGTGGTAGGCTCGGTTGTAGGAGCCGAGGGGTCTGTCGGAGTGTCAGTCGGAGCTGACGGGTTTGTCGGGGTCTCGTCACCGGTAGGAACTGTTGACGGGGTAGTCGGAGTTTCTGCACCGCTCGGGGTGTCCGGTGTGGACGGAGTTTCTGCGCCGCTCGGAGCTGACGGAGTTACGATTGTAGTCGAACCGGTCGGTACTCCGGTAGATGTCGTATCCACTGATGCTGCAAATGCGGTAACGCTGAACAGCATGCAAACACAGAGGATCGCGCTGAGGATTCTCATCTTTTTCATCTGCTATATCTCGCTTTCTAAATTTTTTGATCTGACATTTCAGATCTGATTTTAAGGTTTAACCGCAAGTTGCGCCCGAATCGCTATTTTGCAACGGTGCATTGCTCCGGTTTTCCACTCACTGACATTATAACATGTCTTTCCGTAGATTCAACCCTTTTGTTAAATATTATTCATAAAAAATCTGAAATTATTTTTATTCTATGTATGAAATGATGGATTTAATGCACCGCGGCAGCATTTTATATTAAATATTACATATGTATATTCAGTCCCTTATTGCGCAGGGTGGGCATATAAGATGCCGCCGGATGGTAAATGCAACAAAAATCGCAGAGTGTATTTATCTATAATGCCGATTTTCTCGACACAGACTTGATTTGTGTCGAAGCGTCAAGTAAAATATTACTTGTAAATTACTTGTAAAATCGACTGTCAAAAAAGTATACCTATACATTTTGCAAAAGAATCCCACACCCACAGCTACACAAGCGCTGTAACCGCACCCACATGTACTGCAAAGGGTTACACAACATATACCTGCTCCTGCGGCAGCAGCTATAAGGACAACTATACCAACGCTCTCGGGCATAATTATTCCAATGGCAAATGCACTCGCTGCGGTGCGGCAGATCCGAATTACAAAGCTCCCACGGCAGCGACCTTCAGCGATGTTGCCGCAAAGGCTTATTATGCCGATGCCGTTCAGTGGGCGGTAGAGAATAAAATCACCAAGGGCACTGACGACACTCATTTTTCACCTGATCAGGGCTGCACCCGCGGTCAGGTCGTGACATTTATGTACAGGGCAAAAGGCAGCCCGGCAACAAGCGGAAGCTGCGGCTTCGTCGATGTAAAATCTGCGGATTATTATTACAACGCTGTCATCTGGGCTGTAGCAAATGAAATAACCAACGGCACAGACGCAACTCACTTCTCACCGAGCGCAACCTGCACTCGCGGCCAGGTTGTGACCTTTCTGCACCGCAACGCGCAGAAATAAAAACAGCACGCATATAAGCCAAACGCTTTCATTCGACCACACAGGAGGTTTTCAATCATGAAGAAAAAGCTCATTAGTCTGCTGCTGATGATAGCGTTGCTGTGCGCGGTTATGCCCGGCACAATGGCGGCATCGATTCCGTTTGACGATGTGCCGGAGAACGCATGGTATCGCGGCGCAGTTGAATTTGCCTATGAAAATCAGCTGTTCGACGGAACCTCACCTACAACATTTTCGCCGAACAGTTCCATGACACGCGGTATGCTGGTGACCGTACTCTGGCGGCAGGCAGGAGAACCGACTCCCACCGTTGCATCGCCTTTCACCGATCTGAAACAGGACTGGTACCGGACTGCCGTACGGTGGGCATATGAGAACGAGGTAGTCAACGGTGTCACAGCCGTGACTTTTGTTCCGGATCGTGCGGTGACCAGAGAACAGATGGTGACAATTCTCCACCGTTACGCCAAGAGCATCGGCTATGATTGCAATGAATCCGACTCGCTGAGTACCTATCAGGACTGCGGGGCAATCGCCGGCTATGCTCAGTCTGCATTCCGCTGGGCGGTGGGCGCGGAGATAATTAAGGGCATGAGCGACACAAAGCTGGAGCCTGTCGGCACTGCCACCCGTGCGCAGGTTGCAATCATAATGATGCGCTTTATAAACCTCATTGACGAAAACTCCGGCGACAATCCCGTTCTGCCTACAGAACCGGTTGACCCTACTGACCCGGTTGATCCCACTGAGCCGGTTGACCCTACTGAGCCGGTTGACCCTACAGAACCGGTTGACCCTACTGACCCGGTTGACCCTACTGAGCCGGTTGATCCCACTGAGCCGGTTGATCCCACTGAGCCGGTTGACCCTACTGAGCCGGTTGACCCTACTGAGCCGGTTGACCCTACTGAGCCGGTTGATCCCACTGAGCCGGTTGATCCCACTGAGCCGGTTGACCCTACTGAGCCGGTTGACCCTACTGAGCCGGTTGACCCTACTGAGCCGGTTGATCCCACTGAGCCGGTTGATCCCACTGAGCCGGTTGACCCTACTGAGCCGGTTGACCCTACTGAGCCGGTTGACCCTACTGAGCCGGTTGATCCCACTGAGCCGGTTGATCCCACTGAGCCGGTTGACCCTACTGAGCCGGTTGACCCTACTGAGCCGGTTGACCCTACTGAGCCGGTTGATCCCACTGAGCCGGTTGATCCCACTGAGCCGGTTGACCCTACTGAGCCGGTTGACCCTACTGAGCCGGTTGACCCTACTGAGCCGGTTGATCCCACTGAGCCGGTTGATCCCACTGAGCCGGTTGACCCTACTGAGCCCACTGTTACCGACTCCGGCATTTCTGCCATTCAAGTAGGTGACAAGAGCTATCGTCTGGGCATGACGATTGGCGAGCTTACAGAGCAAGCAGGACAGCCCGCAGAGAAGCTCAAAGTGCTGGCAGGCTATACGTGGTATGTCTACGGCACAGATACTTATGAGGATTTCTTCCTGGCAGGCGTAGACGACAATCAGGTGGTTGCCCTGTGTGCCAGCGGACCGGGCTTCACTTACATGGGACACAAAATGGGCGATGAGCAGTTTTCTTTGGAAAGTGACGGCAGCTGCTATGTTTCGCTGATGTTCGACAAAAATGATAACAGCATTCTCCACTGCGTCATGATTACATCCGCGGATTATTACGGAAGCTTTTCCGTTACCGAAGAAGCACTGGCAAGCGAAAGCAAGGTGGACTTTCATCTGGTAAACGCATTCCGTGTTTATCACGGCGTGGGCATTCTGACCTGGATCGATGAGGCCGCTACTGCTGCCCGTCTCCACAGCGCAGATATGGCGGAGAATGACTACTTCGATCATATCAGTCTCGACGGAAAAACTCCCGGTAACCGCATGGCAGCTCAGGGCATCAACTGGTGGGGATGCGGCGAAAATATTGCCGCAGGCTATAGCAGCGGCGTTGCAGCACATAATGGCTGGGTTAATTCCTCCGGTCACAGAGAGAATATGCTAAATTCAAATTATACGCATTTGGGTGTCGGATTCGCCTATCAGAGCAGCTCCACCTTTTGCATCTATGCAACTGAGGATTTTTGCTACTAAGGCATATCATTTGATGAATCACAAAGTCCAACAAAACCGAAAATAAGCAAAATAATCAAAAACTAAACAGAAACAAAGGGGCTGTAGCAAAAAGGCCCTGAAAAAAGCAAGAAGTCGAGG
>CAVAPH010000077.1:0-10601 GCA_963590455.1 bacterium | reverse complement strand
CAAGAACAGGCGGCTCTTACGTGTTAAAAGCCAGCTTGTTCTTGAATTTTATATATCGATTATTATCGTGTCTACACCCTGACGGCGGGCGTAGAGTATGGTGTTCATTGTCCCGCCGGGGTGACCGTTGTAGCAGCACAGCAGGAGTGAGGAGTTGTCCACCATATACCGGTTGCGCCGCATCATGCAGTCGGGTGTATATACCGATTGCAGCACAGTGACTTTGTCGCAGGCATCGATCAGTTTATTATATCTCTCACGCTGCGAAACTGACCAGCGTTCGCTTTGATTTGCACAGGGGACCGCTGCCTCAAGCGTGACATCATCGTGGAGCGAACGCAGCGCAAGGACGGCCTCGGCAAAATACATGTCGCAGCCGATAGCCATGCCGCATATAAAATGTCTGTAGCCTTGCTGATATATATTCTCGAGCTTCTGTGCAAGCTCATCTTTCAGCCTGATGCAGCTGCTGTCGCTCTCGTTCAGAACCCACGGCAGTTTTACCGGCCTGTGGCCTGAAAAGCAGCAGCTATTCTCCATCTCGCTCACGCTCTTACCCTCCGTGAAAGCACTTGTGATATGCAATGATAGTATAATTGAAAAAATAGGTATTGTCAAAACTAATACATGGTGTTATAATATACACATCTTCAGGGCAGGGTGAGCGCACAAGCGCAATTCCCGATCGGCGGTAAAGTCCGCAAGCTGCATGCAGCATGAATCGGTGTAATTCCGATACCGACAGTATAGTCTGGATGGAAGAAGATGCTCATAACACCTTTTTCGTATAATCACGCCTGAAGATACAATATCTTTGGGCGTTTTCTGCGCCCTGAAAAGGAGAAGTATCTTATGGAAAACCTGCGCTTCATCATCATGTGTGTCGTCGTTTTTGCCGCTATTTTATTGCTGGCAATTCTCGGCGAAAAGCTTCTGTGCAAGGACAGAAAAGCATTCTCAAACACGCACTACATCTCATACACCGCAATCTTCGCGTGCATGGCCGGTGTGCTTATGACGGTTGAGATCCCTCTGTTCTTCGCTCCCGGATTTTATAAGCTTGACATTAGCGAGATGCCCGTGCTCATCTGCACATTCTATCTCGGGCCGGTCGCCGGAGTTATGACTGAGCTTGTCAAGGTGCTTGTAAAGCTTGTAATTAAAGGCACGTCGACAGCTTTCGTCGGTGACTTTGCAAACTTCGTTGTCGGCTGTTCGTTTATTCTTCCTGCAAGCCTTATTTACCACGCAAAGCCCGGCAAGAAAACTGCGCTTATCGGTATGGCAGCCGGTACTCTTATACTGACCATATTCGGCAGCAGCTTCAACGGCATTTATCTTATCCCAAAGTTTGCCGAGCTCTACGGTATGCCGCTCGATTCCATCGTCGCAATGGGGACTGCTGTAAACTCTGCCATAACCAGCGTGAGCACTCTTGTTATTTTTGCCGTTGTGCCGTTCAATCTTCTTAAGGGAATTGTGGTCTCAGCGTTGACTTTCCTGCTCTATAAGCGTATTTCGCCCATCCTGCATAAGAATGACGAAAAGCGCTCTGCCCGTATGAATAAAGACCTCAAGCAGGCAGTCGAGCAAAAATCCTGATAAATAAAATTTTATATTCGCGCCGCCGGAGGACGAAGCCATGATGCCGAGTCTGAAAGCGGCGCGATTTTTATTTAATTAAAGCTGTCCGCAGACACGGAGAACAAGCGGTTTATCCGTTCCTTCAATGCGGCATTTTCCGCGTTTTCAAGCTCCGGATCATCCAAAAGCAGCTGAGATGCCTCTTTTTGCGCTGTCTGCATGATGTTTACATCGGCGCACAAGTCTGCAACATGCATCTCCGGCAGACCATGCTGACGCGAGCCGAAGAAATCACCAGGACCGCGCAGACGTAAATCTTCTTCAGATATTTTGAATCCGTCATTTGTCTGCGTCATGATTCTTAACCGCGCCCTGACCTCTTCACCGTCAGCATCTGATACAATAACGCAGTAGCTCTTGTGTTTACCACGCCCGACTCGTCCTCGCAGCTGGTGCAGCTGGCTCAGACCGAAGCGTTCGGCGTTTTCGATTATCATCAGTGCCGCATTCGGGACGTCAACACCGACCTCTATTACTGTCGTTGCCACAAGAATATCCGTCTCCCCTGCGGCAAATGAAGCCATGACGGCATCCTTTTCCTTCGCCTTCATTCGGCCGTGCACGCAGCCGACACGCAGATCCGGGAACTCTTTAGCAAGCGCGGCGGCATGCTCCTGTGCAGATTTCAGCGGCACAGCCAAAGCGTCATTGTCCTCTACCATCGGGCATACAACAAATACCTGACGCCCCTCTCCGGTGAGCTTTCGTATAAAAGCGTTGAGCCTTGCGCGATAGCTCTCGCCGACTGCGAAGGTGTCTACTTTTTGCCTTCCGGGAGGCAGCTCATCAAGTACGGATACGTCAAGATCGCCGTATATGATCAAAGCCAGAGTACGCGGAATCGGTGTTGCGGACATAACAAGTACGTGCGGCCGCGCAGCCTTAGATATCAGCGCCGAGCGTTGATTTACGCCGAACCGGTGCTGCTCGTCGGTTACGACGAGTGCAAGACGGCTGTATTCAACATCTGCGCTGAATAGTGCATGCGTGCCGACTATTACATCAACCTCACCCGCGGCGAGGGCAGCTTTCACTGCGCGTTTTTCCTTTGCACCTGTTGCACCTGTCAGCTTCATTATGCGCACACCCATTGGCTCTAATATGGAGCTTAGGTTTACATAATGCTGATCGGCCAATATTTCGGTCGGAGCCATGAAAGCGCTCATGTACCTGTTTTTCCATGTTTCCCATATGAGCGCGGCGGCAACAAGTGTTTTGCCGCTTCCGACGTCGCCCTGCAGCAGCCTGTTCATGGCGGAGCCTGAGCACATGTCGCGCATTGCCTCTTCCACAGCACGTCGCTGCGCATTGGTGGGGGAGAAGGGAAGTGCAGAGAAAAATTCATCCGGGTCTGCTTTCTTCAGCTTTATTCCGCCGTCATTTACGCGCTCCCTGCGCATTGTGCCGAGCGCACAGGCGAGTACGAACAGTTCCTCAAATACAAGTCGCCTCCGTGCAAGCTCCAGCGCTTCAAAATCGGCAGGAAAGTGGATGTTCTCGTATGCGTAACGTGCCTGCACCAGATGACAGCGTTTTTGAATTTCAGCTGGCAGTACGTCCGGCACCTGATCGGCGCATGCGTCCAGTCCCTGACGTATGCTTTGCAGCATTGTCCGCTGGTTAAGCCCTGCACAGAGCCTGTATATCGGGATTATGTGCCCGGTCACATTGCCCGCACGGTCGGCCTTTTCGTACACAGGGTTTGCCATACTGCGCCGCGTCCCCTGGGCTTCTATCTTGCCGAAGAAATTGCAGGTATCCCCGCGGGCAATATTATCTTTAATGTAATTCTGATTGAAATATGTTATGTCAACCGAACCGCTCTCGTCTACGGCGCGGAACTTTACGAGCTCCATCCCGCGCCTGATACGCACGAGTCGCGGTGTGTCTGCGACAATGGCTTGAATACAGGCGCTTTCACCGGGAATTGCAGCCGCAATGGGGCAGAATTTGCTCCTGTCCTCATATTTGCGCGGAAAGTATGAAATCAGGTCATAGAGAGAAAAGACGCCAAGCTTATTTAGAGCCTGCGCCTTTTTCTCACCAATGCCTTTTATATATCTTACGTCAGTGTCAAGTCCTGTCATCATTCAACATATCTCAAAGTGTAGCTCGTGTTGGAGAGCGTAAACTCCTCCATAAGCCCCTTTGTGCATATAACTTCATTGTCCTTGTTTATGAGCACCATCTCAAAGCCGCCGTAGGTGCGCCAGTAGTTTATTGCCTTGTTCTCGCCGAGAACGTACATTGCTGTTGAGAGGCAGTCTGCCAAAGTACCGTCAGAGCATATGATCGTCACGGACTCCAGAGAGTTGCTGACAGGGGAACCGGAGGTCGGGTTGATTATATGCTGATATGTTTTGCCGTTTTCCGTGAAATAGCGCTGATAGCCGCCGCTGGTAACTACGGCTGTCTCGCCGACACTGATAACGCCGAGGTAGCTTGAAGTGTTGTTGGGGTCCTGGATTGCAACATTCCAGTTGGTGCCGTCGGGCTTTACACCGAGAGTCTGTACGTTGCCGCCGAGTGAGATTATGCCGCTGGTAACGCCGGCCTGACGCATTGCCTCAATTGCGTTTGCCGCTGCGCAGCCCTTGGCAACGGATGCAAAGCTCAGCTCGCCATATGAAGGAATAGTCACGGAATATGATCCGGAGCTCGGAAAGCTTGTTAGTACGAGCTTGTCAAAGCAGAGTCTGGAGAGATCCTCTGCAATTTCCTCAGATGTCGGTACGTAATACTTCCCGTCGATAAAGCCCCAGCGGACTATAAGCGGATAGAGCGTAATGTCAAGTGCACCGTCGCTCTTGGTGTACACGTCGTACGCCGTGCTGATCATACCTGCAATTTGACTTGATATGACGACGCTTGAACCCTGGGCATGATTGATTTCATATACCTTGCTTGTGCTCAGCTCCGGGTCGAGAGCCTTGTCCATAGAGAGTATGATGCTCTCAGCGGCGCTCAGTCCGTTGTCGGCCTTATTGCCGTAAGCGGACAGAGTCATCACGGTGTCCATCGCGTAAACCTCGCGCTGTGTCAGCTTCGTCTCGCCGCATGCGGCAAGAGGCAAAATCATCGCGGCGCAGAGCATTGCGCAGATGAGCTTACAGAAGATGCTTGTGTGCTTCATAGAACTCGTTATAATCCTTTAACATGTATTTCAATAAATTCGGCGTGTCGAGCTGGTACGGGCAGCGCTGGCTGCATCTGCCGCATTCAACACAGTCGTTTATTTTATTCATTTTTTCGCGCCATTCCTCGGTCATGTACTGCTGCCACGGTGAACGGCGGAGCAGCATGTTCATGCGTGCGCAGTTGCGTATCTCAATGCCGACGGTGCAGGGCATGCAGTAACCGCAGCTTCTGCAGAAGCTGCCTGCAAGCTCCTTTCTGTCGTTATTTATTACCTCACGCAGCTCATCGTCAAGCTTGGGGTCCTCTTCGGCAAGTGTGAGCCATTGCTCAAGCTCTTCAAGGCTCTGTATGCCCCAGATTGGCACGACATTGTCATACTCGTTCATAAATGCGTGGCATGCGCGGGGATTTGTCCCGAGAAGCCCTCCGGCCAGCCCCTTCATCGCAATATATCCGAGATCAGCAGCCTTGCATTTTGCTGCAAGAGAGAGATCACGTTCGCTTGAAATATAGCTGAACGGGAACTGTATGGTCTCGAACAGACCGCTTTCAACGCAGCGTTCGGCAACGTCGATTCTGTGCGATGTAATGCCTATGTGACCTATCCAGCCGCGTGCCTTTGCTTCCAGAGCACCGGCAAGCGGCCCATTTGGATCATTCGCATCGGGAACGTCCTTGACCTGATGAAGCTGGAATAGATCAATATAGTCAGTCTTCATCGTACGCAGACTGTTCTCTATGTGCTCAAGAACTCCGGCCTTGTCAGCAGCGGCGCTCTTGGTTGAGAGAATTATCTTATCCCTTACGTCCGAAAGCGCGAGTCCTATCTTGCGTTCACTGTCGGTATATGCGTTTGCAGTGTCAAAAAAGTTGATGCCGCCCTCGTAGGCTGCGCGGAGAATCTTTACTGCGTCCTCCTCGCTGCATCTCTGGACAGGCAGACAGCCCATCGCGGGCTTGGTTACCATCAATTCGGTTTTGCCAAGTCTTACGTATTTCATTTTACACTCTCCATTGCTTCCGGCTTTATATTTTTGCTGATAATATATAAGCTAATATATCAGGAAATATCGATTGTGTAAATACCGGGATAATATAAGTCGGCTTATGCGGAATGCTCCTCAACGGCACGGCTGAGCTTTCGCCTTATCCTCTGCAATGCGGAGTCGACGGATTTTACCGGCTTGCCGCATTTGACTGCAATCTCTTCATAAGACAGTCCGTCGAGATAAGCGGCGAGCACTTTCCTCTCAAGAGGGGAGAGGAGCTTATTTGCAAGCATATAGAGATTGTCCTTCTTCTCCTGCTCAATGTATAGCTCCTCGGGTGAGCGATTGTATCGCGTGTCCGGCATGTCAGCAATTGCTTCGCCGTCGTCAGAATATAATTCTTCAAGCGACATCCGGTAATTCAGCGGCATATGCTTGAAGCGTGACGCAGCTTTTATTGCAGAAAGAATTCTGCGTTTTATGCAGATCTCCGCGTATGTGCGAAAGCCGGTATCTCCACCGATCTGATAACTCTGCATCGAACTGACGAGGCCTATCATGCCCTCCTGAATGAGATCCTCACTGTCGCCGCCAATGAGAAAATACGGACGTGTGCAGCGCTTTATTACCGGCCGATACCGAACGGCCAGCTCACCGCCTGCGGCACTTTCTCCGTTGCGGAAAAGCCTGATAAGCTCCTCATCGGACAAAGTGGAATAATTAGTTACCAAAGCCGCCGCACCTCCAAAATGAATTCTCATCCAGCTAAACACGTATTATAGCATATAAATGTTAACATTTCATTGTCGTATGCCTCAAACGGCGCTTTTATCAGAGAAAAAATATAAAAATCACATGCAATCATGGAAAATAACTCAATGCAAACTTAATTCTGTTGACCATATTACGTGAATGATATTACGTTCACTATATTATGTATATTAAATTACGTTATCTAAATTACGAAAACTATATTATGAAAATATTATTCTGTAAATAATAATATGTAATCTTAAATATGCAAACTAAATTACGTAAACTAAACTATGTAAATAATAATATGTAAAACACAATACGTAAACTGAATTACGTATCCAACAATACGTAAACAATAATATGAAAACACTTATATGTTAACATAAATATGTAGACTAAATTATATCTATTAAATTATGTCTACCAAATGAAACTCAGGTGAGCACCTTACCGAGCACGCGAAGCGGAAGCTCGGGGGAGATGATTATATCTGCATATTGCGGATTGAGTGAGTGCAGTGCAAGAGTCTCATGCCCGACTGCAAGCTCCTTTAGGTACGCACAGCCATCGTACAGAAATATGCCGATTTCGCCGGTCATCAGACTGCGCTGCTGACGCACCCATATAATTTGACCATCGTGATAGCGCGGCTCCATACTGTCGCCTGCAACACGCACGCCAAAATTTGAACCTTCCGGAACCTCGGCCCCAACCTCGACCATCTCATAATTTTCTCCGTCTAAAAATTGACCGGTGCCTGCAGATACCGCCAATGAATACAACGGCAGAGAGCGAGTAGGGGAGCTTGCCTTCTTTTGCGTACTGTATCGGCCACTGTCGAGCAGAAGCTGCTTGTATTCATCCATCTTTCTGCGCCCGGCAGCATCAAGGCCGGAGTATACACCCAGACGGCCGGAGGTGAATTCACCTAATATATCCTCAATACCGAGGGCCGCACACAGTACGATGAACTGCTTTGCGTTCGGCAGGGAAGTGCCGTTTTCCCATTTTGACACCGCCTGATTTGTTACATCAACCCCCAGCATTGTGAGCCTTGCAGCAAGACCTGCCTGACTTAAGCCTGCGTTTCGCCGTGCCTCGCTTATTGTTTTCCCTATATCCATGCTTGTCCTCCGATTTATATTTTTATATAGCGTTTTGCTGCGTGGTGTCAATCTTCCCTGTAAATGTCCTTTAAATCATCCAATGGTATGCGTACATCGCCGAGAATAAGGCGGCGTGCGTTAATATCTATTTTTTCGACCGAACCGCGCACGCATACGTAGCGCCCGCCGCGATAAAATTCCGCCGTGATTATATCTCCTGCCTCAAGGCTCAGCAGCTTCCTGTTGAGCTCTGCTTGTGCATCCTCCCCTAAAAATATCCTCGCTTCCCGCGTCTGCTCCTGCGCCAGCATTGCTTCATTCATTCCTCGCAGCGGCGAGAAAGGTGCAAACTGTTTTGCACGTGAGCTTTGATCCATCATGCCCGATGACCTCCGATCTGTGTGTTCCGCTCAAGCGTTTTCGCGCCGTCGAGCAGATTCATCCCTTTGAAAATTCCGTTTTTTCCGTACTTACGCTTGATATCCAGCAGTGTTGACTGCAGGCGCTTTTCCTTTTCCTGATCCTGCGAGGAGGAGAATATGTCATACTGCATACTGCATTCCGGCTCAAGCGCATAAAAGCTTATCCCCAACCTGTATACAGGCTCATTGCGCACGGCGATGCGGTCGTAAAGCGCGCCTGTGTATTCAAGCAGCTTCTTTGTTGAGCTTGAAGGTGCATCAAGACGTATGCTTCCGTGTGCCGGCGGCACGTCAGAAGAAAACGAATAGTTCAGTGATATATCAATCCCGCCCGCGATTACTCCCCGCTTAACAAGCTCAAGACTTAGAAGCTCTGCCATCTCGAGTATCAGTAGCCTTGCTCCCGGCACGTCGTAGCCTTCATGCAGCACCTGACTTGTGGAGACTGAGCTGCTCTGTGGGATATATGCCTTTATGTCCGCAATGGTGGCGGACTCTCGGCCCCAGGCATGGTCTATAAGCAGCTGCGCATCCACGCCAAAGCATTTGTACAGCAATTTCTCATCTGCCAGCGTTATTTCACGCATTGTGCGTATACCGAGCTTCGACAGACGGCTTATTGTCCCGCGGCTCACATGCCAGAAGTCCGACAGAGGGAGATGATCCCACAGAACCTGTCGATAACTCTCCTCCGTCAGCACGCCTATAAATTCCGGCGAGTGCTTTGATATTATGTCCAGCGCGATTTTTGCCAGATATAAATTCGTCCCTATGCCGCATGTTGCGGTAATGCCGGTTTCATCAAACACATCCCGCATTACCATGCGTGCAAAATCTACCGGCTCAAGCCCACGCGCCCCCATGTAATCCGTCGCGTCCATGAATATCTCATCTATGGAATAGACATGGATGTCTTCCTTTGCGGCATATTTGAGATATATACCATATATTTTTGCGGAATAGTCGACATACAGCTGCATGCGCGGCGGTGCCATAATATAATCAATGCCTTTCGGTATCTCATATACGCGCCCGCGGCTTTTTGCACCCAGCGCTTTTATTGCAGGCGTTGCTGCAAGGCATATTGTCCTCTCACTGCGTGAGGGGTCCGCAACTACGAGATTTGTCGTAAACGGATCAAGTCCGCGCTCTACACATTCGACCGAGGCAAAGAAGGACTTGAGGTCAAAGCACATGTATGTTTTGTTTTTTGCCATACCTACGCCTCCTATGCTTTTGCAGCCTGTCTGAAATATCATGTATCGAATATATTATAATATCCCATTCAGATAAAATCAACAGAAATATTATCTCAAAAAGAGAAAAATTAAATTGATCCGGATTTGAGTCCACGGCGAAGCTGTTAGGAACTCGTTAAGAAAATAAATTCGCTATAGACAGAATTGAGAAAATGTCATATACTGATATACATAATAAGCATAGCAAGACGCAACGCTATGCAAGTGCGGCATAAAAAATAAGGGAGATGAAGTCATGAATATCCAACAGCTAAGATGCGCTATAGAGGTGTGGCGCTGCGGGTCAATAAGCAAGGCTGCAGAGAGATTGTACATGAATCAGCCAAACCTCAGCCGTGTTATAAAGAGCCTTGAGGAGGAGTTTAACCTTACGATTTTCTCACGCACCGCATCCGGTGTTGAGATTACGCATGAGGGCGAGAGCTTCCTCACCGAAGCTGAGCGAATAGTCGATCAGTCAGACGAATTTGAAAGTGCGTTCAAGAGCGGCTGCGGAGACAGATTGGCATTTCGCATTGCCGTTCCGCGTGTTACGTATATTGCACAGGCTTTTGCTGATGCGGTAGCGCTGTGCGGTACGGAAAACTCCATGGATATAGGTTATCGGGAAACAAACAACCAGAGTATTATAAACTGCGTCGCTTCACTCGGCTATGATATGGGTATCATCCGTTTTCCGGTAGAATTTGAAAGCGCATATAAAAAGCAGCTTGCTGAAAAAAGACTGAAATATCAGGAGCTTCTCACGTTCCGGCATGTTGCGGTCATGAGCCGCAGCCACCCGCTGGCAAACCGCAAACGTCTGCGCCTTACAGAGCTTGCAAACTACACGGCGCTTATTCACGGCGATAACCACTCTGTCGAATTTTCGGATCACTCCACGGATCAGCTCTATAAGACCCAGCTATATAAAAAGACGATAACTATATATGAGCGCGGAAGTCAGTTCGATTTCCTTCGCAGCATACCCGGTACATTTATGCTTGTCTCCCCGTTGCCGGAGAGTGAGCTGACAGCAAATTCTCTTGTGCAGATAGATCTGGAGAAGCGCGATATCGGTATGTTTGAGGATGTTATAATAACCCGTCACAATCGCCGGGCAACGGAATTTGAGCAGACATTTATGAACTGTCTCCTTGAGACCGAGCACAAGGTGATGGGGCTGCCGGAGCTGTAAGCACGCCTGCGTGATATATTATATTATCCGCATAGCACAAAGAGTTTGTTGTTCGTATAGTAATTATACATTTATGGCATATCCGTCATACAAAATATATATTTCACAAA
>CAVAPH010000076.1:0-10620 GCA_963590455.1 bacterium | reverse complement strand
GCCGCCCCGGTTTTCCGTCCGGGGCGGCTTTGCGTCATCAGCCAAGCCCTATAAATTTCATAGATGCGACGCACTGCAGGATTATTTTCTTCAGCTCGTCTTCGCTGTCGCGTTTGCCGCGTTCTATCCATGTGATCATTATGCCTGCCATGGACGAGGCGATGATGTTGACGAAGTAATCATACAGGGCGTCATCCGCTGAAACCGGCAGCATTCCACGAAGCCTGAACGCACAGCGGCGCAAACTTGAAAAAAGCAGGTCACTGCGATTTATTTTCACGATATTCTCCATCAGCTCTGAATGGCTGACCCATGCGTTGAACACCGCCTCGCTTATATTGGTATAATTCGATGAGAACGCCTCTTCGAACACGCCGTCACACATAAGGCTCAGCACATCCTCGATGCGGTCAAAATTGCGGTAGAACGTAGAGCGGCTCACACCGGATGAACGCTGAATATCCGATATGCTTATATCCTCAAAGCTTTTTGTGTCAAGGCATTGCTCCAAGCCCTTGCATATTAGTCGCGCAGAGGCCTGCGCGCGTTTGTCCTGTTTTATGTGATACATAATCTGCCCCTTTGTATTATTTATTACGGTACTATTGTATCATATCGCATATTGTGATACAATAAATTATGGTGGAAATAATTATTTGGAAGGAGCGAATAAAATGAGCACAAACGTTATATTCTGTTATTCGGGCAGCGGAAACTGCCTGGACATGGCAAAGAACATCGCAAAAGTATTAGGTGACACGGACATTATCATGATGCGTAAAGCACCCGTAAAGACGGATGTGACAGACGCACGCCGCGTGGGCTTTATCGTCCCCTGCTACGGCGGCGGTCTGCCCGGAGACGTTGAGACTTACCTCGATCAGATTAAAATTTCACCGACGGCATACACATTTGCAGTCGGCCAATACGCCGGATATCTCGGCTGCGGCCTGCACAAGATTGACAAGCGCTTCAAGCTCAATTTCTGGGCCGGCGTTTCGCACCAGTGCTCGGCAATATGGCTGTTCCCGCATCAGCTTATGCTTCCGCCGATGTCTCCGGCCGCAGCTCAGGAGCGCAGCGAGCGCAAGGCAAAAGAGATTGCAGAGGCTGTCCTTCGCGGCGATATGAGCAGAAATGCACCTCCGAAAATGGGTCTGAACGCACTTGAAAGCCTCGTATGGCCAAAGCTTGCCGCACTCAAGGCTGAAAAATTTGCCGTTACCGATGCATGCATAGGCTGCCACCAGTGCGAGCAGCTGTGCCCGAAGGGTAATATTAAATTCGTCGACGGCAAGCCGGAATTCGGTACTGACTGCATCCAGTGCCTCAGTTGCCTGCAGTACTGCCCCAAGGAAGCAATTACACTGACGAATAAGACCGTAACGCGCGAGCACTACCACAATGCCAATGTCTCCGCTCAGGAGCTTATGCAGGGCATTATTCACATAGCGTGATATTAGATATTATAAATTATAAACTACAAAAACCCCCGCAGTCTTTTTTCGGACTGCGGGGGTTGTGCTTATTTGGGCTTTATGTGCTACTGCTGATAGTTATGGGCGTTTTTCAGCACCATGTCTTTTACCTTCATCAGTCGTACCTTTGTGGAGCTCTCGTTCTCGTCGAGCTTCATGGAGATATACTTGATGTTCGCCTCAAGCTCCGGAATCATAACGTACTCCAGTGCGTTGACACGGCGGCGGGTCTTCTCGATCTCCTCCGCCAGAAGCTGCATGCTCTTTTCCACCTGAGCCAGCTCCAGCATATCCTCAAACACCTTTGCCAGCTTGTCCAGCGCGTCATCAAGCTCGCCGGAGGTCTGTGCAAAGCCGTAGGGGTATATCTCACTAGGGTCATTGCTCTTGGTGCGGAATGAATAGAGCGGAACATTGACGCTCATTATATTTTTGAACTTCATGTCAAGCTCCACGCTCTGACGCGGATAGAGCAGCGCCTGTTCGAGCATCTCCGGGGACATGATGGAGCTTGCCACCTGCAGCGAGCCGAAGGCCGCCGTCAGTCCCTCTTCAACGCGGGTACGCAGCTGCTTGTTGAGCTTTACCACATCCATGAACTGACGCATCAGCTCATCGCGCTTATCCTTGAGCAGCTTGTGCCCGCGGCGCGCAGTCTTGAGTCTGCCCTTGAGCTGGTTGAGCACCATTCTGGTCGGGGTTATAGCAGTACTTGCCAAAAAGCATCACCTCCGTTAATTGTTAGTAGTGTGGTTCATTACTTTTTGGGCATATACTTATCGATCATCTCGGGTTTGATACGCTTGAGCTCACGTCTGGGCAGGATGCTCAGCAGCTCCCAGCCGATATTGAGGGTCTCCTCAATGGAGCGGTTGGTGTTGTTGCCCTGGCTGACATAGACCTTTTCAAACTCGTCGGCGAACTTTGCGAAGAGCTTGTCGTCATCGGACAGAGCAGCCTCACCAAGTATGGTCATGAGCTCCTTTGCGTCCTTGCCGCGGGAATATGCGGCGAAGAGCTGGTTCATGGTGCCGGAGTGGTCCTCACGGGTCTTGCCCTCGCCGATACCCTTATCCTTCAGACGGCTCAGCGACGGGAGCACGTCCACAGGAGGAACGATGCCCTTGCGGTGCAGGTCGCGGGAAAGGATAATCTGACCCTCGGTGATGTAGCCGGTAAGGTCGGGGATGGGGTGGGTCTTGTCGTCTTCAGGCATGGTCAGAATGGGGATCATCGTGATCGAGCCCTTCTTGCCCTGACGGCGGCCGGCGCGCTCATACATAGTTGCAAGGTCGGTGTAGAGATAGCCGGGATAGCCGCGGCGGCCCGGAACCTCTTTCTTTGCGGCGGAGACCTCACGGAGTGCCTCGGCGTAGTTGGTGATGTCCGTCATGATAACGAGAACCTGCATGTCCTTCTCAAATGCGAGGTACTCTGCGGCGGTCAGTGCCATACGCGGAGTTGCGATACGCTCAACTGCGGGGTCGTTTGCAAGGTTGGAGAAGACGACGGTGCGGTCGATAGCGCCGGTGCGGCGGAAGTCGTTTATGAAGTACTCGGACTCTTCAAAGGTAATGCCTATTGCTGCGAAGACGACGGCGAAGGTCTCATTGTCGCCAAGAACCTTTGCCTGACGGGTGATCTGTGCGGCAAGGGCTGCATGCGGCAGACCGGAGCCGGAGAATATCGGCAGCTTCTGGCCACGGACGAGGGTATTAAGTCCGTCGATGGTGGAAACGCCGGTCTGAATAAACTCTGCGGGGTAGGCGCGGGCTGCCGGGTTCATAGGCAGGCCGTTTATGTCCATGTGCGCGTCGGCGAGAATCTCGGGGCCGCCGTCGATAGGAACGCCCATGCCGTTGAAAACACGGCCAAGCATATCCTCGGACACTGCCAGCTGCTGCGGATGTCCAAGGAAACGCACCTTGGTCTCTGCAAGGTTGATGCCCTGTGCGGATTCGAACAGCTGAACTACCGCCTTGTTGCCCTCAACCTCAAGCACCTTGCAGCGGCGAACCTCACCGTTTGGAAGCTCAAGCTCGCCCAGCTCGTCATAGGTGACGCCTTCGACGTCATCAACGATCATCAGAGGGCTGGCGATCTCTCTTATAGTTTTATACTCTTTGATCATGCTTCCTCACCTCCGGCAATAACCGCTTCAATCTCCGCCTTCATCTCGGCGGTGATTGCGTCGTAATCGGCTTCAAAGGTCTTTGCGTCTGCCATCTTTGCACGGCCTATCTTCTCGCGTGCGTCTATGGTGAACAGTGCGTTCATGTCTGCATTTTTCTCAAGTGCGGTACGGCAGAGTGCGTCGTACTCGAGGACCATGGCAAGAAGCCTGAACTGCTTTTTATAGGAGGAATATGCGTCCTCATCAACGAATGCGTTCTGCTGCAGGAAGTCCTCACGCAGCATCTTCGCGGTCTCCATGGTGAGTCTGTCTGCGGGGCTGAGTGCGTCCTGACCGACAAGGCGGACGATCTCCTGCAGCTCGCTCTCTTCCTGGAGGATGTGCATGGTCTTCTCGCGGTTTGCCATGTAGGTTTCACCGAACTGCTCGGTGTACCAGGGGCGGAGAGTGTCGACATACAGTGAGTAGGAAGTCAGCCAGTTGATGGCCGGGAAGTGACGGGCGTAAGCGAGGGAGGAGTCAAGTGCCCAGAAGACCTTGACTATACGCATCGTTGCCTGAGATACAGGCTCGGATATATCGCCGCCCGGAGGTGAGACAGCGCCGATTGCGGTGACGGAGCCCTGACGGTCATCCTTGCCGAGGCATTCAACAACGCCTGCGCGCTCATAGAACTGTGCAAGACGGGATGCGAGGTATGCGGGGTAGCCTTCTTCACCGGGCATCTCTTCAAGACGGCCGGACATTTCACGCAGTGCCTCTGCCCAGCGGGATGTGGAGTCTGCAAGAACTGCCACGTCGTAGCCCATATCGCGGAAGTACTCTGCGATGGTGATACCGGTATATATAGACGCCTCACGTGCCGCAACGGGCATATCAGAGGTGTTTGCTATAAGCACGGTGCGCTTCATCAGCGGCTCGCCGTTGCGCGGGTCCTTGAGTTCAGGGAACTCCATAAGAACGTCGGTCATCTCATTGCCGCGCTCGCCGCAGCCTATGTAGATAACTATGTCAACGTCAGACCACTTTGCAAGCTGGTGCTGAACGACGGTCTTGCCGGAGCCGAAGGGGCCGGGGACTGCCGCGGTGCCGCCCTTTGCTATCGGGAAGAGCGTGTCGATTATACGCTGGCCGCTGTTCATCGGGCGGCTGGGGACGTATTTCTTGGTGTAGGGCCTTGCGATACGGACGGGCCAGCGCTGCATCATGGTCAGCTTGTGCTCCTCGCCCTTTGCGTCGCGCACGACTGCAACAACGTCTGCCACGGTGAACTCGCCGTTCTCAACACTCACGACCTCGCCGGAAACTCCGGGAGGAACCATGATCTTGTGGCTTATTGCAGTTGTCTCCTGCACGGTGCCGAGTACGTCACCGGCGCTGACCTGGTCGCCGGGCTTTGCCACTGCGACGAAGTCCCACTTCTTCTCACGGTTGAGTGCAGGTACGTCAGTGCCGCGGGTGATGGAGTCGCCGGTCAGGCGGCGCATCTCAGGCAGCGGACGCTGAATGCCGTCATAAATATTGTCGAGCATGCCCGGTCCGAGCTCAACGGACATCGGCATACCGGTCGTCTCAACGACGGCACCGGGGCCGAGGCCGGAGGTCTCTTCGTAGACCTGTATGGAGGCCTTGTCGCCGGTCATGTTAAGGATCTCGCCTATCAGGCGCTGAGAGCCGACACGGACAACGTCGGATACGTTGGCGTCCGCCAGACCCTCTGCCACGACAAGCGGCCCTGATACTTTTGTTATAGTTCCGCTCATATTATTATATTTTCCTTCCTGTTTTGATGTTGAAGGGGGCTTAATCGCCCAGAATATTAGTTCCGACGGCTCTCTCGACAGCGGCGCGAAGTGCCGTTTGTCCAAGACCGATGCTTCCCTCTCTGCCGGGTATAAGTATCACTGCAGGTGTGGGCTTGTCTTTGAACTTATCGATCTCTGCCGTGAGATACTGCGCGAGGTTCTCCTCAATGTAGATTATGGCATAGTCGTCATTATCGTGAGTGAGACTGCGCAAAATGTGCGAGGCTTCTTCTGCATTGGCCGCGGGATAGGTCTCAAGACCGAGCGCCTTGAAACCCATGACGGTGTCGCTGCCGCCGATAACTGCAATTTTAAGCATACATATCACGCAGCCTTTCTCTTATGACATCAGGGGCAATGCCCGCAAGTCTGCCTGTAAGTATCATTCTGACAGCGGTGGTTTCGCTCTCGACCGCGGCGAGATAGGCGATAAGCGCCTCCGGGCCGTAGCTGACGAGCTTCGCGCCGCCAAGATAGCTGTTGACAGCGTTGTCGCAGGCAAGCTCGAACTCCGTCATGCTGCCGCCGCTCACGGCTTCTGCACCGAGGGCTGCCGCCTTTTCAAGAAGTGTGTGCGCAAAGAGGGCTGTAATGCTCTCCTTATCGCCCGCAGCGAGGATTCTGTCCTTGCTGACATTTCCGCCGGGGATAAGCGCAGTCTCCATGAAGTCAAGGCCCTTGCCCATACGCAGTGTACGTACCGCGCTCTTGAGGTTGGCGCTGTCTGCAAGTATCGCGGCGTAGCCGGATAAGAACCCGCATTCAAGCTTCTTTGCCGAAGCTGCCATTTCCTCAAAATACGCTCTGTCAAGAATAAAGTCGGCAAGCTGGGGGTTTGCCGTGCGCGCAAGCGCATTCTTCGCCTCCGCAATCGCTGCGCCGTAAACCGGGGGCAGCTGCGTAAGGCTGTCATCGTTGTAAATTTCCGAAAGCCTGTCCGGATCAATTCTGCCGGAAGCGCTCATCAGGCATTTGCCGTCCTGACCCATTGCCTCGGCCTTAATAAGAACCTTGGCATTGTGGTAGTCGTATTTCATTCTGAACACGTCCACCACCTCGGCGTCCGGCGCCAGCTTCTCAAGCTCTGCAAAGATTCCATCGCGGCGGAGTGCGAGATAGCTCTCAATCTCACGCGCAGACATCTGCGACATATCGTTATATCCGCAGTCTGTCAGGAGCTTTGCTGCCTCGTCAAATGAGGCGGCGTCGAGCATGCGGGCGGCTCTGTCATTGTTCAGAAGCTTCGGCTCCCTCGCTCTGAGCATTGCGGACAGGCAGAGGTACGCTTCTCTTTTAGTTGACAATTTCTTCCCTCCCTATATGGGGATTATGTGGCCGCGCCATCATTCAAAGAGGGCCTTGGCGATATCTGAGGACATCTCGCCGCGCTGAAGCTCGACAAGCAGCTCTGCAGTGCAGTTGGCTTCAACGTTGCCGCGGCGGAGAATAAGTCCGCCCTTAAAGCTTCCGACGGTGTCGCTCAGAGTGAGCCTGCCGTTATTGATAAGTGCGTTGGCGGCGTCAACGACGGCCTTGCCGACAGCCTTGCCGTCGCGCTCATTGAGGATAATCTCCTCATCGCCCGTGACAGACGCCTTTGCCGCGAGCTTTGCCAGAAATGCGGTGTACTCCTCAGCGGGCAGGTTGACTATCATCTCGAGGGCCTTGTCGAAGGTCTCGGAAACCATCTGCTGCTTGAGTGCCAGCACGCCTTTTTTCGCCTCCATGCGGGCGATACGGTCCATGCTGTCCACTCTGTCCTGGCAGTCGTTTACGCCGGCGCGGATACGCTCACGATAGAGCTCACCGGCCTTTGTTTCATAATCCGCCCGGATACCCGCGCACTGCTGCTCGGCCTGAGCGAGTATCGCGTCGGCCTGCTCCTTAGCGTCGGAGCGGATATGCGCGATTATTTTTTCAGTGCCTTTCATAGTATCTCCTGTCTATAATTCGTTGGGTTGATTATGCGATGGTGATGCCGTTGAGCATCATGAAGGATGCCAGCAGAGAAAGGATTGCGTAGAACTCAACGGTGATGCACAGGATCATGCCCTTGGACCAGTCGTCGGGCTTCTTTGCAAGGATGTTGACGGACGCGGCAGCGACCTTGCCCTGTGCAATAGCGGAAAGCAGACCACCGAATGCGATGGGCAGGCAGGCCATCATAACCTGCAGGCCGGACTCAACGGACATGCCCTGCTGGAGCTTGGAGAATGCGAGGAACCAGATAACGAAGCCGTACAGACCCTGGGTACCGGGGATAACCTGAAGAATCATGGCCTTACCGAATTTGCTGGGATCTTCGCTGACGAGACCTGCGCCTGCTTCACCAGCGATGCCGGTGCCCTTTGCAGAACCGATGCAAGCCAGGAAGCCTGCAAGACCTGCGCCCAAAAGACCGAGTGCGTATCCGCCGATAGCGTTCAGAAATTCCATTTTAATTTCCTCCTAATTATGTCTTGTATATTAGTGGTTTTATTTTTGCGTCAGTTCTCTTTAGCTCTGACGTATTTGCTTTTTATACGCAGGGGATTGAACGGCTTTCCGCCGTCCTCGTAGAATTTGCCGAAGAACTCAAGGCACTGCAGACGAAGGTCATGTACAAAGCATCCCAGAAGGTTGAGCGCGAAGTTAAGCGCATGGCCTACGAGGAAGATAAGAATAAACACGATTATCGTCAGCACATTCACGCCTGAGCCCTGTGCTGGCATTGCCGCAATGGTATTGAAGACCTGACCGACAACGCTGCCGGCGAGCATCAGTGCCATGATACGGGAATAAGAGAGTATATCGCCGAACCAGCCCGTAAGCGTGTTGTAAATGCAGCTGAGTGCCGCGGTAAACTTGCCGAAGCCCTTTGCGCTTCTGCCCGCGCCGAACAGCAGCAGTACGCAGCCGATTATCAGCACGATCTCGCCCACTGTATAGAGCGCGTCAGTAACACCCAGAAGCTTAAGTCCCATCATGATGCCGCCCACGAGTATTACCCAGAGCGGAGCCTCTTCAAACAGGCCGTCCTTGATATTTCCGCGCTTGGCCTTAAGATAGAAGCTGACTGCCATACCTGTATTCAGGTGCAGCAAGCCCAGTACCATCGCGCCGTAGAGGACAACAGTGCTGTTGTTGACCGGGCTGAACAGATACGGGAGCCCCTCCCAGGTGCTGGCGGGATTGAACATATGCACAAGCTGATAGGGGGCATCACCGAAGAATCCGCCGGTCAGCGCGCCCATCACGAACGTGGATATTCCGCCGTAGAGCAGCAGCTGGCAGAAGCACAGCGAACCCTCGCGCGGCTTTATCTTCGTCAGCGCAACCACTGCCGCAATTATCATAAGCAGTCCGTAGCCCATATCCGCCATCATAAGCCCGTAGAATAATATAAAGAAGGGCGCCATGATCGGGTTCGGGTCAACCGAGCCGTAGGCCGGCAGTGAATACATGTTTGTGACCATGTTCAATGCGTTTGTAAACTTGTTGTTTTTCAGCGATACCGGGACTGAAGGATACTCATCCTCCGTCGGCTCGCGGCTCTCCCACGCGCAGTCGAATCTTTCAAACACGCGTGCAAGCTCCGCCTCCCGTTCCTCAGGCATCCAGCCCTCCAGCATGACGACGCTGTCCGTGCCGTAAAGTCTGCCCTCGGCCTCCGCCACGGCGATCTTTGTGCTCAGCCTGTCTCCGGCGAGCTTCAGCTCATCTCTGTGTACCGATTCGCCCACGATTGACTGCTCGCAGGACGATTTTTCCTCGGCGAGCTCTCTGAGTGCCTTGTCGCACTCGGCAAGAGTCTCACGTGCAGTACCGGTCACACCCGAGAAGCCTGCCGCCGTAAAGCCGAAGCCGCGCAGAACCTCCTGCACGTCGCTCAGCCCCTCGCGTATGCACACGACGGCCGCATATCTGCTGTTCTTGTCCTCAAAGACGCGGAAAAGTTCAGCCTCCTCGCACTTATCGGAAATGGCGTCATCAACCTCGTCGAGATTCACCTTGAGCGGGAAGCTGCCCAAAAGCACGCTGGCGCGCTGGGTTCCCTCCATGCACAGGGGAATATCAAGATCAAGCCATGGCTGAAGCGACTCTGAAAGCGCACGCTGGCGGCTCTCCTCGGCGCCAATGCGCCTTATGCGGTCGTCCGCACCCTCAATGGCAGCTGCAAGCTTAAGTGCACCGGAAAGACCGGTGTCATCGAGCAGCACCTCGGGCTCAACCTCTTTCTTTGCGGAAAGCAGCTTGCTCTTTACGGGGGCATACTTGTCCAGCAGGCTTATTGCATGTGTTATTGACGCCTGCTGAGTTTTCAGCACGGTGATTTTAGAGTCCTCGCGGTGGAGCAGAGAGGCGAATTCAGATGCTCCGACCTCGTCCTGAATCTCGGAGATTTCCACACAGCCGCGCTGTACAAGCTCGCGCAGCAATGCGTCCTTTTTGGAGCGGACAGCCAGGAGATAGAGCTTCTTCATTTTTAAGATGGCCATCTTAGCTGTTCACTATCCTTTCCACTATTAAAGTTGCTGCCTTTTCGAGCTTTCCCTCCGCTTTCTTGCGAAGCTCCGCTTTCGTAGTTTCAAGCTGTTTTGAAAGCCCGCCTGCTGCGTCCATTGCCTTTTCGTCGGCCTGCCGGCGCAGCTCAGCAAGCTCACTGTCCGCTTTTGCCGCGGCTGCATCCAGTGCGGCGTTACCCGCAGCTTCCGTGTCTGTACGCATCTGTCTGGCCTTGACTTCTGCCTGGGCGACGCTCGTCTTGGCGTCTGCCTCCGCCTGCGTTATGCTGGCAATAGCCTCAAATGACACTGGCTCACCCCCTTCTTTTCTGATTTCCCCGGTATAATTAACTCGCCGGGTATTTACCGTTGATTACGGCAGTTTGTGTTTTGCCGCCCGCCGATTCCTAGATTTTTTCAAACCGGATATTACGGCTCTGTCGGCATTAACTAAATCATACAACAAAAGTGAACCTCTTTCAAGGCAAAACTGTCGTTTTGTCTGTCAAAATTACTACATTTGTATCACATTAGTACAAACTCCCGTATTTGTAATTATCGCACGGCGTTTGTTAAATGTCAAACTTTTTAATTGCATATTAAACGCGATCCATTAAAAATTGGCATACATGAGAATTTCTCTCCTGTATGCCATGCTTTTTCCGTTATTTTTCGTTGTTTTGCCGATTAAGATTATGCTAAGAATTTTGGGGACGGGT
>CAVAPH010000075.1:0-10719 GCA_963590455.1 bacterium | reverse complement strand
ATATTATATTATCACTTCTTCGTGCCGAAGAGGCCGCGGATTATGGAAGTGGAGGTTGAGCGGGCAACGGAGCTTAATGCAGTCTTGGCTGCCTGGCTTGCGATGGACTTGGCGCTCTTCTGCTTGCCGCCGAGAACGGAGTTTACAAGGTTGGTGCTGAGCGACGATGCAACGGATGACGCCGCGTTTGTTACTGCGCGCTGTGCGGTTTTCTTCTTGGCTTCGGCCTTCTTTGCGGCTTCTCTTTCAGCTGCAGCCTCTTCTTTAAGACGCTGTTTCTCTGCCGCCGCCTCTTCTCTAAGACGCTGCTTTTCAGCGGCAGCTTCCTCTTTCAGGCGCTGCTTTTCGGCGGCAGCTTCTTCTTTGAGACGGAGCTTTTCTGCCGCAGCGGCCTCTTCCTCTTCAATACGTTTGCGCTCAAGCTCCTCATTTGCGGCAGTTATAATCTCATATGCGGACTCGCGGTCAACGGCTTCGCGGTACTTGAGATCAAATTCATCCGCAGCAACGATAGAAGACACTGCGCCGTCCTCAGCGGGGCCCATAAGGCTCTGCGGCGGGAGAATGTTTGCGCACTCTACCACCGTGGGGATACCATCCTCATCAAGGAAGCTCACAAGTGCTTCACCGACGCCGAGTTCCATCAGTGCGGTTTCAGTGTCGAATTCGGGATTAGAGCGGAAAGCCTTAGCAGCGGCACGCACTGCCTTCTGCTCTGCCGGAGTATATGCGCGCAGAGCATGCTGTACGCGGTTTGAAAGCTGCGCCAGAACGTCATTGGGCACATCTGAAGGACTCTGGCTTATAAAGTAGACACCGACACCCTTCGAGCGTATCAGCTTAACGACCTGAACTATCTTCTGTATTAAAGCCTTCGGGCAATCGGTGAAGAGCAGATGCGCTTCGTCGAAGAAGAATATCATGCGCGGCTTTTCCAAATCACCGACTTCCGGCAGCTTCTCAAAAAGCTCCGTCAGCATCCACAGAAGGAAAGTACCGTAGACAGTGGGGCTCTGAATAAGACGGTCTGAGGAGAGAATATTAATATATCCGCGTCCGTCGTTGTCAGTGCGCATCCAGTCCTTTATATTAAGCGACGGCTCTCCGAAGAACAGCTCGCCGCCCTCGTCTTCAAAGGCGAGAAGTGCACGCTGTATTGCGCCGATACTTGCGGAAGATACATTGCCGTATAGAGTGGTGTACTCGGCGCGGTGTTCGCCTACAAACTGAACCATTGCGCGCAGATCCTTCAGGTCGATGAGCAGCAGCTCATTGTCATCCGCAACACGGAACACGATGTTCAGTACGCCCTGCTGCACTTCGGACAGTCCGAGCAGTCGTGAGAGAAGCACCGGTCCCATTTCGGATACGGACACTCTGACGGGAATACCGTTTTCACCGAAGATATCCCAGAAACGTGTGGGATACGACGTGTACTTAAAACCGTCGAGGCCAAAGCGCTCAATACGTGCGCGCATATCCTCACTGTCTTTGCCGGGCCTGCACATGCCGGACAAGTCGCCCTTTACGTCAGCCATGAACACAGGGACGCCCATGTCTGAAAAAGATTCCGCCATGACCTTCATTGTAATTGTCTTGCCGGTGCCGGTTGCGCCGGCGATCAGTCCGTGACGGTTTGCCATGCCAGGCAATAAATATAAGGGCTTGTCGGATTTCGCCATCAGAACTTTCTTGTCAATATACATAGTTCCCTCTCCCGTAAATGATAAATTTAGTGTTTTATCGGTGCTTTTATAATATCACAGCCGGGCGCAGGGTACAATAATAAAAAATAAAATACAGAGAATACCGTGGAAAATGTATTAAAAGCTACAATTAACAAACTGTAAAATTTCGCTTTTTGCGTGCAGCAATCGGGCATTTGCATAAAGCTGTGTATTGAGCGTAGACAAAAAAAGTGCTATCATATGCAAAGTTAAACAAGTACAGAATGCTTCCTTAGCGAAGATGGAAAGAGGATAATGTGAAAAAGAGAGTGACTTCTGCGATAGTCATGCTGGCTGTGCTTTTTGTCTGCGTGTTTCTGTCTACCCTGACAAGAGTACTTTTCTTTGCCGTTGTCGGCATATTCTGCGCTTATGAGCTCAGCCGCAATTATGAAAAGCTCAATGTTTCCTGCGGTGCGTGGGTCATGTATACCTATGTCGCGGCGCAGGCACTGCTCACGCTGCTGCATGCCGGTGCGATTGCCTATATTGCCTGCATGACCGGTGCCATATATCTTGCCCTGCTTGACGGCATTATCCGCCACAAGGTATCGGGTGACGGTGCCGTATACACGATTATGGGCTTGGCATATCCGAGCTTCCTCTTTGGCGTGCTTATGATGATTGCCGTCAGCCCGAACTGGCTTGATGTGCTGGCACTGGCTTGCCTTTCAACATGGATATGCGACAGCTTTGCCCTCTTTGGCGGCAAGCGTTTCGGCAAGCACCATGTTGCGCCTGATGTCAGCCCTAATAAAACCGTGGAGGGCTGCATATGCGGCTTCTTATCCTCAATCGTGACGGGCGTGATAATCTATTTTATACCCGGTCTTTGCGAGGGCATACCGCTCTGGCTGTGCGTTCTCACCTGCGCCGTTGCCTCAACTCTTGGTCAGATCGGCGACCTTGCCGAGTCTCTCATCAAGCGTATGATAGGTGTAAAGGACACATCGAACCTCATTCCGGGACACGGCGGAATGCTCGACAGAGCAGACAGCCTGCTCTTCTCAATTCCGACGGCGTACCTGTGCCTGTTCATATTCGGCTTTACGACCCTGTCCAAGTAATTTAATTTTTACAGCGCGCAGCACGGCGTGAGATTTATGCAGCTCTATCCGTAAGAAAGGAGTTCAAATGGATACTGTTTCCTGTCAGCTTGAAAAGAAAGCTATGCTTATTATTAACCCGGTTTCCGGTAAAAAATTGGTTATCAGATATATTCCGAATATCATACGCAAGCTTATGGACGCGGGATACATGGTAACGACCTTTATTACGTCCCGCAGGGGAGAAGCGACAGAGTTCGTCTGCCGTTATGCGCGCGATTTTGACCTTGTGTGCTGCACAGGCGGCGACGGTTCACTCAATGAGGTGCTTACCGGACTTGCCATGGAAAATGTAGATATCCCGCTGGGCTATATCCCGTGCGGAAGCACAAATGATTTTGCAATTTCGCATCAGCTTCCGACGGATATCCTGACCGCTGCGGACAGCATTGCACAGGGGCACGGCAAGCGTTATGACATCGGGCGTTTCGGAGACAATTATTTCTCTTATGTGGCAGCCTTCGGCGCGTTTTCATGGCTGTCGTATACAACCGATCAAAAGATGAAGAACGCTCTCGGGCACACGGCATATATACTCGATGCCATAAAAGACGTATATAAAATCAAGCCGGAGCATGTTGCGGTGACGGCAAACGGCAATACATATGAAGACGATTATATTTTCGGTGCAGTCTGCAATTCAACATCAATTGCCGGAACTATCGAACTGCCCGCTGACCTGGTTGACACGGCCGATGGAGTTTTTGAAGTGCTCCTTGTCAAGATGCCCGAGACCATACTTGATTTGAATTCGATTATAAATTCGCTTTTAAATAAAGATTACTCAAATCCGCTTGTCACCTTCTTTCAGGCGAGCAGCATAGATATCGTCAATGCGCCGGATCTTTTCTGGGCACTTGATGGTGAGCGCTCCGGCGGGTATGAAAAAATACATATAGAGCCGATAAATCAATTTCTGAATCTGCTTGGCAGATAAAACAAAAAAACGGCGTTTTTGCAAAAATACCGCAAAAACGCCGCTTAAAATTAAATATAAATAATAAATATAATCAGGTGGTGTAGAGAATCATTGCGATGGCCTCAAGTGTTTCGTCGCCTGTGTTTTTGAGGCTGTGACCTTCACCGTCGCCGACAAGAGTGGTATCACCGGCCTTAATCTCGACAAGTGTGCCGTTGTCGCTGTATTCCCCATGACCGCGAAGAATGTAATACGTCTCACTGTCACCGTGATGGATGTGCCAGCCGACCTCTGCACCGGGCTCAAGATAGAGATGGTTGAAAAGTCTGCCCTTGCCGTACATCTCGTCGGCACCAGTGAGTATCACGTGCATCTCCGCCTCGCCTGCACCGTCGAACAGCTTTCTGCGCTGAACCGGTGCGTCCTCTTTACGTCTTACAAATGACATGAAATAATACCTCCGTCTTTATCAGAATCCGAGCTCTTCGCCGATAATTACGACCTCTGTCTCCATATTGTTCATTGGTGCCCACAAAACCGTCAGCGCGCGGCAAATCTTATCTGCGGAGCGGCAGTCGTGGCATTTGTTGTCAAGCTTGCAGGGAGTTTTCCCGTTGAAGCGGGTGCAGTTTTTCACCGCGGCAACGTTGCGTGCACGCTCGAGTGCGGAATTGAAATCACCGCAGAGCTTGTTTGTGCCGGCGACAATAAAGACCTTTTTGTGACCGAATACGGTGGAGGAAATGCGGTTGCCTGTGCCGTCAATGTTGAGTATTTGCCCGTCCTCGGATATCGCGTTTGCGCTGGAAATGTAGTAGTCTGCAGCCTGTGCTTTCTTCAGAGTTTCCATTCCCGGTTCGCGCCAGTGCCATGCTACGCTGTTGGTTTCAGTGAGCTTGTCGTAGAGACCGATTGCTTCCACGGTTTTGCTGCCGCCTATCCCTACGGTGCTGTTCTTGATCTCACCGCAGATATAGTCTGCCGCCTCTGCGCCGGTTTCAAAGTACTGTACACCGAATCCGCGCAGTTTGAGATTATAGATTGTTTTTTCAAGATTCATGAGAACACCTCCATATTTGCTGAATATATTATATATGATGTTTTGAATTATTTCAATATCCCGCAAGACAGACATGCACTTGACTTAATCTGACAAAATCGTTAAAATACTAGTTGTTTAGAAAATTTATGCCTATGAGGAAACTATGCTGCAGCTGAATGAACTGAAACTGGTTTCTGCCAGTAATATTATAAGACTGCGCACCGGGGCCGGCCTTACACAGGCTGAGCTTGGCGCGAAGCTGAACTATTCGGACAAAACTATATCTAAGTGGGAACGCGGCGAAGCCATACCTGATGCCTTCGTCCTGACGGAGCTTGCGGAGATGTTTGGCGTCACCGTGGATTATCTGCTCACATCACACGATGCCTTGGAAGCACCGCAAGAGGAAGAGCCTGAGAAAAAACCCGAGCCGGAGAGCACTGAAATAACCTACAGCGTTGAAGTCATGATGGCGCTGATTTTCCTGTCGATCTGGACGGCGGCATTGCTTGCGTTTGTTGTTCTGTGGCTTGCCGCGGGTATTATCTGGCTGAGAATATTTGCAATCGCACTTCCTGTGTCGCTCCTGGTGCTTCTTATTCTTATGAGTGTGTTTAAGAAAACAAAAAGCTTGCAATATGTCATCGCGGCCTTTGTGTTCTCAATCTTTGTCATGCTTTATTTTCTTATTCCGGACTATAAGCCTTGGCAGCTGTTTCTTATAAGCGTGCCGGCGGCCGCTATTGTTTTTCTTGCCTGCAATATGCAAAAAAAGCCGCAGAAGACGAAAAAAAGCGAAGAATCAGAAACTTAATAATATCGTTCTACTTTTCGTAGAAAAACATTGCTCCCCAGTAGAGATGCTTGTGCGGCACTCTACCGGGGAGCTTTGCACAGTAGAGTGAATATCCGGCCTTTTATCTTGCAGAAATATCTAATCGCGATATATAATAAACTATCAGATTATACAGGAGGCTCAATAAATATGAGCGATTATATTCTCAGCTGCTGCTCCACTGCAGACCTCACGAAGGAGCATTTTGTCAACCGCGATATTAAATACGTCTGCTTTCACTATGCCATAGATGGTCAGGAATATATTGACGACTTGGGCGAATCAATGCCGTTTGATGTCTTCTACAAGAAGATTGCCGACGGCGCTGATACACGCACATCACAGGTCAATATTTCCGAGTATGTTGATTTCTTTACGGAATTTCTTGAGCAGGGGAAGGACATTGTTCATGTCTGCCTCAGCTCCGGTATTTCCGGCACGATAAACTCTGCACGCAACGCGGCTTCCATTCTGAGAGAGCGTTACCCGGAGCGCAAGATTTACATCATCGATTCTCTCGGCGCATCCTCCGGCTATGGCTTGCTGATGGATACTGCAGCCACCAAGCGCGACGAGGGTATGAGCGCAGAAGAGCTTGCCAAATGGATAGAAGAGAACAGACTTTATCTGCATCACTGGTTCTTCTCCACCGACCTTTCCACGTATGTCCGCGGCGGCAGAATTTCCAAGACTGCTGCTGTCTTCGGCGGCCTGCTTGAGATTTGCCCGCTGCTGAATATGGACAACCTCGGCCGCCTTATCCCGCGTGCAAAGATTCGCACGAAAAAGCGCGTAATTAAAGAGATCGTTGAAAAGATGAAGAAGGACGCACAGGGCGGTCTTGATTACTCCGGCAAGTGCTATATTTCCCAGTCTGCCTGCTATGATGATGCACGCGCCGTCGCTGATCTTGTTGAGCAGAACTTCCCCAAGCTCGACGGCAAGGTTGAGATATACTCCGTCGGCACCACCATCGGCTCTCATACCGGCCCGGGAACTGTCGCTCTCTTCTACTGGGGCGATGAACGCGTAGAGTAATATATAAATATAAATAATTAGCAAGGCTCACCGGGAAACACTCCGGTGAGCCTTTAACGTACTTGATAATATTAATATTAATAATCCTGATGCATGTTTCGAAGAAGCTGGAAAGGGTCGCCTCCGTTGCCGACGAGGGACGTGAAATTCAAACTTGCATCGACATGCTCGCTCATGGCCTGACGCGCAAGATCCGGCATGCGCATCCTGATCGCGGACACAACAGATATGTGGTTATACATAACGCTTGGCATCCACGGGTTGTTTTGACTGCTGCTGTCAGTGATAAACTGCAGCATAGAAGCCTGATACATTGTCAGCTTTGGGAGAAGCTGTTCATAGCACTGAATAATATACTTGTTGCCGCAGGAGTTTACGATGAGATGGTGGAAGGGCATGTCAGTGTCGCGCAGACCCTTAATGTCCCTTTTTATAACGCTGTCTCGGAAAGCTTCCGCCAGACCGGACAGCTCTCTCAATGTGGAGTCATCGGCAACGTGTGCGCAGATAGCCGCCGCCTCGCTCTCAATGGCAGTGCGAACGCGATAGAGGCTTATCATGTCGTTCAGACTCAACTCAAGCACGTAGCTGCCGCTCTGCTCCGGATGCTGTACGACAAAGCCTATTTCTGTCAGCTTTCCAATTGCCTCTGCAACGGGTGTGCGTGAAATACCGAGTGATGCAGCAAGCTGATTTACGTTCAGCTTGGTTCCCGGACTGATTTTCAGGTTGATTATATCATCGTAGAGAAGCTGGGCGACAAGATCACGCAGCTTGGCATCCGGATTCTCTGCCATGCTCTGCTTGAGCGTAAACTGATCCATGTTATAAAACCTCCGTACAGGATAATTGTTCAGATTCGCAAAACAATTGTCACACAGTGCAAAATTCGTTAAAAAATGCACAGTTTGTAGGCAATGAAATACATATTAGCTAAAATATACACCATAATATGCACAAAGTCAATGCGTAACCATAATCCCGAGCAGAGAGAAAATAAGGAGGTGAACAGGGTATACGTAATAGAAGCCGCGTATGTTTGCTCCGCGTTTCCCGTTGTATGCCAACAGCAGCAGTGCGCCGAAAATCGCAAGGGCTGTGTACATCAGCTGCTGATAGCTGAACCAGTAGAGAACGATACACCATATTATTGCCGCAACAACCTGTAAATTGCGGTTTGAGCGGAACAGCCACAGCGCAAAGATTAAAACGAAGCCCTTGTATCCGTAGTCACAGCTGTTTCTGAAAATAAAAACTGCCGAAAGCGCAGCCAGAAGCAGCATCGAGTTTTTTACAAGATTATCGCGCTTTTTGCATGCGGTGATAAAATGATCAGTGGTGATAATAAGTGCGAGTGAGACGGCAAGCGTATAAAAAACGCTCATATCGCCGCTGAGCAGGACATATCCCCATAAATTCAGCCGCACATGCGGAAGAATTAAAGCGAGGAGAAGCCAGATAAACGACGTATCGAAACGATGCCCGCAGACAAGGAAAAAATACACCGCCGCGATAAATACAGACAGCAGCAGGGTCAGAGCATCCGGCATTTCAAAGCTTAACGCGGAGAGTGGATAAGTGCCGAAATTATAATTAGAATAGCTGAAGGCAAGTGTAAACGGAATTTGCGAAATCAAAGCAAAGAGCGTCAAACGGGAAAAATACCGCTTTGCATCATGCGTTTTTTCGCTGCCTATGACTATCAGAAAGCAGAAGATAATAAAGGACGGCCGCCCGAGTGCGCGCAGCAGGGTGTATGTACTGCCGCCGGTCAAGCCGCAAAGGCAGAGAATATATCCGCCGTGATCTATCAGCATGGATATTACGGCGATGAGTTTAAGCGCAAAAGTACTCATAAGACTTTATCCTTTCTGTCTGCTGAAAAAGCCGCTCTGCTTCCCTTGTGTTTTATGCCTGCATTAATAATAAACAAGACGGCCAAGCAAAGAAAATGCGTGCCCGCCTGAATCAATTATGGGCCTTATTTTACGCGTTGTCAAGGATTGCGATGCTTATAAATAAATGCAGAACAGACGGCACCCAAACTTAATTGAGTGCCGTCTGCTTCTATCTAGTTCTTGTCTTAAAAAACTAATTACCTGTAGTCGTCGTAATCGTCTTCGTCGTAATACTGCTTCTTTTTCTTAGAGCCTGAGCTGTTCTTTCCGCCGCTGTTTTTCAGCAGGAAGAAAACGCCTACGCCTATTGCGGCGGCTGCAAGCACCATTGCAATCACGGGCCCTATTACGGACAGACCGAGGCTGCTGCTTTCGGTTTTATCCTCAACGGTAGGAGTGGGGGAGGTGAGCGGAGCAGTGTAGGTAACGGCAACAGGCGTGGAATAGGTCACTTTACCTGTGGTTGTGCCATCAGTGTACCATACGCCGACATAGTAATACTTACTGCCGGATATCGTGTCAGGCACATAGGTGGATGACTGTGCACCGGATATTGGTGTGCCGTTTGCATTGCTGTTCGTGTCATTGCGGTACCACTGATACTTGATCTGCGCGCCGGTGGATGTTGTGCTCGAGATGCTGACGCTCAGCGTGGTTGTCTCACCGTCGCTCAGGACTGCACCGACAGGCTGCGAGGAAATAACCGGAGATCCCAGTGTGCTTGTATCGCCGGTGTTTGGGGAAGCCGTGCTTGAAGGTGAAGAAGTGACGGACGGAGACGGGCTTGTTGTGACTGCGCTGCTCGGATTATATGTCACGGCAGGGGATGCCGTTGCAGTTGTGGTTGATGTGGATGCTCCGCGTACGCGTATAACCGCGCCTGTGGTGCACAGGAAGGTCTTCCCGTCTGAGGCAATGAACTTGCATTCAACGCTCCATTCGTGCATAGATGCGGGAATATTGGAGAGCACCAGTGTCTCGGTATCAGTGCCGGAAACCTGCAGCCCGCTGAAATAGCTCGGAGCCTCCTTGGCGTTTACAGTCTTTGTTGTGTCCTTGCTGACTATGCGCCATACAAGCTTTGCCGCGTTGTCTGCTCTTGCTATGAATGTTGCAGAGCCGCCCACGTCGACAGTCTCACCGGTAGGATTCTTGGTTATTTTGAGCGCGCCGCCCGTGCTGCTGCCGTTATAGGTCACGTATACAACGTTAGAATATGCAGCGGAACCGTATTGACCGGATGAATTGACAGCAACCACGCCGACAAAGTAATAGACAGTGCCGTTTGTATATGCAGGGGTTGTGTATGTGCTGGAATTTGCACCGGAAATCTGCTGGGCATTGCTGCCGTTGCTGTTGCTGCTTCTGAACCACTGATATGACAAGGACAGGCCGTTGCCGACATTAGGGCATACTGCAGTGACAGAGAGTGTCGCAGTCTGACCGGCGGAAAGCGTGCAGGAGCTCGGCTGCTTTGTGATGCTCGGAGTTGTGAGTGATGGTGCAGCGGTAGGAGCAACAGTGGGCGCTGCAGAGACGGTCACGGTGCACACTTTGGAATTGAGTGCAGAGAGAACGGTCCCGTTCAGGCTTGCGGTGACTGTGCACCATATGCTGAAGCTGGATGAAGCAGTGAATGTGTAGCTCGAACCGGTTGCAACAGGTGAGCCGCTGTTGGAAGTGTACCAGTTGTAGCTCAATGAAGCTCCGCTTATGCTGCTCGAAACAGATGCGGATACCGTGAGTGTATAGCTCTGCCCGGCGGTTGCAGCCAGACTCGGCTCAAGATTTTGGACGAAGACCACGTCTCCGTCAGCAAAGGCCGCAGCTGACATGGTGAAGAGCATCACAAGTGCAATGGCCAAAGTCAATACGGTCTGCAAGCATTTCTTTTTCATTTCAAATATCCTCCTAAAAGGTTACATAACATTATACATTACAGGCAGCATAAATGCAACAATAAAAAACAAATATAAATAAAAGTGTAACAGTTTCAACGTCTCCCGGCGTCGGAAGGTTCAAAGCTGTGTCAATGAAATTGAGACGATGACTTAACATAACAGAATCTCAAATCACCCCGCAAGCCCCGACTTCCGTTCCGTTGTCATATAGGACGCAAAAAAGACAAAAAAGTTGCATGATGTGCGGAGAAAA
>CAVAPH010000074.1:0-10774 GCA_963590455.1 bacterium | reverse complement strand
ACGACGGCTCAAAATGGCATGTTGTTCATGATAAGCAGGATGCAGTTTCACTCATAATTTACACTCTCCCGTCCGGCTGTACGGATGAGCTCAGCTTCAATGTCGCTTCTCACTACGATAAACTCACCGAAGGCCGTTATCGCGTAGTAGTCCCCCTGGTAGCCGAAGACGGCACCCAAACCATAGCCTCAGCCGAATTCGGCATAGGAAGGGCGGAAAAGTAAAAATAATCCGAATTGCGGTCCAGTGATCAATGATCAAACCGAATTCGGATTATTTTTTGTGTAGCTATAAAAGTAATACTCTTATCAGAACTCAAGCATTACCTTGACGACGGGCTCAGGACGCTTGTCTGCCATCTCCATCGCTTCCTTGAACTGCTCAATCGGATAGCGCTGAGTTACCATGCGTTCAAGACCGAATATGCGTCCCTTTGCGATTTCATTGCAGATGATTTCGAACTCTTCGTACTTGTACATGTTGTATGCAATGAAGGAGAGCTCGTGCTGCTGATGAATCTGATAGGGGAAGCCAATGCCGTCAAGCATGAGTGCATGCTGATGAACGGTGCCGCCGCGGCGGACGATACGGCATGCCTGATCTATTGTGGGAGCATCGCCAAAGCCGAGGAATACCATATCCACGCCAACACCGTCTGTGAGCTCCATGATGACCTTTTCAAGATCCTGTTCACGGCTGTTTACAACATGCTCGCAGCCAAACTCACGTGCCATCTTCAGGTTGATATCGGAGATATCTGCCATAACGATGAGCTTGGGATCATAAAGTCTTGCGCCGATGAGATCTCCAAGACCAATGGGACCGCAGCCGATGATTGCGATGGTGCTGTCCTTAGTGATGTTCGCACGGCGGACAGCATAAACACCGTTTGCTATCGGCTCTATAAGTGCACCCTCTTCATAGCTTACATTGTCAGCAAGCTTTACGACAGTTTTCTCAGGAACAACGATGTACTCGCCCATGGGACCGGTCCACTCTTTGTTGTCGAGCTCGGGAATCTTGTAGGATGCGCCGAGAACACGCTTTGAAGTGCACAGGTTATACATTCCGTGCTTGCAGTAGTAGCACTCGCCGCAGCCGTACTGAGGCTCGGCAGTGACTCTGTCGCCTACCTTGAATTTAGTTACGCCCTTGCCGACTTCAATGATGTCGCCAGCAAATTCGTGACCGGAGAGCACGGGCGGAATACGGAATGGGTGCTTGCCGTGCAGAGCGTGAACCTCGGAACCGCATATGCCGCATTTGCGCACATGTATTTTTACATCCGTATCATATCTGATTTGAGGCTCCGGCATGTCGTCGCGAAATTCAGCGACGCCGATGGCGGGCATATAACCAGCTCTCATAAAACTTATACCTCCTGAAAATTAAGCTGCGAGATTAGGCAAAAACAGTGAAATTGCGGGTATATATGTGACAATTACAAGTACAACGAGCACTGCGATAACAAAGGGCCAGATCTTCTTGACCATCTCGGTCAGCGAGATGCCGGCGACACCGCAGCCGGTGAAAAGGTTTACACCGACAGGAGGCGTGATAAGGCCAAGTGCGAGGTTGACGACCATCATTGCACCGAGGTGTACAGGATCGATGCCGAGGGTCTTGGAAATCGGGAAGAGTATCGGGCAGAGAATGTAGAGTGCGGAGTTTGCATCGATAAAGCAGCCTGCGATGATGAGAATGATGTTGACCATCAGCAGGAAGATGTACTTGTTGCCGTGTGCCACAGAAATAAGGGCCTGGCTTGCAGCGCTTGCAAGGCCGGTAAAGGTCAGTACCTTTCCGAATACGGCAGCGCAGCCGATAATCAGCATTACAACTGCAGTCTGGGAAACGGACTGGCGAAGAATAGTCATGATATCTTTAGGCTTGAGAGTTTTGTATATGAACATACCGACAATAAAGCCGTAGATCGCTGCAACGCCTGCAGCTTCGGTCGGAGTGAAGATGCCGCCGTAGATACCGCCGAGAATTATAACAGGCATGAGAATGCCCCATACGGCGTTCTTGAATGCTGCCCAGCGCTGTGCACCGGTAGCCTTGGGCTGACGAACCAGCTCACGGCCTCTTGAGGTGATGACCATTGCATAGTAGATTGCGATGCCGATGAGTATGCCGGGGATAATACCGGACATGAACAGCGAACCGACGGAAGTGCCAGTAACAGAGCCATACACAACGAAAGTGATGGAAGGCGGAATGACAATGCCTATTGCACCTGCAGTGCTCATAAGTGCGGCGCTGGTGCCCTTGTCATAACCGGACTTGTTCATTGCGGGAATAAGAATACCGCCGAGGGCTGCGACAGTCGCCGGGCCGGAGCCGGATATTGCGGCAAAGAAGCATGCAACGATAACACATACCATCGCGGTGCCGTGCTTGGTGTGTCCGACGAGGGAATTGAAGAAATCAATAAGACGCACGGATATTCCGCTGACGTCCATTATGTTGCCGGCGAGAATGAAGAAGGGAATAGCCAGCAGAACATAGGTGTTGGTAGATGAATAGAGGTTGGTTGCAATAGTGGTAACCATGCTGGGCTTAACTATCAGTGTGGTTATAATGCTGGAAACGCCGAGAGAAATTGCTATAGGTACATTGAGGAACAGAAGCAGGAAGAAAAGCCCAAAAAGTAATACAGCATTCATCCGTTGTTGCCCTCCTTGCTGGTGTCGGTAAAGTCACGGCCCTGTATGAGATACACGGCCCACTGGATAAAGCGAATGCACAGTACTGCACATCCAATGGGAAGCCACATGCCGAAGAGATATTCCGGCCACTGCATACCCTGAGTGAGAACATTGTTGGTGTATTCCTTGTTGACCATCAGTATGCCGTAATAGATAGCGACGACACAGAAGAAAACGCCGCAAAGGCAGCTGAACAGGCCGGCAATCTTCTGCCCCTTAGGGGAAAGATGGTCGGTTATGATGGAAAGACCGAGGTGGGAGTGATTCTTAAGAGCTACTGCTGCGCCTGCGTAGGAGATAATGACGAGTCCGAGACGGTTGAGCTCTTCTATCCAGGGCAGAGAGGCAAGAAAGACGTAGCGTGCAATGACGTTTACGAAGGTAAGCACGGTCATGATCAAAAGCATAACCGCAAGTATGTAATCTTCAAGAGAATTGAGGACTTTTGCAGCCTTTTTCACGTTAATCTCCTTTTCATATTATTATTTTCCCGTTTATTCAAACAGGCTTCTCTGGAAGCCAAAGAAGCCTGTACAATAAGTTTTCTGTTTTAATCAGGCAACAGAGATGCCGAAAGCGGAGCAAGCTTCTTCACCGTATTCTGCAGCGTAGGTTGCGGTTACATCAGCAACAGCTTCCTTGAAGACTTCAATCTCTTCATCGGACAGACGGTAAACTTCGTTGAATCCGTTGTTTTCCCAAGTGGTGAGGATCTCTTCCATGGAGGCCTCAATCTGGACGTTTGCATCAAGGCAAGCCTGCTTTGCGCAGCTCTCTATGAGCTCCTGAGTGGCTTCGTCAAGGCCTTCAAACCATGCGGTGTTTGCGCTCCAGGTGAATGCTTCGTAGGTGTGGTTGGAAACAGTGATGTACTTCTGAACTTCCTGAACGTTTGCGGAGTTGATGGTGGACGGGCTGTTGTCATGGCCGTCAATGGTGCCCTGCTGCATTGCAGTGTAAACTTCGGACCAGCTCATTGCTTGGGGAGAAGCGCCCATTGCAGTCCAGAAGCCGTTCCACAGGTCACCGCCCGGAGTACGGATCTTCTGACCGACGAGATCAGCAGGGGACTTGATCTGGCACTTGGAGGAGGTCATGCACTTAAAGCCGTTGTGCAGTGCGCCGAGATAAGTGAGGCCGTGTTCTGCGAGAACAGAGGAGACAAACTCGCCGCCCTCACCGAAGAAAGCGTCTTCAGCAGCCTGGTAGTCGGAGAAGGTCCAGGGCAGGCAGCTGACCATAAGGCGGTTGTCAATACGGGAGATGATAGAGGTGGAGTGAATGTCCATCTGAACGGTGCCATCCATGACGAGCTCAAGGCCCTTGGTCATGTCGCCGCCGGCGAGCTGGTCGTTGTTGTAGACCGTGACAGTGATTGCGCCGCCGGACTGCTCTTCAATGTACTGCTTGAAGAGGTTTGCACCGATGCAGTCATTTGCAGTGTCGGACTGGCCGTTGCAGGACATATCGATTGCGAGGGTCTGATACTGGACGCCGTCACCGGAAGCGGTGCTGTCAGCAGAAGTGGTGCTGGCTGCAGTGTCGGAGGAGCTGCTGCCGCATGCGCAGAGTGCAAAGACCATGCACAGCGCAAGAGCAATTGCGAGGATCTTTTTCATTACGTTTGTCTCCTTTAATATTTTTTCTTTTTTTCTATTTAACAGACTGCCGTGCAGTCTGAAATATACTTAGTGCATTGCCTTTGCCGTGGCAACAATGTTTTCAACGGTGATACCGTTCATTGCAAGCAGACGCTCATACGGAGCGGACTGACCGAACTGATCCTGGATACCCAGACGCTTCACCATTCCACGGCCCATGTCGGCAGCAATGGCGGAAACAGCGTAACCGAGCCCGTTGATAACATTGTGATCCTCAACGGTGATAATCTTGCCGGTCTCGTTTATGGCCTTCACAACGGCTTCCTTATCGAGGGGCTTGAGTGTGTGCATGTCGAGGACGCGTGCATTGATTCCCTGCTCGCGAAGAGCATCGGCAGCTTCAAGTGCGAGTCTGACGGTGTCGCCGATCGCGATAACCGACACGTCATTGCCTTCGCGCAGCGAAACTGCTTTGCCGATGACAAACTCCTGCTCACTGCCGTATATCTCGGGAATTGCATCACGGGTGAAACGCAGATAAACAGGGCCGTCAAATTCAGCGGTTGCCTTTGTGAGCTTGCGTGCAGAATTGTAGTCTGCAGGCATGATAACGGTCATGTTGGGAATGGTGGAGAGTATGCCCATATCCTCAATGCACTGATGGCTTGCACCGTCATTTGCGGGAGTTACGCCGCCATGGGAGCAGGCGATTTTTACATTCAGATGAGGATAGCAGACTTCCTGACGGATCATCTCGCACATTCTCATGGAGCCGAATGCTGCATAAGTTACAACAAACGGAATTTTGCCGCAGGTTGCGAGACCGGCAGCAACGCCTGCGCCGCACTGCTCTGCAATACCGACGTTTACGTGCTGCTCAGGCAGTGCCTTGGCAAACGCGGTTGTCTTGCAGGACTTGCCGATATCAACATCGACAACGTATATATCCTTGTTCTTGCGGCCGAGCTCGACTATTTCGTCGCCGAAGCCGTCTCTTGTAGCTATCATACTCATGCGTTGACACCTCCGTTAAGCTCTGCCATGGCCTGCTCGTACTCCGCACTGTTAGGTGCTTTGCCGTGCCAGCCGCACTGATTTTCCATAAAGGAAACGCCCTTGCCCTTGATTGTCTTGCCGAGAATGAACTTCGGCTTTCCGTTCTTCTCGCCCCTTATTTTTTCAAGGGTGTCGACAATCTGCTCCATGTCGTTGCCGTCGATGCAGTAGGAGTCAAAACCGAAAGCTTCAAACTTCTTCGCAAGGTCAAGCACTGGCATAACCTCATCACAGGTGCCGTCAAGCTGCAGGTTGTTGTAATCGCAGAAGACTACGACGTTGTCGAGCTTGTATTTGGTGCATACCTGTGCTGCTTCCCAGATCTCGCCCTCCTGACTCTCGCCGTCGCCTATGACCACAAACACGCGGCTGTCCTTGCCGTCTCTCTTGGCTGCAAGTGCCATGCCTGCGCCGCATGCAAAACCCTGACCGAGGGAGCCTGTTGAAATATCAATGCCGGGGCATTTCTTCATATCGGGATGTCCCTGAAGAATAGAGCCTTCCTTGCGCAAAGTATGCAGAACCTCTTTGTCAAAATATCCGAGGTCTGCAAGTGCGGCATACTGAATGGGGCAAACGTGACCCTTGGAGAGTACAAAACGGTCTCTGTCTGCCCACTTGGGGTTTTTCGGGTCAATTTTCATCTCAGAATAATAGACCGCTGTGACAAAGTCCGCCGCCGAAAGAGAACCGCCCGGATGACCGGACTGTGCTTCGTAGATCATCGTGATGACATCCTTGCGAAGCTGGTTAGCCTTGCTCTTGAGAAAATCAAGCTTCTCTTTATCCATTAGTTCCTCCGATTACGCTGCGTTTGCAGCAAAATATAATAGGTTAATAGATCCGCTAATCATCCAAACTTGAACGTTGGATGTTGACAACGTCATTGTACGCTTTGCTATAAAATAAGTCAACTGTTATCATTTTAACAGTTGACTTTTGTGAAACTATAACAAATTTGATTTCAGTTTTTGTTGAATGTCACGAACCGAAGGTTGTTTTCCAGTAGTAATAGCTGTAATCAATAGCCTCTTCGAGGGAGCGCGAGCTTTTGCGTTCAACCAGATCTAATGTCATTCTGTGGACGTCGGCGAGGTATTTCATATTGTTGTCTGCCTTGCACATATGAACAACTCTGTTTCTTGACTCCAAGGTTAAGTCAGTCACGTAGTCGTGAAAGACTCGGACGAGCTCATTGTGAGTTGCGGCGGCGAGCATTTTATGAAACCTGACATCCTCACGATTTACGGCATCCGCGTCCGGCTCATCAGCGAGCACAAGGCTGGTATACAGCTCATTCTGCGCCTCAAGTTTTTCGGTGTCCTCCGGAGTGAGACCTTGCTGTATGAGAAGCATACATACACCGGTATCTATCATCCTGCGTAGCCCGAAAAGATCCTGGACGTTTGCCTGACTGAACAGCAGGGAATAGATAACGGGATTGAGAAGCCTCGGCGAGAATGAGCTTGCAATAAATGTCCCTTCAGGGCGGCGAATTTCAACTGCACCATAGGCCACGAGTATTTTAATTGCCTCCCTGACGGTGTTTTTGCTCATTCCTACCATATCTGCAAGCTGAATTTCGGTGGGCAGCCTGTCTCCGGGCTTATATTTACCGGTCAAAACATCGTCTACTATTTTATTTATAACAACATCTACTGCAGAAGTGTGGTTGCGTTTGCTTTCTGCATATGATGCAGGCCTTGCGTCGTCACTCAATGTTACAATCCCCCAATTTTTACATATCCGGTTCCTTATTCTATCAAATTATTCACATAAATGCAATTATGAATTTATACTGAAATCTGCCGTACTGTTCTTCTGTCTATTCAGAAGCCGGTTAGAAGCGAACAAAAGTGAATTTTCCCTCCACCTCCGTCAATTCCTACAAACTATGCATACATGTTTAGTCACACATGCATAAAATTCACAAACAAATTGACAATGAATGTATAGAGTGATAAAATTTTATCATAGAACCACAGCAAGATCCGGCAAAATTAATAACAGGAGGAAAGCAATGAGAGACCTGAAATATCTGAGCTACTTTGAAAACCTCCTCCGGGAGGCAAATAATCCGCTTGTTGTCCGTGCCAAAAATGAAGGCAAGGTATGCGCGGCGTTCGTATGTGAAAACACGCCGGAGCCTCTGATGAACCTTGACAATACCTTTTCGATCCGTCTTTCAGCACCCAACACCGGTTCCATGGATATCGCGACCTACTACATGACGAGTTTTCTGTGCGAAACCAGCAGAGCACTGCTTGAGCGTGCCATCGAGGGCGGCTTCAATTTTGCCGACTGCGTTATTGCGCCCGACGGCTGCACCATGATAAATCGCTGCGTGGAGAACATGGAGCTGCTGCACACAATGGGCGCGGGCAATGAAAAGTTCTTCCATCAATACATGGAGATCCCTCTCAAGGCCGATGACAACGGCGTAGATCTTCTGGTTCTGCAGTGCAAAAATCACATTCTCACTCCGCTGCATGAGGCTTACGGCACTGATATATCCGATGCATCGATCAGGAAGGCAGTAGAGGAGCATAACAGAGTCTGCCGCGTTATCCGCGCGCTGGGTGATTTCAGAAAAGAGGAGTACCCGCGTATTACCGGATATGAATTCCACGTGCTCACTCTTGCAACATATCTTGCACCCAAATATCTCATTATCGACAAGCTTGAGGAGACTCTTGAGGAGGTCCGCACAAGGGAACCCGAGAAAAAGCCATACCGCGCGCGACTTGCCGTAGTTGGCTCCGAGGTTGATGACAGCGGCTTTATAAAGCTCATTGAGGAGACAGGGGCGTATGTCTGTGTGGACCGCTTCTGCTTCGGCTCGCTGCCTGGACGCAATGTAATAGAGCTCAACGATAATGAGGACGCTCTCACGCAGGTTTGCCGTCAGTACGTCTGGCGCGGTCAGTGCCCGAGACAGATGAATATGGAAAAGGTATACGGCCGCAAGCAGTATGTAAATGACATCGCGCATGAATATAAAGCGGATGGCATAATTTATCAGCAGGTGAAATTCTGTGACCCGTGGGCGTATGAGCGTCTGCTCGGCTCCACCATGCTGCGTGATGATTACGGATTCCCGGTTATGTCGGTTGACAGACCATATAATATCGCATCCTCGGTCGGACAGATGCGCACCCGTGTGCAGGCCTTTGTGGAAAGCATTGAGATAAAGAAGCTTCAGGGAGGTGTGAAGTAATGGCAGTGCTGAAGAATCCCAAGAAGAGGATAGGAGAAAAACAGCTCGGCGTGCTGTTTGACGGGGGAAAGGTTCGCCGCCGCCGTGAATGGCGCGGCGTAAAGGATACACTGTATGATTACTTCAGATGGCTCTATCTGCTCTCGATTCTCGGCGGAGTAATAATAAAGCCGCGCAACGTCAAGGCAATGTTCAGATACCGCTGGTTTGCAAACTATCTTGCCGTGCCTCATATGATGGATAAATTCACTATGGGTCTGCGTGATGAACCGCTGCGCATAGTGCACACGGCGATGGACTTTGTCGTAAAAGACGTCGCAACCTGCATAGAAAATTCCGTCAAAGGCGACCGCAGGACAGGCAACAACGTAAAATACTCCGAGAAATGCGTGCTGACGGATGAAAACGCCATGACCGCATTCATGATGGGCTTCCCGACGCTCCATGCGATACTTCGCGAGGTGCCCACGATGTTCTCGGCGAACCTCCTTAACCAGTATTCTACTACGCACTATCTCGACGTGGCACAGCAGTTCGGTATCCCCGGCGATGTCTGCCCGATGCCTGAGGCCGAGGCGGGCATTTCCATAGATGATGACTTCCCCGTGCTCGGAAAATGTGCGGTTCAGGTCAATACAACCTGCGACGGATCTCTCATGGGCAACGGAATTATAGCAAAGCGCCTTGAGCGGGAGTACGGCATACCGACGTTCCAGCTTGCAGCCCCCATGCGCCACAAGGAGGAAGACGTTCAGGCCTATGCCGCACAGGATATTAAAAACGCCATTGCCTTCGTAGAAGAGCAGACGGGGGAGAAGTGGGACTGGACAGCATATTTCGAGTGCGCAAAGCGTGTAAACGAAACCACTCGCAATCGCTGGACCTGGCTTGAGGTAAACAGCACACCGTATCCGCAGTTTGTCGGCGCGACATTCTCGCTCTATAACGACACGAACTATATGGGCAACTGCGGACGTTCGCCGCTCTTCCCGCCGATAGACAGGAAGATAATGAAATACGTAAAACGCGGCTATGAAAAGAAAACCATGATGGCACCCGAGTATCGTCATCGCTGCCTCGTCTGGGGCGTGCAGCCGCAGTACGTCATAGACATGCTCAACTGGATGGTTCATTGCTGGGGTGTCGTCCCTCTTACGGATATGCTCTCCATGGTCATAGAGAAGGAGATCGCCGAGGAGGATACGCCGGAGAACCGCGAGCAGGCGTATTATGACATGGCATATCTTACGGAAAACATGATCATGCGCAACCGTACTCACGGCGGCTATAAAGTCCTGGTCGACGAGCTGTGGGAGCTGTGTGAGCGCATGAATGCCGACATGGTGATGATGTGGGAGCATATGTCCTGCAAGGCTCTGACCGGTATGCACGGCCAGTTTGAAGAGCAGGCGAGAGAGCGCGGAATTCATCTCGTATGGGTCTGCCATGATCTCTGTGACCCTCGCGTCTATACAAGGCAGGCCATACGCGACCAGTTTAATGTCTATATGCGTACGGTCATGCGTGAAGAGCCGCTGGATCCGTCGATTGAGGTCCTGCCTGACGAGAACGCATGGTAACGCGGCATAGATATGCTGTTATGCTGTTATAAAATAAAAGGAGAATAAGATAATGAAAAGCAAAAAGCTTCCTCTTAAAATTCTCTGCGGAGTCGGCGGCTTCTTTGCCGTCAGCTTCACCGTGTATTTTCTAAATCTTGATATGAAGTTCCTCTCATACTGTGTTGAGCCGATATTGCTCAAACACTATGATGAGATTCCGAGAAAGTACTACATATAGTGCATAAAATAGTGAATAAAAACTAATTGAGGCACATAACCGCAAAAAGCGATAAAATACCTGACAAATGTCAGAAATACTAACATTAGTGCATCACACGGACGCCCGGAGAATGAGCGTCCGTGTTTTTATCACAAATAAATGCATAATTATGCATAATGTATTCAAAAACGCCAAAACGCTTTTCGGAGCTTTTTCAGGTGTTTAGCATATCAAAACGGGCAGCTGCTTGTGAAAACCGCACAAAGTCAGAACTTGAAATTTGACGATATTTACAGTGAAACAAGGGCATAACCTATAGATTTTAACGAAAAAATTACTTTAAATAATCAAACGCAAATTGCAAGTGCAAGTTGGACACCTGCACGGTAGAAATTAGTTAATCAGAG
>CAVAPH010000073.1:7228-10779 GCA_963590455.1 bacterium | reverse complement strand
CCCCGCATCCGCCCACGTAGAAAAGCCGTGCAGCTTTCGCTGCACGGCTCTGTGGATTTATGCTGTTTTGATATCTGCGGATTCAGATTATATCTTCATGCAGACATCCCAAGCACGCCAGATGACGGTGCGCAGGTTGCCGATAGCAACGCAGTCGCCGACGCGGTGAGCGTTCTTGTTGTCCTTGCCGCCGACAGGAGTCGGGACGAAGCCGATGCCGTTGACGACGTTGTCGCACTCGACGAAGAAGGTCTCGCCGGTCTGAACGTTCTTAACGGTGCAGCCCTTGTCGGTGATCTCGGTGACGGTGGAGTGCAGGTATACGGGAACCTTGTGGTACTCCATAGCATCACGCAGGTAGGAGGTGTTTGCAAGGCAGGTTGCCTGTGCAGCAACGAGGTCGCCAGCGAACTCTACGATGATGGGGTGCTTGCCGAAGTTGAGCAGCAGGTCATATGCAGCCTCGCAGGAGGACTGGCCGCCGCCGATGAAGAGGACCTTATCGCCAACAGGATACTTCTCCTTGAGGAGCTGAGTGAAGGTGAGGGTCTTCTCGAAGCCCTTGATGCCGGGCATGGTTCTGGGAACGGAACCGGTTGCAACGATGATCTCGTCGAAGCCGCGTACGGTGCCGAGGTCGTTAACCTCAGTGTGGTAACGGACATCAATGCCCTGCTTCTCGATCTCTCTCTTGTACCAGCGGATGAGCTCCTTGTCGTTCTCTTTGAAGGTCATCGCGGATGCGGTGAGGAACAGGCCGCCGAGCTCGTCGGTCTTCTCAAAGATGGTGGGGATGTGGCCGCGCTGCTTGAGCACCAGAGCGCACTCCATACCGCCGACGCCGCCGCCGATGATAGCGACTTTCTTGGGCTTCTTGGTGGGTATGATCTTGTACTTGTTGTGCTGCATCGTGGTCGGGTTCAGAGCGCAGCGTGCAAGATGCAGGGAGTCGTCCAGCTTCTGCAGGTTGGAGGTTCCCTTGTACTTTGCAAAGTTGAAGCAGCCGTTGTGGCAGCGGATGCAGGGCTTGATCTCGTCCTCGCGACCCTCTTTGATCTTGTGGATCCATTCGTGGTCAACAAGGTTCTGACGAGCGATTGCAACAGCGTCCAGACGTCCGGCAGCGATCTCCTCGGCTGCCTTGACAGGATCCATACGGCCTGCGCAAACGACGGGCTTGTCGGTGAACTTCTTGATGTGCTCAACATACTCGAGGTTGCAGTTGTCCGGCATGTACTGTGGCGGATGTGCCCAGTACCAAGCATCGTAGGTACCGTTGTCGCAGTTGAACATATCGTAGCCTGCATCGCCCAGGTACTTGATAGCCTTTTCGGACTCTTCCATGTCACGGCCGAACTCTTCGAAGTCGGTCTCGTAAGGCATTGCGCCCTTGCCCCAAGCCTTGGTCTTGGAGACGACGGAGTAACGCAGGGAGACAGGGAAGTCTTCGCCGGCATACTTCTTGATGCACTGTACGACTTCGACTGGGAAGCGGTAGCGGTTCTCGAAGGATCCGCCGTACTCGTCGGTACGGAAGTTCCAGTTCTTCATGGTGAACTGGTCGAGGAGGTAACCTTCGTGGACAGCGTGGATTTCAACACCGTCAACACCGGCTTCTCTCAGACGCTTTGCGGTCTTACCGAAAGCTTCGACCATCTCATGAATCTCTTTTACGGTCATAGGACGGGACTTAACGTCCTCAGCCCAGCGGTTAGGAGTTGCGGATGCGGATGCGCAGCAGTACTGTACGTCGACAACCGGGGATGCCAGCTTGTTGAGCAGGTCATTCTTTGCCAGAGCGGTCATCCAACCGTTGATAGCCATGGAGCGACCGAAGCCTGCAGCCAGCTGAATGAACAGCTTTGCACCGGTCTTATGGAACTCTTCCATGTAGGGTTTGAGCTGCTTGAACATGATGTCATTCTGGTACAGCCAGTGACGGCCGGGGATACCCATGGTATCGCGGACACACTGCATACCGGGCAGGATCAGGCCGACGCCGTCCTGTGCGCGGTTGAGGAGGAAGTAAGCTGCTTCCTTATCAAAATGGTTAGGCTCCAGCCAACCAAAGAGGGAAGTACCACCCATAGAGCACTGGACGATACGGTTGGATATCTCCACGTTGCCTACCTTCCAAGGGGTGAACAATGCATTGTACTTTTCGTTCAAAAACTTCGCTTCCTTTCTTATTTCTAAATGGGTGACGAGTCCGTCGTCTTTGTTATGATGAAAGATGCGTTCTCCTGCGTCATTCATTTACACAAGATTATTAATATTATAACGTACTTTTCTCAATAAATCAATGCGTACATTCGTCTTTTTGTAAAAATAACTCAGTGTGCCGTTAGACAATGTTGTTTGATTTGTCGGTTCAAGTGTCGTATTTTTCAAATTGCAGGTATCTGCACGCCGGGCATATGCCTCAGTGTGCCCGGCCGGCTCCGACAAAATCATACAGGAAAATATTTGGAAGAAAATTTGTAAAACATGACTCGCAATGCTTGACTTGCTGCGCAGCAATTGGTAAAATAATAGTTACAAAATGTTGAAGGCATAATCTGCCTGCATATCGAGGGGCGGCCCGAGATATAAACCGAATCATAGCTTGCCGAGCTTGCTGCGGCAGGAGGAGCGGTAATAATGAAAATTGCAAAGGACGGCAAAAATAAATTATTCCTGCGTTTTGCATCACTGATATGCACGCTCGTTTTTCTTTTTGCGCTGCTTGCGCCCACCTGCGCTTTTGCCGATGATGCTGCTTCCGACGAGAGCACTGAAACCGAAACAAGTGAAGCTGTCAGTGAGGACAGCGAGGACAGCGAAAATATTAGTGATGATGCCGATACCGTTGAGGAAGTCTACGGCGGTGAGAAGCACGAAAAGGTTGTTGGCGGTGCCATATATAACGAGGCAGCCGGCTTCAGCTTTGAGCTGCCCGAAAATGATGCAGGAGAGACGGAGAAGCTCGATTGGAAAAAAGGTGAAAGCTTAAAGCTCACGCTCATCATGGAAAAGGGCTTTAAAATGCCGAGCTTTTTCCTGCTGCAGATAAATGATGATGTCTACACAGTGCATCTTGACGGGAACACGAATGACGAGGGCATAGTTTTTAATCCCGCGACACTTGAGCTGAGCATTGACGCAGCATATTGGAAAAACGAGTGCGCCGTGATCATTATCGGCTCGGCGGTCGGCGTGCACGTATATGCCGATGAGCTTGTCGGGATGTCCGTTGAAGAGGATCTCCACTACGATTTTTCCGCAGCGAAGCCCATGCAGATCACCCTTAAGCTTGATGAGAACTGCACTCTGCCGGAGGAGCTGCACGTCATTATAAATGATGTTCTCTACCGTGTCGCCACTGACGGTACCGAGTACAATGAGGGCGTATATTATACGCCGGGCACCGGAGTCCTGACGATAGATAATAAATACGTCCGCATCGGTTGGGTTGTCAGTCTGCGCGCTGAAGCCGCTCAGGATGAGACGGAGGAGGAAGCAGAGGAAGCCAAGGACATATACGTGAGTGTCCGCACAACCGGCTTTGTGGG
>CAVAPH010000073.1:0-6737 GCA_963590455.1 bacterium | reverse complement strand
GTTATTGCTTTCAATGTATCTGTTTGAAGCCAATTTTTCACTTCTTCTACACACCAGTCAAGATTATCTCGAATCTGATAGACCCAAAATCTTCTTACATCCCAACCGAGCTCAAACATTCTTTGATTGCGTAGCTGATCACGGTAGCACAATTCACCGTTCCATTGGCGATGATACCTTTCTCCATCAATCTCTATATCTAATTTGCGCCCATCCGGGCAAAGCAAAGCAAGGTCAAGCAGATATTTATCTTCCTGGTATTGCGGAACAACATTTATTCCGGCATCATACAGTGCAGTATAGAAAACTTTTTCCCACTCAGATATATATTCGGAATTATTAATATCCGGATAAGATCGAGTGTTTGGCGGTACATGAATTTTATTTTTTGGTGTAGCTTCTCTTTTAAGCTTGGTATAATAGTCGGCAAAATCTCTTAGATAGTCTACCCCCGAGTTTGCACAATAATTGAAATTGCCTACCACCACCAAAACCGCTCGTGCCCTTGTTATTGCCACATTAAAGAGATTTGGTGTATTTTTGAGGAAACCAACACTTGACGCAGCAGCTCCTTCTGATATAACAGTAGAAAAAATCATCAAGTCTCGCTCATCGCCCTGGAATTTGTGAACAGTATCTGCAATGAATTCGTGTTTTGATTCCAGTTCTCCAAGCAATCCGGGTTCTTCCGATTTGAGCACACGTCTTATTTCCTCTGCTTGTTTACGGAATGGAGTTGTAACACCTATGGTTCCATCGTACCCAACCGAGACTAAACGTTTGAGCTCTTTTACAATTGACGATACCTCCTGTGTGTTGTATGCGCTGCCGGATGACGGTCTCAGTGTTTCTCCTTGCACATCTATCCACCGCACCCCCGGTTTATCTCCGGCAGGAGTCTTTAATCTGTCATATCTCGTTGCTGTTCTAAGATTTCCTTTATAATATTCTTCGTTAGAAAATTCTATAATATCTGCGCAGCATCGGAAATGATCTTTTAGTTGAATAATGCGATCAACGTTTATTTCACTCTCTGCAAGCCTGTAGAGCGAATTCTTTGTATACGACCAAATTGGACTGACTTGATACTTTTGGAGTAACGCAAGATCTTGATTTCCGGACAACTGCGAAATGTGCGTGAGCTGCTGCGGATCTCCTATTATCACTGCTCGTTTAGCTCTGTAAAGTAAAGGTATAATAGATGCAATATCGCACTGGCTTGCCTCGTCCACAATTACATAGTCAAACAGTCCCGCAGTAAAAGGGACCCTGCCCTTCGCTGAGAGAGATGTGACTGCCCAGCACTGAAGGTACTTGGTCATTTCTGCAGATACTCGCGAGTATTGCTTTTTCAAGCTCGGATTGTTTGAAAGATCTATGTCATCAGAAAGCCTCATTGTGGTGAGAAATTCCAACATATCGCGCCGATCTTGGGGTGAAAAAGTAACCGCTTGAGTTCTAAGCCATTTACTCCACAGCTTACCTGAAACTTCTGCAATAGCCTCCTTGTTTTTAGTTAATTTTTTATCTGCTAACTCGAGAGCCGCTTTGTTCTTAAACTCCTCAAGCGCTGATTTGTATTTCAACGTAACATCCAGAGCTTTTTCGAAGTCATATGCCTCGATGAGCATATCTTCTACACTGTCTTCGTCAGCATCTTTAGCAATCAGCGGGAGCATGAATTCGGAAAAGACTTTGCAATATTCGCTAAATGTTTCATCTCTTACTGCAATCCGCTTTTCTTTAACCATGTTCCAGAAAAGTCTTGTGAAAAAGCTCTGTTTCTCTTTAATTGATGCTATATAAGCTTTATGGTATTTTTCCGCAACACAGCGGGCTTTTCCTATGTCATCAGAGGAAACCTTATCAAAAAGACCTTTCATCTTATCACGCACCGCGCAGTAATCTTGCTCGATAACGTCTAATTGATTTCGCGCCTGCATGGTTTGTGCTTTGATTGCTAATATTTTATTAGTTCTGTTTGCCCTTGTAGTGTATTCCTGAAGGTAGTATTCCGCCTCATCTTTGTCTGCTGATGTCGAGCTTGTATTCAAAAGTCCTTCAACAATATCTGCCAGGCGTGAAGCATAATGGGCATTGCCTATTCTCAGTACAAACGGACGTTTGCACAGACCATTTACTCGCTGATCTACAACATCAACAGCCTTGTTGTTTTTGCTGGTAAACAGTGCAGTTTTGCCATTCCAAGCAATATTAATTAGCAAGTCCGTTACAACTTGTGATTTACCGGTACCCGGAGGCCCCGTCACAATAGTCAAATCTGATTTAAGAGCGCTGTTAACTGCGTCCGCCTGCTCAGAATTCAGTGGCAGAACCTCCAGCAGAGGTTTGATTTCTTCGCTGCTACTATGTGAGCAATCACCTTTTATCCATGAATAAAGAGCTGTCCCTTTGTAATCTTCCTCCGACATGTTTGCTAGCATTGAAAGCTCTGATTCAAGCCCTATGGTAAAGTTGCTGCGCTCAGCCTCTATTACTACAGCACGATTGCAAATTCCGTCCGGCAAACTACTCATATCCGCAGTTATACATATGTTATATGGGTCTATATTTTCTACATAATCCCACTGCCGAACTTGCGTTAGGCGCATTGCAAGTTCATCAGGCTCAATTTCTGCGTCGCTTCTATTGATACCAAGGTCTGATTCAAGTTTAACCAACTCTGACGCTACGGTATCTGAGCCGCCTTCTGAGTAAGCCTTGAGAACTTCTATATTTATTATGGGTGTCCAGTCTATCTCATACGTCCCACTGTCGAGCAATATTGAAAACAGAAAGACCGGCGCAATTTTTCTAAATGTTCCTTTATTCGATTTGATTGTAAAAATGCGAACAGGATAACCAATATAGGCTGTCTTATCGCGTGCAGCTTTGACCTTGGCAAGATAATTTGCAACTTTTGGCTGTGCAAACGCTTCCTTGCTCAACGATTCGATCGGTTCATAAGCCAGCTCATAACGGCTGGTAAGAAATTGCGACACTGAATTTTTTGATTCCAAAGTCAAGCAATTGAGATAGTAATTACAAAGATTTCTGAGTTCCTTGTCCGCAGCAGGGTATTTTGCAGCCTCATTTTTTGAAGTGGAAGAACTTGAAGCTTTTAAGCGCCATTTATATTCTTCATCTTGAAAAACGACAGCTTTTAATGCTGGGCTTTTGCTTAGCAAGGCGTTGACATCTCTCCTATCGACTCCCAAATGTTCAGCAATATCCCTCGCTTTTATTCCGTTATAGCGCGCAATCAGCTGATATATTTTGCTTTCCTGCTCTGTCATTGTGCATCCCTCATTTATCTGCAATTTTTCAGGAATTTGAAATTATTATACAGTAAAACAACTCGTTTGAACAGTTGTTTTTTGTAAACTGATTTGCATTTATTTCCCATTCTGTCTTGACATCAGCAGTACTGCAATTTATTATAAATTTATTATAATCACAGTATTATCACTATTTTTTGCAAACGGAGGTATTGCTATGGGGCTCGGTGCACGGATATCGGCGGCGAGGAAGAGTGCCGGAATGACGCAGGCGCAGCTGGCGGAGCTGCTGGATGTCAGCACTGAGGCCGTCAGCAAGTGGGAGCAGGACAAGTACGTCCCTTCCGCCGACAAGCTTCAACGCCTGAACGAGCGGCTCAATCTCTGCATATACGAGGACGACGGGACTGTGCGCGATATGCGGGTGTTTGACGAGACACATATGTCCGCTTTTCTCCGCGGGAAGCTCGCTTCCGGCAGCTTTCCGGAGGCATCAAAAGCACTGAGCCTTGCCAAGGCGAAGCTTGAGGGGCATATTCTCAAGCCGGAAGCAGCAGGGATTCCGTATATAAATCACCCGCTCACCATGGCATGCCACGCTCTTGCACTGGGGCTTAATGATGACGTTCTGCTTGCTGCGCTGCTGCTGCACGACGTGCCGGAGGTTTGCGGTATCGCGCCGAAAGATCTGCCTGTGTGTGAAGCGGCACGAAGCGTTATTTCCCTGCTGCAAATTTCAGGCGAGAATCAGACGCCTGAGCAATATTACGCCGGTATCTTGACCGATCCGACGGCCTGCCTTGTCAAATGCATGGACTGGTGCAGCTTTCTCTCCGCAGCCTCATTTGCGCTCCCGTCTGAGCTTTTAGAGTCGGAGATACGCGAGATTGAGACATGGTATCCGCAGCTGCTTAAGCATATCAAGGCGCAGCCGGTTTACAACAACGCAGCATGGCTTTTGAAATATCAGCTTGCCGGTCTGTTGGAGTGTGAAAAGCAGCTTTTGCAAAATTTATAATAATTCAAGCCTGGCTTGATTTTTTACTTTCAAACTCAAGCACCGCTCACTTCACATCAAGCGTCTTATCTGCTATCATATATCTGCAAAGAGGGAAAGCTGAAAATCCGCGGCAGACACGCGGCCGAAAATGAGAGCATTGCCCCCGATAAATGATGTAAATATATAAAATAAATAAGTGTGCTGAAAGGAGATACCGCCGTGAACGAAAATCTCAGTGAAATGCAGAAAAAGGGCAAAACTCTGGAAGACGCAATCAAATTCGCCACCGACGCGCACGCCGGAGTCAAACGCAAGGGGAAGAACCGCGCGTACATTCTACACCCGCTCGAGGCCATGATCATCGCCGCAAGCCTGACAGATGACGAGGAGGTTCTCGCCGCTGCAGTGCTGCACGACACGGTCGAGGACACAGATGTCACTAAGGCGCAGCTGGAGCATGAGTTCGGCAGCCGTGTTGCAGATCTCGTGGCAGCCGAGAGCGAGGACAAGCGTGTAGGTACACCGGCTGCGGAAACCTGGGAGCTTCGCAAGCAAGAGACGATTGATCATCTTTTCAATGCAAGCCGTGAGGCAAAGCTTATCTGTCTCGGCGACAAGCTGGCAAATCTGCGTGAGCTTGCCCGCGATCATGCAAAAATCGGTGATGCTCTCTGGACACGCTTCAATCAGAAGGACAAGACTAAGCACGCATGGTATTACCGCTCGGTTCTGGAGATACTTGAAAAAGAATTCGGCGCGGTCCCTGCCACTGTGGAATATGCCGGGCTTCTCAGTGAGCTCTTCGGTAAAGCGAGTGAGTGACGTGGCGGATCAGGTGAGAACTGTCTGCTGCATGTTCGATAATATCAATCCGGATCATGCTGTTGTGCACGGCCGCAAGAATTTGAAGTTCATCAAAACTTTTGAATGTGACAGCAGCCACAGGAATGCAAAACTTTATCGCTGCAGGCTCTGCGGAGGATATGTCTATTACACCTGCGAGGAAACTGCATGCTGGGATTGGGACAATCCGGACATTTTTGAGGATTACTCCCCTGTCACGGTCGATATCATCGAGCACGGTGATGATGAGCCGGAATATGAGCTTCACAGCATCAAAGGCGCAAAATATATATACGGTCACAACTTAGAGCTCGATACCTACCGCAGATACGAATACAGGTATTGAGCATATATCAGTAAAAAAATAAATATATTTATCCATAGAGAGTGCGCGAGGGACAAGCCCGTTGACCGCACAGCAACCTGCCGCTGGGCAAGGTGCTAAAGCTTGATGCCGTTATACGGCAGACGATGGTGTTTTTCCGGCCTCTTTATGGAATTATCCGTAAGGAGGTTTTTTATGTATTTTGATTTCAGAAAAAGCGGTGTATTTGCCGTACGCTTTACCGACAGCGAGGGCAAAAGCAGGCTGCTGCAGTGCCTGGATGCGCTCGGCATTCGCCCAGATGATGGCATACGCAGTGCTGATTTTATGTGGCCGCAGTGCAGCTGTGTCTTTGCCGTAGATATAAATCGGCGTGCGCTCGAATGCATCGCTCAGCCGTCGATCTGTGCCGCAATGGTGAGCAGCGGAGTGCGCTTCTTTTCGGCGGAGGAGTTTTGCGCATTGAGTGAAAAGGGCTTCCCCCGTCAATATCACCGCTGCCCCGTCTTTCACGTTCCCCATGACGGCACCAGGTTCCCCGAAGAGCTGATGCGCAGCCTCTGCGTGTCGGAAGAGACATTTCGCGCCTATCACGAGAAGACGCGAGATGTGGGAATGCAGCAGATTATTCCGGAGGAGTACCGCCTGCCGTATCAGTCTGTGTGCTTTGACGTCAGCCGCCTTTTGTGCGATGTTGAACGCTTTATCGGCCCGGAAGAGATCATGGAGCGCTACGGTATGGGCTACTGCTACGAGCGTGCTTTTGACGGCATGAAGATTAAAAACGTCACGGATGAGCTGCGCCGGCAGACTTTAGAATACTACACTGCGCATCACGCACGGATGGATGAGCTCTGCCGCAGGCATAAGCGCGTGCTTGTGTTCGACCTGCACAGCTATTCCGATGAGATAATCCCCGCTGACTTTCTGCGTCCCGGTGTACCGACTCCGGATGTCTGCATCGGTGCAGACGAGCGTTATACGCCGAAAAAGCTTGTCGATCTGGCAGAAAAGCGCTTTTCATCGCTCGGCCTCTCCGTCGCCGTCAACTATCCCTACTCCGGCAGCTACGTTCCGAACACCGTGCTCTCCGGCGAGTGCCGCGGAGTCTCCATTATGCTGGAATTCAACCGCCGCTGCTATTGCAGCCCTGACGGCTCCCCTCTCCCCGACCGTCTTGCTCTTCTCCGCACCGCCCTGAAGCACCTGACCGCCGATTGCGCCGGGACGATATGAAAATACCCGCCGAGAGCAAAACAAGCTCCCGGCGGATTGGGTATAAATCTTTTAT
>CAVAPH010000072.1:0-10865 GCA_963590455.1 bacterium | reverse complement strand
TTTCATTTCCCTTTGGTGCCTTGCAGCGCAGCGGAAAGGAATGGTCATAAAAATGAAAAAAGACCTGACAGAGCTTGTGTTTATTCTCGATCGCAGCGGATCTATGAGCGGACTGGAGTCCGACACAATCGGCGGCTTTAACGCAATGATCGCAAAGCAGAAGGCAGAGACCGGTGATGCCTACGTCACAACCTATCTTTTCGACAGCAGGGTAGAAATGATATGTGACCGCAAGGACGTGAAGGATGTAGCACCGATGACGGACAAGGAGTACAGCGTCAGAGGCTGCACCGCACTTCTCGATGCGATAGGCGAGGCGATAAAGCACATCGCACACATACACAGATACGCCCGTGCGGAGGACGTGCCGGAGCATACGCTCTTTGTCATCACAACCGACGGCATGGAGAATGCCAGCCGCCACTTCAACAAAAGCAAGGTAAAAGAGATGATTGAGCACGAAAAGCAGAAATACGGCTGGGAGTTTATCTTCCTGGGCGCGAACATTGACGCGGTGGAGACTGCGGAGGATATCGGCATCAGCGAAGACTTTGCCGTAAGCTATTACTCTGACAGTGAAGGAGAGCAGGTTAAATACTGTGCGGTGAGCGATGCGATCTCTGCCGTACGCAACTCGGCGCCGCTCGGCAACAGCTGGAAGAAGCGCATTGAGGACGACAACAACAGCAGAGGCAAAAACTGAAATATTCAGCAGCCGGGTAAGAAAGGATGATTAAAATGAAAAAGTGCTTATCTCTGATTTTGTCAATATTTATGATTTTCGTGCTTTGCGCTTGCGGCTCAACTCTTTTGGCCTCTCAGGAAGACAATCAGTCATCGGCACAGTCTGATGAACCAGCTTCCGCGTTTGACACGCAGGAATCGAAAGAGAACAAGTCAGTAAAGTATGACTCATATCAGGCTATTCTTGACGATTATACCGTTAAGTTGACAGACGCAACTCCGGTTTTAATCGAAGAATATAATTCCGAAGCCGCTAACAACGATGAAGGCTTAGAAGGACTTGCTGGCATTTGTAACAGCAAAGTAACCGAGTTGGCTAAGATTTCAAACGATGGCATTTCGGAAATGGCGAAGTATTATTATAAGCACGGAAATGGTTCGTATGATGAATATTCCGAGTGGGCCGGTAAACTTCAGGATGTTTACATTGAGGAAGCCGGCAAAATTCAAGAGGCTTATATGCAATCTGCTATGGGTTAATGAAAAGAAAATAAGGCTTCCGCAACGGATAATTAGATTTTAGTATCGGCAGCACTCACTCCGGACAGTTCTTGACAGTCCGGAGTGAGGCAAATATAATATATCTGGTCTTGTTATTTAGATATAGATATTAAAAACATTAAGGTCAGTTTATGAAATACAGTGTGGATAAAAGCTCGCGGAAACCGGCATATCTGCAGCTTTACGAGCAGCTGCGGCAGGATATATTAAATGGCGTAATTAGCGGCGGGGCAAAGCTTCCTTCAAAGAGGCTTCTGGCGGAGGAAGCCGGGGTCAGCGTCATCACGGCGGAGCATTGCTTTGCGCTTCTGGCCGATGAGGGATACGCCGAGTCGAGAGAGCGCAGCGGTTATTATGCCTGCCGTGTTCCGGGGCAGAGTCCGTCAAGGCCGATCAGGCGCGCAAGTCTTGAGGATATGAGCGCCGACAGCGATGTGCCGGAGGACTTCCCGTTTTCGGTATATGCCCGCATTATGCGCCGGGTACTCAGCGAACAGGACAGGCACATTCTCTCCAGCGCCCCGAACAGCGGCTGCACTCAGCTTCGCGAGGAGCTTGCAGCATATCTTGCAAGAAGCCGCGGCATAGATGTGACACCCGGGCAAATCGTAATCGGCTCCGGCGCGGAATATTTATACTCGCTTGTAGTGCAGCTTTTGGGGAGAGATACACGTTTTGCTCTCGAGGCACCATCATACGAGAAAATCCGGCTTGTCTATGAGGCAAACGGTGTCAGCTGTGAAATGCTGAAGCTCGGGGCAGACGGAATAGAGAGCGCTGCTCTGTCTGAATGTACGGCGGGAGCACTGCATGTCACGCCCTTCCACAGCTACCCCAGCGGAGTTACGGCAAGTGCAGCAAAGAGGCGCGAATACGCAAAATGGGCACACGAGCACGATGCCTACATTGTGGAGGACGATTACGACTCGGAGTTTTCCGCTCTGTTAAAGCCAATAGAGACAGTCTTTTCCGTCGCGCCGGAGCGGGTGATATACATAAACAGCTTCTCCAAAACCATCGCGCCTGCAATCCGAACGGGATACATGGTGCTGCCGCAGACGCTCGCTGCGCGCTTTGACGAACGGCTCGGTTTCTACTCCTGCACTGTCCCCGTGTACGAGCAATACGTGCTTGCAGAGTTTATCCGCTCCGGCGAGCTTGAGCGCTATATCAATCGCCGCCGCCGTGCCCTCAGGCAGAGGATAAAAACCAATGTCATCACATAATAACGGCATTCACGAATTTTTTACTTATAAATCGAGTAAAAATATGCTATAATAATATAAAAGCAGGTATAATAAGACATTAAATGTCACTCTTCCACTGTCAGACGGGAGAGCGGCATTTTTTGCTTATATGCAAAAAATCAGAAATTACGGAGGTAACGCCATGAAATCAGACAGCAAAAATCCCCTCGTGCGCGAAATATCCATCTGCGGGCAGATAGCGGAGCACAAGAGTGAAAAAATCCGCGCTGCCGGAGGCGATGAGAGCAATATACTAAGCGCATTGACAGCCGAGGAGCAGGAGCTTTTAAATACCCTGCTCAGCAAACTCCAAAAGCAATGGCTTGCAGATCACGCAGAGCATCACAGAAAACACATATAAACGCAGATAGAGCGAAAAATGCGCACCCGTTTGCTTCAAACGAGTGCGCATAAAAATTATAATAGCTATTACCCCTCGGCAAGATTCTCGGTTGCGAAGAGATTGATTACGTTCGTCATGGTGTCGAAATCGTAATCCTCGGCGATGCCTGCAGCGTTCCAGTAGCAGTAATAGCCTTCAAACCAGCTCTGCAGGTCGGCAAGGTCCTCTGCATAACGGAACTCAAGGTGATACGTTGTCTCCATCGTGTCGGGAGAGAATGCAAAATATGTGAATTCTCCGGAATCCTCATCCTCGCTCTGATAGAAGATAAAACCGTTTTTGTTCTCCTCGTCGAGCAGCTTATATGTGTGAGAGAAGACCTCCTGCCCGTCTGCATCAAGTCCTGTGATGGTGTGGCCGTCCATTACGAATTTTGCGACACCGCCCAGAAAGTAGCAGTCAAAAGCCATGCTGTCAGGGTCGGCCTCGTACTTTTCCACGGCTTCCGCGCCGTAGATCTCAGCCATGCAGCCGCTCAGCAGTGCATCCGTGGTAGCTTCGGCGTTTTCCGCACCGACCAGCGGTGTTGTCGCGTCAATCCAGATGCTGCGGTATTCATCCTTGGCAAGTTCCGGGAACAGCTCAATATAGCTTCCGCTTATCGTGGTCAGGTAATCCTCCGAATCGGTCTCCTGAACCTCAGCTGCCGGAGCTTCCGTCGCCGCTGCTGCCGTCTCTGCTGCAGGGGCCGTTGTCGCCGCTGTTTCACTCTGGCCGCAGCCTACGGCGGTCAGCATGCAAAGCACGCATAATAAAATCGCAAGCTTCTTTTTCATTTAATAAAGTACCTCCTGTTGGTATTCGGTTAAATTTCTCTAACCAGCACGTACTTTAACATATCTGTCGGCCTTAAACTACTCCATTCTGGTTTCAATGCTCTGTTTTGCCGCTCCCTTTGCACTTGCACGGTATTGAGAGGGCGTTGCTCCGTAACGCTTTTTGAAGCACTCCGAAAATTTGCTGGCATTGTCATACCCGGCGCTCTGTGCAATCTGCGTGACTGATTTCTCGCTCTTGACCAGCTCCACTGCGGCCCTCTCAAGCCGATACTCCTTGATGTAATGATATATCGGAATACCGTAAATCTTTTTGAAGAGCTTCTGCAGATGTGACACCGAGATTTCATGCTCCTCTGCCAGCTTCGCAAGTGAGACATAGGCATCACGGTCCGTCAGCAGGCAGTCGCGCAGATGGTGAATCAATTCCGCCTGCTCCGCGGAGTAATATGAGTCCGCACTGTTTTCCCGCGGGATGCGGCATAAAAGCATCAAAAGCTCCATGACCTTGAGCCGCAGATAGCTCATGTCCATATAGTCGGCACTTTCGTACAGCTCCCGAAAGACATGCTCACAGCGCGGACCGGCAGAGCAAACTATGTACCACGTGTTATCCAGCAGATTTTGTCTAAGCAGCGTGAAGTCCACCGAAAACGCTGGGGCATTCCGATCAGCCCAGATCTTTGCGGCAGCCGGGTCAATCTCAAGGCATATTCCCTCATAATAACCCAGCGGGAAATATGACTCTGACCGCGCGCCGTGCAGACCGTCATAGCAGCTCACCGCCATATCGCCCGGCTTGAGCAGAACATGATCACGCAGAGAGAAGCTGGTCTCAAAGCGTCCGCTGATGCAGAAATTTATCTCCAGCTTTCCGACCTGCGTGCGGACCTCCGTGTATGACTCCATATCCAGCCGCAGCAGCATTGCACTCACCCCGTCGAGCAGTTGGTAACAATGTATCTCCCCGTTGCCGACCGCGTTTTCAAATCCCGCAAACTCATCTGCTGCCCATTCCGCGCTCCTCGCCCCGTTATGATAAATGATTTGAATCATTGCAGGTTTTCTCCTCTCATCTGAACTGCTGCAAAAAGGTTTGTTTTCTTTACTGTAGTTAGATATATCTAACCCATGCAGGTATTAACTCCGGCAGCTTTTTCCTACAGCGTCATCATATCACCGCCGCGTGGCCTTGGCAAGATATTACTCTCCCCGTTATCCCGCGGCTGCCCATTTATAAAACCGGGCGGACGTGATAAAATACAAGCATTGAGAACTGCACCGGAGGGATTGTGCACATGAAAAGATTGTTGTTCGTGAACGCCTGTATCAGAGAAAATTCCAGAACCGAGGCGCTTGCCGGGCGGTATCTGGAGAAATTAAAAGGCGAATATCAGATAGAAGAATTGAAGCTTGCCGGGCTTGACATCAGGGCGTTTGATAACGCGGCCCTGCGCAAGAGAGATTCGGACATTGCACAGGGCAGGCTTGATTCGGCGTGCTATAATCTCGCGCATCAGTTTGCTCAGGCGGATCGCATTGTCATCGCGGCGCCGTATTGGGACTGCCTGTTTCCTGCCGTGCTGAGGATTTATCTGGAGCATGTCTGCGTTGCAGGCATCACGTTTGCCTACGGTGAAAACGGCAGCCTGATAAAGCTGTGCCGTGCGGAAACGATGACATATATCACGACCTGCGGCGGCTTTCTGCCGGAGCATTCGGCAGCGGAGTCCTATATCTGTGAGTTGGGGAAGCTTTTTTCCGTCGGTGACGTACGGTTTTATGCCGCAGAGGGTCTGGACGTCTGCCCGGATAAGGTCCCGGAAATTCTGGATCGTGCATTTGAGAGCATGCATATATGATAAGGCCGCGCCGCAGATGGTATTTCGCGGCGCTGTTTTTTGCTAACATGAGGATGTTTCCGCAGAATTAACCGTATCGCAAATCAAAGTTAACATAATTTTAATTGATAGGGAACAAATTCGGATTAAAATAGTCATTGATAACAGAGCAGTTGATATATTTAATTCGTAATTTCGTGTATAAAGATTTAGAAAGGGGCAGACACATGAAGAAAAAGGGTATACTTTCGCTTGCACTTGTATTGGCACTGGCACTGAGTCTTGTTCCGGCCGCGTGGGCGGACAGCAAGAAAGCTGACGACGAGGGCAAAGCGGCAACTATTTCCGCAGAGGACGTCGTGATAAACGACATCGGAGAGACGCTCTACAACGACGGCGACACGGTCGTGAATAATTTCGGCACTGTTTATAATAACGGCGGTGTCGTGTTTAATAACGGCGGCGTCGTCTTTAACAACAGCGGTACCGTTTATAATAACGGCGGTGTGGTATATAATAACGGTGCGGTTGTCTACAACAATGACGGCACTGTCTATAATAATGACGGCGAGGTTGAGGACAACGCAGCCGTCGCAGCAGACAATGCAGAGGCTGACGCCGAGGATGCAGACGAGACTGAGAGCAAGAGCGACGAAAAGGCCGATGACAAGTCCGACAAGGACAGCAAGAAGGCCGAGGATACCGATGCTGAAGCCGAATCCGAAACCGATGCCGAGGAAGCCGCGGCTGAAGATGAAGAGGACGACGGCGTTTACAGCATCACCCTTGCCGCAGATTACAGCGCGCTTGCCGATTTCAACGGCTTTGACACCGACGAGGACGGAAACCTCAGCGTCACGGCAAAGAGCGTCTGCACCATAGCCCCCCACGTCGGCATTACGATCACCAATGCCACTTCAACAACGGGCGCCTGCACCATAGACAGCGACGGCGTGGTTACATTCCAGCGTGCGGAGCGTGACGGCAAGATTACGCTGAAATTCAAGGTGGACGCACCTGTCATTACTCCGGAGAGCGCAACTTACGTCGATGACGTAGAGGTCAGCATCATTGCCGCAGACGGCACGGACATATATTATACCATCGACGGCAGTGAGCCTTCGACAAAGAGCAAGAAGTACACCGGCAGCTTTGAGCTGAGCGGCAGCACCATAGTGCGCGCGTTTGCAACGATCAGCGGCGCGACAAAGAGTGATGTCACGGAAGTAAGCTATATCTATCCTGCAATTGCAGACATTGACTTCGGCACTTCAAAGGTCGGCTATGAGCAGCCCAAGGCAAAGGCTCTGGTCGTGAAGAACACCGGATTGGGCGAACTTGTGGTTGAGAGCGTCAAACTCAAGGGCGATGACAAGAACAGCTTCACCCTCAGCACAACCGACGGCGACACCGTAGCATCCGGGCAGAGCAACAACAAGACCTGGACCATAGTCCCGAAGAAGGGCCTTTCCGCGGGCGAATACGAGGCCGAGGTTGAGTTTACCTTCGATTCCGGCGAGACGCTGGATGTCGAGGTCAGCTTCACCGTGAAAAATGCATCCGCAAAAGCCGCATGATTATCCGGCAATAAATAAATTATAAAAGCACAAACGACCGCAGTCGGCAAATCCGGCTGCGGTCGTAAAATTAATATGCGAAAAATATAAAAAGCACTTGACCTGGAGTTAACTTCAGGTAGTATACTCGATTTGTCTGGATCGGCAGCAAAAAGCATAGCCCGATATTTATCACGGAAACAGAAAGGACGGAACACCCATGGCAAAGCTTGTGGCGTTTTATTCAAGAGCAGACGAAAATTACTTCGGCGGCTCCAAGAGATATGTTAAAACAGGAAATACGGAGAAAGCCGCAAAAATGATATCAGAGCTCACCGGCGCGGATATGTTCAAGATTGAGCAGAAGATTCCCTATGCTGCAGATTACACCACATGCACCGAACAGGCGCAGAGGGATAAGCAGTCAAGTGCAAGGCCGGAGCTCGCCGATCTCCCGGAGAGCCTTGATGCGTACGATGAGATCTATCTGGGCTACCCGAATTACTGGGGTACCATGCCGATGGCTGTTTATACATTTTTGGAGAGCTTTGATTTTACGGGCAAGAAAATCTATCCCTTCTGCACTCACGAGGGAAGCGGCCTTGCAGGAACGGAGCGGGACATCAAAAAGACTGCGAAAGCTGCGATTGTTGAAAAAGGCCTCGCGATACACGGCAGCAGTGTGGACAGTGCAAAGCCGGCGCTGGAAAAATGGATTAACGGGCATAAATAATATATACGGGTTCTGCTTTCGGGCAGAGCCCGTTTTTTCTTACCCCTTCAGCTTTCCCGTGTAGTTCCTTATGGCATAGGCGGCACCGACAGCGGTGATGAGCTCGGTTATCGGCATTGCAAACCAGACAGAGTCCGCTCCGAGAGTCACCGGCAGCAGCAGGATCAGGATGCCGCTTATAACAAGGCCGCGCGCGACGGACACCACGAAGGCTGCCCTCGGCCGCATAATTGCCTGGAAATAATATGTTGAGAATATATTAAATGGCAGCAGCAAAAATGAAATAGAATATGCGCGGACAATGGCAGGCGCCATCTCGAGTATCTCCTGTGTCGGCGTCATGAAGATGCGAATATAGAGATTAGGCACGGCAAGGCTCAGCGCTGTCCAGAACACACCGAAGAACGCAGTAGTCCACAGTGCCAGACGCAGAGTCTCCTTTATGCGTCCGCCATGCTCTGCACCGTAGTTCACGGACACAATGGGCTGCGCCGCCTGACCGACGCTGTATGCGCAGCACTGCACGAAGGTGCTGATATTGATTATCGGGCCGTAGATCGACAGCGCGTTTGAGCCGAGGTATTTCATGATCTGTCTATTGAAAAGCACCGTGAGTATGCCCATCGCGACATCGATAAAGAACGATGAAAAGCCGCTGACCGTGATCTCACCGAGCTTTTTAAATAAGCGCTCCGGACGCATAAGGCGCAGCGTGTTTTTGCGCTTAGCGAAATGTGCCAGCATCGTTACAAACGATATAGCCGAGCCGATGGCTGTGGCAAGCCCTGCGCCGTAAATACCCATGTCGCAGGTGAACACGAAAAAGTAGTCGCCGAAAATATTGAAAATGCCTCCGGAGAGGACGCCGACGGTCGCAAGACCCGGGTCATTGTCGTTTCTTAAGAAGGCTGCAAGCATTTGGTTATAGAGAAAGAGCGGGAAGGCATATCTTATCGGATACATATATTCCTCCGCCAGCGGCAGCAGTGAATCATCGGCGCCGAAGAAGCGGAGTATCGGCTCTTCAAAATACAGCACTCCCGCCCAGGAGATTACCGACAGTATGATCGAACCAGTAAGCGCCGCCGTGAAATACTGGTTCTCCTTGCCATCGTTATTCTCGCTGCCGCGCTTTGTGCTGAAGATTATGCTGCCGCCGATGCCCATGAGAAGGCCAAGGCTGTAGATAATGTTCCACACAGGTGCGACAACAGCCAGCGCCGCCGTACCGTCCGGCCCCTGATACTGCCCGACCATTGCCATATCTACAACGCCGTAAATGCAGGAAATCAGCGCGCTGCCGAACGCGGCGGAGAGATATTTAAAATACAGTGATTTGACTTTTCCGCTTAGAAGATTCATGTAAACTCCCCCTATACGCAAAAAAGCCGGATAAGAGACAGACGTTTCAGTCTGCGCCTTATCCGGCTGTTGTTTCTTCGAACAACTCGCCCTCCGAGCGAACGAGCTAATATATAACACGTTTGAACTCAAAGGTCAAGAGCGAATTTTCAGGATTTGCGTAAAATATATTAATTACTTGACAGCGGCAAGCAGAGCATCAACCTTGTCGGTATCCTCCCAGCGTACGCCCAGATCCTCGCGGCCCATGTGACCGTAGGCGGCAAGCTTCTGATAAATCGGCTTTCTGAGATCGAGCTCGCGGATAATTGCGGTCGGACGCAGATCGAACACCTTCTGCACGGCCTCAGCCAGTGTGAAATCGTCCACCTTGCCGGTGCCGAATGTCTCTACCAGCACGCTGACGGGCTTTGCAACGCCGATAGCGTAGGCAAGCTGAACCTGGCAGCGGGTAGCAAGCTTTGCGGCGACAACATTCTTTGCGATGTAGCGCGCAGCGTATGCAGCGGAGCGGTCAACCTTTGTGGGATCCTTGCCGGAGAAAGCGCCGCCGCCGTGGGGAGCGCTGCCGCCGTAGGTGTCAACGATGATCTTGCGGCCGGTGAGGCCGGAGTCACCCTGAGGTCCGCCGACGACAAAACGGCCGGTGGGGTTGACAAAGTACTTCGTGTTCTCATCGAGCAGTTCTGCGGGGACGGTGGGCTTGACGACGAGTTCTATCATGTCGCGGCGAATGGTCTCGAGAGTTGCCTCTGGTGCATGCTGCGTGGAGATGACGATAGTGTCGACACGGACAGGGCGGCGGTTCTCATCGTACTCAATCGTGACCTGAGTCTTGCCGTCGGGACGGAGATAATTTACAAGGCCGGTCTTTCTGACCTCTGCCAGGCGCTTTGCGAGCTTGTGCGCAAGGGAAATAGGCAGCGGCATCAGCTCGGGGGTCTCGTCGCAGGCGTAGCCGAACATCATGCCCTGGTCGCCGGCGCCGTTCTGAAGCTCGGAGTCCTCACCGTTCTTGCTCTCAAGGGACTTGTCAACGCCCAATGCGATGTCGCCGGACTGCTCGTCAATGTTCATGATGACGCCGCAGGTGTCGCAGTCAAAGCCGTACTTGGAGCGGTCGTAGCCGATGGAGCGCACGACCTCGCGTGCGATCTTGGGAATGTCAACATAGCAGCTGGTGCTTATCTCGCCCATGATGTGGATGAGACCTGTGGAAGCGGTCGTCTCGCAGGCAACGCGGCCATCGGGATCAGCAGCAAGAATAGCGTCGAGCACGGCATCAGAGATCTGGTCGCAGATTTTGTCGGGATGGCCTTCGGTTACGGATTCGGATGTAAAGAGATAGTGATTCATAAGTATTATTTTCCTTTCTCGGCGGAACGTTGAACGAATCCGGTTTTCACGGCAAAAGGGCATGAAAAAGCACCGTCTTCCGACGGCGCACCAAGATATTCTGAGCTGAAGCCTCATCTTTCGTTTCACCGCCGGATTTGGCACCTTACATACGCAGGTTGCCGGGCTTCACAGGGCCGTTCCCTCCACCACTCTTGATAAGGTATTTTATTGTTAGTAGGGCTATTATAACAGTTTTTTGCCCCTTGTCAACGGGATAAGTAAAATATTTTGTGACGGGAGACGATTTTATCTCCCCCGTCTCCTCAATGGCCTCTGGGCTTGCTTTCGAACTGGCCGTGCTCGA
>CAVAPH010000071.1:0-10958 GCA_963590455.1 bacterium | reverse complement strand
TTTTTTGACCTTGCAACAATCTTGACAGACATATGTAGCAAATGTATAATTATTTCTGCAGTTGAAGATACACGAGAGGACGGAAAATTAAATGAAGAATAGGCACGAGTATCTTAAGCATGTTTTTTTACCAGAACGAGCATTTAATATGCTGATTATATATATACTTGTTACCTGCTTTTTAGTTACCGGATGCAGCGCCGGCACGCAGGATACTCAGTCTACAGATGTTATGTCAACCAATACTACTGAAGTATCAAGTGAAACTAATGCTGAGACGGATGAAATAGAAGAGGCTGAATCGACCGATATTGTTCCGACCGAAGAGGCTTGGTTTGATGATGCCATTTTCCTTGGAGATTCAATAACAGGTGCGCTTTATTCATATAATCTCGTTTATGGCGGATTGGGAAATGCGGTTATTGTGTATACAAATGGTTTTTCATGCGAAAATGCTGCAGAAAATGGATATGAAATGTCTTATAAGGGACATGTAGAGAGCATGGGAGAGATTGTTGCTGATTCAGCTGCCAATAAGGTGTTCCTACTTTTTGCAATGAATGATGTCGGAAAATCGCTGGATGATCTGAGCGAGAGCTGGAGGAAAATGATAGACCACATTAGAGAATATTCGAATGCCGATATCTATATTCAATCCGGAACTCCGATATATAGCGAATCCGGTTACTTCACAAATGAAAATATGCGTGCGTTAAATGATATGCTTAAGTCTGTGTGTGAAGAGGCTGGCTGCATATATGTTGATATATCTCACGATTTAGCAGACGAAAATGGCGCTTTGAAGAAAGAGTATCATAATGACTACGTACATTTTGGAAATGACGGGTGTGCGGTCTGGATTAATGAGCTTTATGATCCGGCTTCATATAGTTACTGATGAAAGAATGTTTAGGAGAAAAGAAATGAAAAAATTCATTGTTTTGACTGCATTTGTCATATGCGTGTTGGCTTTTGCCGGCTGCGGAGCCGATAAAGTTGCAGACGTTGATCTCTCAACGGCGTACAGTGAGCTGACAACTGTTGAGGATATGCCGACCATGGTTGTTGTTCCCGAAGATAAAGCAGAAGTTTTGCTGGGTATTGATCCTGAAGATTGCAAGCAGCTTATAACGGCAATTTGTCAGGATAGTCTCAGGGCAGATGAAATCTGGCTTGTTCAGGCTAATGATGAATCATCGGCAAAAGAGATTATGGAACTGGCAAATAACAGAATAGCTCAAAAGTCTGCAGAGCTTGAAAATTATAATCCCGAACAGTATAAAATTGTTCAGCAAGCAAAGGTATACACAAGCGGAAATTATGTGATTTTAATTGTATCGCCGCTGGCTGATACGCTTGTGAGCATGATGAAAGATAATTACGGGATAGGCTGAATTAATTATCTCAGCCTACTCCCAACGGGAGAGATAATTTTGGTTTTTTCAAGCAACATTTTTCTGTTCTTTTTCCTGCCTATAACCTTGACTGTATACTATGTCTGCCCTAAATCAGTCAGAAACACAGTTTTGCTCGTATTCAGCCTCGTATTTTACGCATGGGGAGAGCCAATTTACCTGCTGCTAATGCTTTTCACTATAGTATTGAACTACGTTAGCGGATATATTATTTTCAGGCGTCAACAGAACGGAAAAGATGCGAAGGCGGCACTTGTTTTTTCGATCATATTGAATCTGGCACTACTTGGATACTTTAAATACTTTAATTTTTTCATAGACTCGATAAATGTCATTCTGCCGTCATCATGCAAGCTTATAGTGCATGATGTGCTTTTACCTGTCGGAATTTCTTTTTATACTTTTCAGGCAATGAGCTATACAATAGATGTGTATCGCAGGGAAGTTCAGGCCCAGAAAAATGTTATAAGCTTTGGCACGTATATTGCGTTGTTTCCACAGCTTATTGCAGGCCCAATTGTAAGGTATAAAGATATTGCATGTCAGCTTGAAGACAGAAAAGAGAATGTTGGGCAATTTTTTTCAGGCATAGTGCTTTTTATTATCGGACTTGCCAAAAAGATGCTCCTTGCCAATAAAATGGGCGCACTCTGGGACATTACAAGTGTATCCGGGGGCACGCTGTCTGCCTGGATTGGTATGCTGGCATATACGATGCAGATCTATTTTGATTTTTCGGGCTACTCAGATATGGCCATTGGTCTCGGACGCATGTTTGGGTTTGAGTTCTTGAAAAATTTCGATTATCCGTATATTTCACAAAGCATAACGGAATTTTGGAGACGTTGGCATATCTCGCTTTCTACATGGTTTAGAGAATATGTGTATATACCGTTGGGCGGGAATCGCTATGGCCTGAAGAAGCAGCTTATTAATCTCTTTGTGGTTTGGACACTTACCGGACTGTGGCACGGGGCAAGTTGGAACTTTGTGTTTTGGGGACTTTATTATTTTCTGTGGCTTACGATTGAAAAGCTTTTTCTGCTAAAGAAAATGGATAGATGCCCAAAGACAATTTGCCGATTTTATACGTTCCTTGTTGTCGCATTTGGATGGGTACTATTTTATTTTACGGATACATCACAACTGTTTGCATTTATACAAAGAATGTTTTCATTTAATGCTGAGAGCGCCCATAGTCTCAACGTGATATTAGCTTATATTCCGTTGCTGATGATAGCGTTCATTGCTTCAACACCTATAGCCAAGCATTTTTATTTACGGTTAAAAGGCAAATTACTGCAAGATTCTGTGCTGCTTTTGTGGCTGGCAATTATATTTTTGCTGAGCATTGCAGCGTTGGCAAGCCAAAGCTACAATCCGTTTATATATTTCAGATTCTAAGGAGACATAAATGAAAACCGGAAAGAAAGAGCTTGCAGTTTGCATACTGTTTTGGGGCGGCTTGCTGCTGATGCTGGTTCTGTTTGTGCTTCTGCCTAAAAAAGAGTTTTCTGAAAAAGAAAAAAGATACCTTGAAAGCGTGCCTGAAATAAACTTAGATGATATTATTTCAGGACAATTTGCGGACCAGGCAGAAAATGCGGCGGCAGATCATCTGCCAGGAAGAGACTTTTTGCTGGAGCTGAACGCATATGCTGATATGGTGCTGAATCTTCAGGCAACAAAGGATATCTATGTCGGGCACAGCGGCAGATTGTATGAGCGGCCATACGAATATGATGAAGAGAGCGCCGACAGGAATATGCAGGCAATCAATAATTTTGCTCAAGAAGTCGATCAAGAAGTTTCTCTTATGATAGTTCCTTCTGCAGGATTTTTCATGCATGATGATATCGTGGGGCTTGCTGACCCGTACGAAGATGACGATATTATATCTACGTTATATGGTATGGCTGATCCTTCGATAAGATTAATATCCGTTCTGGATGAGTTCATGAATAACGCGAATCAAAGTGAACTGTATTACAGAACTGACCATCATTGGACGAGTGAAGGCGCTTATACTGCCTCATGCAAATTTCTGACATCACTCGGGAAAACGGCGCTTTTGCCGGAACAGTATAATATAAGCGAAATTTCAAATTTTCGTGGGACTACGTATTCAAGGAGCTGCTTTTGGAATACACCGGCAGAGTCTTTGCAATTATGGGATGACGGGAACACATATACAGTGACTTTCTCTGATAAAGATGGTACTTATGAAGGCCTGATCTTTGATGAACACCTGGATGAAATGGATAAGTACCCGGTTTGGCTCGACGGTAATCATCCGTTAGTCAGGATTGAAAATAATTCCGCTGATGCAAACGGCACACTGCTCGTAATAAAAGATTCATTTGCTAATTGCTTCGCTGGATTCACGGCCCAAGCGTACAAAACAGTGATTTTGGTAGATCTGCGCTATTATAAACTTTCGGTTTCAGAACTTTGCGCATCGGAAAATGTAGATGATATACTTATTATGTATTACATTGGAAACTTCCTTACTGATTCCAATATAGTTTGGCTGGAGTAAACGAGCTGGCATACTTTTTTAATGCAGAACCGAGAGACAACAAAAAATATTGCAAACGGCAGAGAGGGTTAGAATATAACTCACTCTGCCGTTAATCTCATGTGCAGATTACGTCACCGGTGGGGCAAAATTTACGGAATATCTATAAATTTCTAGGCGAAAAGTGTTACCATACAAAATGCGCTGAAAATAAAAAGACCTGAAAATCTTTGCGATTTTCAAGTCTTAATGGCACGCCCGGCGCGATTCGAACGCGCGACCTTCCGCTTAGGAGGCGGACGCTCTATCCTGCTGAGCTACGGGCGCATATACATGTATTCTGCACATAAAGCCTGTTTATATTAGCGCAAAATCCGCTTAATGTCAACGATGAAATTGATTGCTCCGGGGGAAAGAACAGCATGCTGAAACTTAAGGACATAAAAAAGAACTACCTGGCCGGCGACTCCGTTGTTCAGGCGTTGAAAGGAATAAATCTTGAATTCCGCGAAAACGAGTTTGTTGCCATACTCGGTCATTCCGGTTGCGGCAAGACGACGCTGCTCAATATTATAGGCGGACTCGATCACTATACCTCCGGCGACCTGATTATTAACGGCAAATCGACAAAGAACTTTACCGATGCCGATTGGGACTCCTACCGCAATCATTCTATCGGCTTCGTGTTTCAGTCATACAATCTCATCCCGCATCAGACGGTGCTCTCCAACGTTGAGCTTGCCTTGACCCTGTCAGGTGTTGCCCCGGCGGAGCGCAAGGCGCGTGCAATTGATGCCCTCAAAAAGGTCGGTCTCGGCGACCAGATCTATAAAAAGCCAAACCAGATGTCCGGCGGACAGATGCAGCGTGTTGCTATAGCCCGTGCCCTTGTTAATGATCCGGATATACTGCTCGCGGATGAACCTACAGGCGCACTTGACTCTGATACCTCCGTGCAGATAATGAACATACTCAAGGAGATTTCCTCCGACAAGCTCATTATAATGGTCACGCATAACCCGGAGCTCGCAAATGAATATGCAAGCCGTATAATCCGCCTCAAAGACGGCGTTATCGTTGGTGATAGCATGCCCTATGAGTCCGAGAAAAGCGAGGTATCAACAGAAAAACGCCGCAGCAAAAAGACCTCGATGAGCTTCTTTACTGCATTGGCGCTCTCCACGAACAACCTGCTGACAAAAAAGACACGTACGATTTTGACGGCGTTTGCCGGAAGCATAGGCATTATAGGAATTGCGCTTATAATGTCGCTTTCAAACGGCATACAAAACTATATAGATAAGGTGCAGGAGGACACGCTTTCAAGCTATCCTATTACGATAGAGGCAGAGAGCTATGATATGTCCAGCATGATGACGTCGCTAATGGGTGTGCACTCTGCAGCAGAGGAAAACCAGCATGATAACGATGCTGTCTATTCCAGCACGATTCTCTATGACATGATGAACTCCTTGCTCTCGGCTGACAAAGAAGTGAATAATCTCAAGCCTTTCAAGGAATTTCTTGAGACGGATGAGGACGTGCAGCAGTATATCAGCTCCGTTATGTATTCCTACGATCTTGACATGAATCTCTACGCCTGTGATGATGACGGAAACATAGTCAAGACTGATCTTGTCGAGCTGCTGCAAAACGCAATGAGCTCCACCTTCGGCGGTGACTACAGCTCCTACTTTTCAACCTTCGGTTCGTATTATTCCTCGTTCGACGCATGGCAGGAGATGCTGCCCGGCGAAAACGGTGAGCTTGTTAACCCGCTTGTAAAGAACCAGTATGATCTCGTTTACGGTCACTGGCCGGAGAACTATGATGAGGTCGTTCTCACGGTAGATAAAAATAATGAGGTTTCCGATCTCGTGCTGTATGCTCTGGGACTCAAGTCCAACAGTGCTCTGGCTGATGATATGCAGGCCTTTATGGATCAGGAAAACCTCAACTCAGAGCTTGAAAGCTGGAGTTATGAAGATATTTGCAGCCGCTATGTGCGCTACATCTTCCCGGCTGACCAGTACAGCTACAACGAGGAGACCGACGAGTATATCAACCTTGCCGATGAAGAGCTCGGTCTGCGTACGCTGTATAACAACGGCATGGACGTGAAGATTGTCGGCATAGTCCGTCAGAATGAGGACGCCGTTTCCGGTATGCTCAGCGGATCAATCTGCTACACTCATGCGCTGGTTGAGCACGTTGTAGAAGAAGCTGCGACAAAGGACCTTGTAAAGCGTCAGCTTGAGGACACAGAGCACGACGTATTCACCGGTCTGCCTTTCCTCGACGATGATGACGAGGCACTGTCGAACACTCGCAAGACCGAGGCCGCTAAGGACTATATTGCAAACGCAGACGAATCAGAGCTTGCTGATGTGTACGTCGCATACATGAGCGTACCTGAGGATGACTATGTGCAGGATCTCATTGATGAGCAGATGGACGGCATGGACAGAGCCGACATCGAAGACATGGTGCTCAAGTATTATCCGGAGTATTCATCAATGCTCAGCAAAATGGACGATGACACGCTCTTTGACTATGTCGAGCAGATGATAGGGGAGCAGATCAAGGAAAAGTACGCATCCGAGATGGAAGCACTCTACAGGAATCTCTCCGACAGCAAGCTTGCAAGTGAGTTTAAGCTCCTTGCCCTTGAGGATGACGATTATCTCTGGATATATAACAACGCAATGCCGGCTGTCTATTCTGAGTCGAGCCTGAATGAGAATCTTAAAAAGCTCGGCTACGTCGATCTTGACAGCCCCAGCAAGATTAATATTTACGTCTCCACCTTTGAAGACAAAGACTCTGTCGCCGATGCTATAGACCGCTATAACGATTCAGCAACAGAAGATGACCAGATAACATATACTGATGTTGTTGCGCTGCTCATGAGCTCGATAACGACTATAATCAACGTTATCAGCTACGTGCTTATTGCTTTCGTTGCAATATCGCTTGTCGTTTCTTCGATTATGATCGGCATAATCACCTATATCAGCGTGCTTGAGCGTACGAAGGAAATCGGCATACTCCGTGCAATAGGCGCCTCAAAGAAGGATGTCTCACGCGTGTTCAATGCCGAAACCTTTATAATCGGTTTGACCGCCGGACTTATCGGCATACTTATGACGGTGCTGCTGAACATCCCGATAAATATCATTGTACACGACCTGACCGGCATTATGTCGCTAAACTCCGTACTCCCGTGGCAGGGTGGAGCAATACTTGTAATAATAAGCGTTGTCCTGACCTTTATCGCCGGCCTCATCCCATCAAGTCTTGCCGCGAAGAAAGATCCTGTCGAAGCGCTGCGCACCGAGTAAAAAATATAAATACTTTTCAAAAGCGGAGAAGTCCCAACACGGCTTCTCCGTTTTGCTGAAAATGCAATGAGCATGTGACATTACTCAACCTACCCAGCGTGCCTTTTCAAATTGGTGGCTGCGTTCACCTGGACTATATCATACTCGCTCAGCGAAAGTTTACCTTGGAGGAAAGATTGGAGATTTATTTTATAGTGAAGTCGATTTTGATGCAGGGGGAGTCCGTCCAGCAATGTGGATCGATCTTAGCGCTTAATATCACATAATATCCGAGCAGGGCAAGTTTATTTTGCCTTGCTCTTGTAATTTCGGCTCTTATTTGATAAAATAACATCGGTTTGTTTTGAATGAGGAAATGACGGCGGGAGTGAGAGAGCATAGGCAGCTTGCAATCTATTTGGGACGGGTTTGATTTTACATATATTTTGAGTATTATTCTCAGCGTTATCCCGTCACTGCTGTGTATCACTCTGCATGAATTGAGTCACGGCTACGTGGCATATCGTCTGGGGGACGACACTGCAAAGCGCGCGGGGCGGCTCACGCTCAACCCGTTGAAGCATCTCGACCCGATCGGTCTTTTGATGATGGCCGTGTTCCATGTCGGCTGGGCAAAGGCTGTTCCGGTCAATATGTTTAATTTCAAAAATCCAAAACGCGGCATGGCGATTACAGCTCTTGCCGGCCCGATGAGCAATATTATTATTGCGGTTGTGTTCATGTTCTTCTACGGCGTAGGCTATATTCCTCTCGGAGAGAGCAGCGTGGGTAATTATTTCCTCACGATGATTGAGCTTACCGCGGAGATCAGCCTCGGCCTTGCAGTCTTTAATCTTATCCCGATTTCCCCGCTTGACGGTTCAAAGGTGCTTTTTGCGCTCATGAAGGATGAGAGCTACTATAAGCTGATGCGTTATGAGAAATACGGCTCGCTCATTATGTTTGCGCTTGTTGCAACGGGCGTACTCGGAAGACCGCTTTCAAATGTGATAAGCTGGCTTTTTAATGCGATGCTGCCGATAGCGCAGGCGGGCTGTGACATGGTGTTTTATCTCTTTTATGCCTGAAATATGGGGCATTTAGAAGTTATTGAATAAGTGAGTTTTTGATGGAAAATCCAAGCTTTCATCTTGAGGGCGTAGTCCGTGAAAAGGACGAGCTTCAGGATTTTGAAGGGCCGTTGAGCCTGATCCTGATGCTGCTGTCGAAAAATAAAATAGAAATACGCGATATAAAGATTGCCGATATACTCGACCAGTATCTCGAGTATCTTGCTCAGATGCAGAGCATGGATCTGGAGATAGCGAGCGAATTTATCCAGATGGCGGCACATCTGCTATATATCAAAACGCGTACACTCCTCACAAACGATGAGGAAGAGGTGTCAGAGCTGGAAGTACTCATGGCATCGCTCGAGCAGCTCAAGGCGCGTGATGCGTTGGCAGCGGTGCAGAAGGTCACACCGCAGCTTAAATCGGCGGCAGAGAAGGGATTATTATATTTCTCAAAGCTCCCCGAGCCTGCCCCCAAGCAGCCTACTGGGTATGCGTATAAGCATGAACCTGTTGATTTGCTCCGTGCTTTATATAATATCTATTCCCGCGGCGGAAAGGCGCCGGAGCAGAATGATGCTCTCACGCAGGCAATACCGCAGAGAATTATATACAGCGTCAGGGACAAGAGCAGACAGATACTTGAGCTGCTGCGTGCAGGGAATGTTACGCTTGACGAGCTTTACCGCTGCTGCAAGACGCGTTCGGAGGTCGTGGCGGCCTTCGTGTCCGTGCTGGAGCTTTGCAGCATGGGCAGCTTGCAGATTTCCCGCAATGAGGCGGGATATGACCTGAGCTTTACCGGCGGCGACGTCGATGAAATAATGGAAAAGATAATTGAGTGATATGATAGATATTTCTTCTGTTCTGGAAGCCATACTTTTTGCAGCCGGTGAGAGTGTGCCGATAGCTCGTCTTTCTCTCGTACTCGATGTGTACGAGGGCGAGATTGAAAATGCCGCCGCCGAGCTTGCAGAAAAATACGAGAGGGAAGGGCGCGGCATACGTCTGCTGAGGCTTGACGATAAGCTGCAGTTGTGTTCAGCTCCGGAGTATGCCTCGTATATTACAAAAACACTTGAGCAGCGCAAACCGCCCATGCTCAGCCAGTCCGCACTTGAGACGCTTGCCGTCGTGGCTTATTTTCAGCCCGTCACGAGAGCGTATATAGACCAGGTGCGCGGAGTTGACAGCTCGTATACAGTCGGTGCACTTATGCAGCGCGGTCTGATTGAAATCTGCGGCAAGCTGGATGTACCGGGCCGTCCTGCACTGCTGAGGACAACGGATGTATTTTTGAGAACCATGGGAATAAGTCAGCTTTCGGAGCTGCCGCCTCTGCCTGATATGACAAATGGGGAGGGCATAGCCAAGCTGCAAAGTCAGATAGATATGCTGCAAAACAAAGATTCAGAGCAAATTAGCCTCAGCGAAATAACTCAAGACGCAGTCAAGGAGTGATGTAATTGCTTGCACTGAAAATCATCGGTATAATCGCCGCGATAATCGTGCTGATTATGCTGATACCCGTCGGCGCAGACATCGGCTATGAGGGCGGACAGTTCAGCCTTTCTGCCAAGGTTTGCGGTGTACTGTTCCAGCTCTTCCCCAGACCGCCTGAGGATGAGTCAGAGCCAAAGAAGGAAAAGAAACCGAAGAAGGAGAAAAAGAAGAAGGAGAAAGCTCCGACGGATACGGAAGACAAGCCGAAAAAGAAGAAAAAGCTGAACTTCAGCAAGGAAGAAATATTCTCTTTGGTGAAAAAAGTGCTTAAGAAATTCGGACGCTTCGGCAGAAAATTCCGTGTTGACAGATTTCTTCTGCACTATACGGCAGCAGGGGATGACCCCTATAATACCGCCGTGACCTTCGGATATGTCAATGCCGCGCTTTCTTCGCTTGCACCGCTCTGTCGTGAACGCTTTGATGTTGCCGACAATGATGTTTGGACAGATGTTGACTTCACCAAGAGCAGCATGGAGATAGATTTCGGCATCGCATTCAGCATTCGCATCGGCGCGTTTTTCGGACTCGTGTTCGGTATAATTAACAGCGCGCTCGGCATTCTCATCAAAAACAAGTTCAGGCTTTTGATCGAAAGAATAAAAAACGGCAAAGAAAAAACCTCAGACGATGATATCGTCATTGAAACAGAAATAACAAAAGATAATAATACTCAGGCACAAGAGGAAAGGATGGACTCAAATGGATAACAACCCGATAAGCGAACTTATGCAGACCACAATGGACAACGTGAAGAATATTCTCAAGGTAGACACCGTTGTCGGCGAACCGATAATCACTCCTGATGGAATTACCCTCGTACCTATCTCTAAGATCAGCCTTGGCTTCGGCGGTGGCGGAGTAGAGTTCAACAGCAAAAAGGCCGGCAATGACAGACCCTACGGCGGCGGAAACGCAACAGGCGTCAAGATAGAGCCGATCGGATTCCTCGTTATAAAAGAGGGTACGGTCAGAATGATCAACGTAACTCCTCCTGCGAGCAATACTGTTGACAGAATAATCGACATGGTCCCGCAGGTTATGGATCGTGTTGACAATTTCATCGATAAGCAGAAGAAATAACAAATCTGCATTTTGTAATAATACGCACTGCCCCGATATTAAGGGC
>CAVAPH010000070.1:0-11109 GCA_963590455.1 bacterium | reverse complement strand
GTGTGACCGTGCCCGCCGCAAGGATAAGACGCGCGAGGACTTTCTCGCCTCGATAGACGTAATAGAAGAAAAGGGCCGTTCCATGTCGGAGCTTGTGCAGTCGCTGCTGGGGCTGACGCGTATACAGCAGGGCACGGACCGCTATCCGATGCGCCGCGCGGACTTGAGCGCGTTTACGGAGGCCTGCGCCGATGAGTTCATGCCCGCAGACAGCCGGGGAATCGAGCTTACAAAGGATATAGAGCATGGCATCGTGACGGAGTTTAATCAGTCGCTGATGTCGAGAGTGGTGCAGAACCTGCTGCAGAACGCATATAAATACGGCAGTGACGGCGGACATATAGAGCTGAGCCTGCACGAGAGCGACGGCAAAGCGGTGCTGAGCGTGAAAGACGACGGCATCGGCATTGCGCAGGAAAATCTGGAGAAGATCTGGCAGCGCTTCTGGCAGGCGGACGCATCACGCGGCGAGGACGGCGGGAGCGGGCTCGGCCTTGCAATGGTAAAAGAGATCGCCCAATTCCACGGCGGCACGGCAAATGTGACGAGTGAGCTCGGCAAAGGCAGCTGCTTTACGGTGTCACTGCCGATAAAATGAAAAATTTATCGAAAAAGCCGGTAAAAATACGTTAAAAACCCTTGCAATAGCCTGATAAATCTGCTATTATATCAAGGCATTTCGCACGGGGACGGACTTTCCCCCATGTGGCCGCACATTGCGGCTTGGTGGAGGGGTTGAAATCCCCGGAGGAAAAAACAAAAATTTGGAGGAAATGAAATGTCAGTAGTATCCATGAAGCAGCTTCTGGAAGCCGGTGTCCACTTCGGTCACCAGACCCGTCGCTGGAACCCCAAGATGGCCGAGTATATTTATTGCGAGCGCAACGGCATCTACATCATCGATCTTCAGAAGACCGTAAAGAAGCTGGAAGAGGCTTATGAGTTCGTTCGTCAGCTCGCTGAGAACGGCCAGAGCATTCTCTTTGTCGGCACCAAGAAGCAGGCAACCGATGCAGTCAAGGAAGAGGCTTCCCGCGTCGGTATGTACTATGTCAACGCACGTTGGCTGGGCGGCATGCTCACCAACTTCAAGACCATGCGCACCCGTGTTGACCGCCTTGCACAGCTCAAGAAGATGCAGGAAGACGGCACCTTCGATATGCTGCCCAAGAAGGAAGTTATGAAGCACCTGGGCGAGATGGAGAAGCTCGAGAAGTACCTTGGCGGCGTCAAGGACATGAAGAAGCTCCCCGGCGCACTGTTCGTTGTTGACCCCCGCAAGGAGCACAACGCAATTGCAGAGGCACGCAAGCTGCACATCCCCATCGTCGCTATCGTCGACACCAACTGCGACCCCGATGAGGTCGACTACGTTATCCCCGCAAACGACGACGCAATCCGCGCAATCCGTCTTATCGCTTCCACCATGGCAAACGCCGTTCAGGAAGGCCGTCAGGGCGTAGACGCAGAGGCAGCTGAGGGCGAGGCTGTTGATACAGCAGTCGCAGAGGCCGTCGAAGAGTAATTAATTAAAAAGACATGTGAAAAGGGGCGGCAGACGCGGCCCCTTTCCGAAGTATTATACAGGAGGAAAATTATATGGCATTTACCGCTCAGGATGTTAAGACTCTCCGTGAAATGACCAACGTCGGCATGATGGACTGCAAGAAGGCCCTCACCGAGACCGACGGCGATATGGATAAGGCAGTCGAATGGCTGCGTGAGAAGGGCCTTGCAAAGGCCGCAAAGAAGGCCGGCCGCATCGCTGCAGAAGGCATGGCATATGCAGACGTTTGCCCCAAGTGCGGCGTCGGCGCTATCGTAGAGGTCAACTGCGAGACCGACTTCTGCGCAAAGAGCGATCTTTTTGTTGCATTCGTTAAGGATATCTGCAAAACCATTATCTCCGAGAATCCCGCAGACGTTGAGGCTCTCATGGGCTGCAAGTACCACGGCAGCGAGCTGACCGTCGCAGAGATACTCCCCGAGAAGGTCATGTCCATCGGCGAGAATCTTCAGATCCGCCGCTTCGTCCGTTACGACAAGAACACCAGCGTGGCTTACGTTCACGCAGGCGGCAAGATCGGCGTGCTCGTCAACCTCGAGGTTGAGGGCGGCATCGACGCAACCGAGATCGGCAAGGACGTCGCAATGCAGATCGCAGCACTCAATCCCCGCTTCTGGGACAAGAGCAGCGTCACTCAGGACGTTCTCGACGAGGAGAAGAAGATCGCACTTGCACTGATGGATCAGGATCCGAAGATGGCATCCAAGCCCCAGCAGGTCAAGGAGAAGATCGTCCTCGGCAAGATGAACAAGTTCTACGAAGAGAACTGCCTGCTCCAGCAGGAGTTCGTCAAGGACAACTCCGTTACTGTCGAGAAGTACATCGCCAACGCTGCAAAGGCACTCGGCGGTTCCGTCAAGTTTGTTGATGCAGTTCGCTTCATGAAGGGCGAGGGCATCGAGAAGAAGCAGGAAGACTTCGCTGCAGAAGTCGCTGCCCAGATGAACATGGGCAAGTAAGCTTCCGGTTAATAGAGAGCTTCCGAACAGCAAATATAATGACACAACATCGGCCTTACGGGAGCGTGAGGTCGATGTTTTGCTTAGAGGCAGCGTTATAAATGCCGCCTCAGGATTATCTAAGATACACAGTATCGAATCAGGAAAGGGTTATCGGAGATGCTTGAACTGAAAAATATCCGTTTCGATGTCGAGACGGAGGAAAAGTCCAAGGAAATAATAAAGAACGTGAGCCTGACGGTTCCGGACAACGAATTTGTCGTGATAACCGGACCGAACGGCGGCGGCAAATCGACGCTTGCAAGGCTCATTATGGGCATTGAGAAGCCTGCGTCCGGCTCCGTCATACTCGACGGCCGGGACATAACCGAGCTTGGCGTGACCGAGAGGGCAAACCTAGGCATCAGCTTTGCACTCCAGCAGCCGGTTCGCTTCAAGGGCATACGCGTTGTAGACCTTCTGCGCATTGCGGCGAAGAAGGAACTGACAATAGGCGAGGCCTGCGAATATCTCTCCGCGGTAGGACTGTGCGCACGCGACTATGTCGAGCGTGAGGTGAACGCAAGTCTCTCAGGCGGTGAGCTCAAGCGCATCGAGATTGCAACCGTGCTTGCACGCGGCACCAAGCTTGCCGTGTTCGACGAGCCGGAGGCCGGCATAGATTTGTGGAGCTTCCAGAGCCTTATACAGGTGTTTGAGAATATGCGCCGCCGCACTCACGGATCTATCGTAATAATATCGCATCAGGAGCGTATACTTGATATCGCCGATGAGATAGTTCTCATAGCTGACGGCAGCGTGAAAAAGCAGGGCCGCAAGGAAGAAATTCTGCCGGAGCTGCTCAAGCAGACTGTTCCCGTCACCTGCAACAGAATAATGGATGGAGGACTGGGCAATGCTGACTGATGTACAAAAACGCCTCTTAGAGGAGATTGCCGACCTGCACAAGGTACCGGAAGGCGCATATAATATCCGCGCAAACGGAACCTCCGCCGGACGCAACTCCACGGCAAACATAGAGATCACCTCCAAGCAGGACAAGCCCGGCATAGATATCCGCATCAAGCCCGGCACAAAGAACGAGAGCGTGCATATCCCTGTCGTGCTCAGCGAGAGCGGTCTTAAGGACGTCGTGTACAACGATTTCTTCGTGGGCGATGACAGCGATGTCGTCATAGTCGCGGGCTGCGGCATAAATAACTGCGGCAATCAGGATTCCGACCATGACGGCGTGCACCGTTTCTTCATCGGCAAAAACGCACATGTGAAATACGTCGAGAAGCACTACGGCGAGGGCGACGGCACCGGCAAGCGCATATTAAACCCCACGACCGAGGTTAACATCGGCGAGGGCAGCTATGTCGAGATGGAGATGGTGCAGATAAAGGGCGTCGACTCCACCGTCAGAACGACAACCGCAAAGCTTGAGAAGGACGCGCGCCTTGTCGTGCGCGAGAGACTGATGACTCACGGCTCACAGCATGCGGACAGCAGCTATACTATAGAGCTCAACGGCGACGGCTCCAGCGCGGACGTGGTATCCCGTTCAGTCGCGAGAGAGCAGAGCACCCAGCATTACTGCTCACGCCTTATCGGCAACGCGGGCTGCAGCGGCCATACCGAGTGCGACGCGATAATTATGGACTCGGCAAAGGTACTTGCAGTGCCGGAGCTTGAGGCGAACAACCTCGACGCGGCACTTATTCACGAGGCTGCCATAGGCAAAATCGCGGGCGACCAGATCATAAAGCTCATGACTCTCGGCCTTACCGAGGCAGAGGCGGAAGAGCAGATCGTCAACGGCTTCCTGAGATAAAAATTTCTAATACCGTCTCTCTGTATGTGTATGTCAAAACTGCAGAGAGGCGGCATTTTATTGCCTGATATACTTGAAAAATTACCGGAATGTGTTAAAATGCAGGCATCACCGCCAGCGCGGGGATTAGTAATAATAAATAATAAAAATAAACTCAGTATTATGCGGAGGTGCGGATAATGGCAGTCGACACTGATACCAAGCTGCAAAACCAGGTAATATACTCTATTTACGTGAGGAATCACACTCCCGAGGGAACATTTCGCGCAGTTATACCCGACCTTGACAGAATAAAGGCGCTGGGGACGGATATAATCTGGTTTATGCCGATACATCCGATAGGCGTAAAGGGTAAGAAGGGAAGCCTCGGCTGCCCCTATGCGAACAGAGATTACCGCAGCGTCAACCCCAACTACGGCACAATGGAGGATTTTAAGCTCCTTGTCGATGAGATCCACAAGCGCGGCATGAAGTGCATGATAGACGTAGTTTATAATCACACCTCGCCTGACTCCGTGCTCTACAGTGAGCACCCGGATTTCTTCTATCACGGCGAGGACGGCAAGCCCGGCAATAAGTTCGGTGACTGGGAAGACGTGATAGACCTTGATTATAGCTCACGCGCACTCTGGGCGTATCAGATAGAATCGCTGAAGATGTGGGCAGGGATAGTCGACGGCTTCCGCTGCGACGTGGCGTCGTTTGTGCCGCTGGAGTTCTGGGAGGCGGCACGGCGCGCGGTGAAAGAGGTGCGCCCGGACTGCATGTGGCTTGCGGAGACCGTGCATCAGAGCTTCGGCTGCCTTGCGCGCAGAGTTGGACTGTATTCAATGCTCGACTGCGACGGCTATGCCGCTTTCGATATGGAGTATGATTACGACACACGCGAGATTTTCGACAGGTATCTGCACGGTGAAATCACGCTGAGCCACTATCTTGATTTCTTAAACTATCAGGAGGGTGCCTATCCTGCAAATTACAATAAGCTCCGCTGCCTTGAGAATCATGACCAGCCGCGCATATGCTCTTTCGTAAAAGACGAGCTCTCACGCGAGAATTATACGGCGTTTTTATATTTCCTCAAGGGCACCACGCTGATCTATGCCGGCCAGGAGTTTGAAAACGAGCACGCACCCAGCCTTTTTGAAAAGGAACCGATAGACCGCGAGACCGGGCATGATATAAGCGCACTTTTGCGTAAGCTCTACGAGATAAAGCAAAATCACTTCGGCGACAGAGACTGGTTCAGAGCGGCTGCAGACGATGAGCACGACATCGCAGTGCTTCAACGCGGAGGTGACGGACGTCGCTTCACCGGTGTGTTCTCGCTCAAGGGCGAGAGCGCTGAAATCAGCATTGACCTGCCGGACGGAGAATACGAAAATCTTATTACCGGCGAAAGGCTCGAAATTAAAGATAAAATCTATCACTGCAGCGGAAAGCCCGTAATAATAGAAGCACAGGAGTAAAAAACACCGGAAGCCCGATATATGCCGAGCTTCCGGTACTATTTTATCCGGTTATAAAATTATTTCTTGCCCTTGACGTTTGCCTTGGCTTCTTCCTCAGCGGCGGCCTTGGCTTCCTCCTCGGCCTTGATGCGCTTGAGCTCTTCTTCCTCAAGTACGCGATACGCGACCTTGCCTACAAGAGTCTTGGGCATGTCCTCACGGAACTCTATGTCGTAGGGCATGGCGTATTTTGCGATGTTCTTGCGGCAGTAATCGAGAAGCTCCTTCTTTGTGTTCTCATCGGGCTTGACGTCCGGGGAGAGCTTTACGAAGGCCTTGACCTTCTGCATCTTGTACGCATCGGGAACACCGATAACGCAGCTCATCTGTACGTACTCGTGTGCGTCGAGTATGTTCTCAATCTGTCCGGGATAGACATTGTAGCCGGAGGAGATGATCATTCTCTTGGCGCGGCCCTTGAAGTATATGAAGCCCTCGTCGTCCATCATGCCGAGGTCACCCGTATAAACCCAGGTCAGCCCGTCATCGTGGTGACGGAGGGTCGCTGCGGTCTCTTCGGGATGCTTCATGTACTCGCGCATGACTGTGGGGCCGGCGAGAAGAATCTCGCCCTCTTCACCGTAAGGGAGCTCCCTGTCGGTGCCCGGCTCGACTATCTTGATATACGTATCCGGGAAGGGAAGGCCTATGCTGCCCTCCTTGAACATATGCGGGGGAGTGAGGCAGCAGGCAGTGACGGTCTCCGTTGTGCCGTAGCCCTCACGCACCTGTATAGACGCGTGGTGATCGTACAGGAACTTGTCGAACTTCTTCTTGAGCTCGACGGAGAGAGAGTCGCCGCCGGAGAAAACGCCCTTGAGGCAGCTGAGATTGGCGCCGTCCATGCTCGGCAGACGCAGCAGTGCTTCATAGAGAGTAGGCACACCGGCAATGAAATTGCAGCGGTACTTCACAATCTGCTTTGCGTAGCTCTTCGCGGTAAAGCGCGGGATGAGTATGCAGCGGCCGCCCTGTGAGAGCATCGTGTGGATGCACACGCCCAGACCGAAGCCGTGGAAAAGCGGCATCGCGGCGAGCATACGGTCGCCCGGACGGAACATGGGGTTGGCTGCAATAACCTGCTGACCGAGTGCGTTGAAGTTCTTGTTGGTGAGGATTATGCCCTTGGTGGTGCCTGTTGTGCCGCCGGAGTAGAGAATAACGGCGGGGTCATCGCCCTTGCGCTCAACCTTGTAGTTATAAAAGCAGGAGTCGCTGAGCTTGAGAAAGTCGCGCCAGCGGATGACGGGGGCGTCTGCGGGGATCTTCTGAATCTTGCGGCCCTCGGTGAGCATATATCCCGCACGGATGGGGCGGGAAAGTGCATCCTTTACGCTTGCGATAACGATGTTTACGACCTTGGTGTTCTGGCGTATGTTCTCAAACTTGTTGTAGAACTGGTCAAGCGTGATGGCGGTGACGCTTTCGGACTCGTTGAGGTAAAACTCGATCTCCTTCTCGGCCGAGAGCGGGTGAATCATGTTTGCAATGCCGCCTATTAAATTGACGGCATAAAAAGTATAGACAGCCTGCGGGCAGTTCGGCATTGCAATCGTGACTTTGTCGCCTGCACGCACGCCTATGGTCTTTAATGCCTTGGCGCAGCGCTCAATCTCGCGGACAAGCTCTTTATATGTTGTGGACTTGCCCATGAAGTCAAAGGCTATATTATTAGGATATTTTGCCGCGACATTGGCGACGGCTTCAAACATCGAGCCTTCAAAATAGTCCAGGTGCATCGGCACCTCGCCGACGTAATCCTTCCAGGGGGTTTTTGCGGTAATTTCGCTCATATAAATTTAATTCTCCCTTGAGCATCAGTTCGATGCAGTTATATTACTTGTAGTCAAATCCGCTCGGCTCGCTGAGGGGCTTGTCGAGAAGTTCGGGGTGCTCGAAGACATATTTGATAAGCTTGAGGCTGCGGCCGAAATAGAAACCGTCGCCGATACGCTCATCGAGAGTAGCGCCGACATCTACAACATCGCGCACCTGATGTGAGCCGTCGGGCATTACGCGCTCTTCCTTGCGGAGAGTGCCGAGCGTGACCATGAGGCTGTTGGTGCCGTAGTTGTTGAGATGGTGATACACTGCGGGCACCTTAATGCTGCCGAGATTGCTGGCGAGGACGGTTGTGTAGTTCGGGTCGCCTTCGGTGAGAGCCTTGGGCATAATTCCCCAGAAGTCAAGCCAGCGGATAACGCGGAAGATAGGGATGATCAGCGGACGCGGGAGCTTGGCAAACGCGTCGATAGCGGAGTCAATGCCGCCGGTGGAGTGCTCACTCTTGCGGGCCTTGGTCACATCGCCGACGATCTGGCGGCTGACGGAATCGAGAGTGTCATCGTCCTTGGCGGTGATGGTCAGCAGGGATTCCTCCGCACCGTCTGCAAACTGCCTTTTTGCAACAAAGCTGAGCGTAATGTCATAGCGCTCATATGTGCGGCGGCCCGAGATGTACCGGTTCATGAGCGGCCTCTCCTTTACCATGCGCGCAAGGCAGAAGATGAAGGCGTGGAATATCGTGGTCTTGTACTCAGGGTGTTCTGCGTTCTTCTTTTCAAGGAACTTCACAAGCTCCGTTGCGTCAAATGTATCACTGAGGTAAACCTCGCAGTCGGTTCTGTTGGGCAGAAGGTTGGTCATAACCGTCTGCAGTCCGGTGACTTCACGCACCCAGCGTGCATCACGGCGGTCGCCGCGGCGGCGTTTTATCTGTTCGCTCATATGTGCTCCTCCTGTAAATATTAAATGCGTTGAGCTGTCTTAATTTTCTGATTATCACGGCATTTGCGCGGTATCCGGCATAGCCCGCACAAATACAGTGTGCATTCTACGTCTTTATGATAAAAAATGCAACATTTATTTCAAAAATTTGCAGCAATGACAGGTATACTATTAGTAGAGTTAAGCAAATATGGCCATTTGCGCAAAAGATTGCGGGTTCCTGATTGACGGAAAATGATTTTGAATGTATAATAAACTATGTATAAGAGTGTCCGCATTAAAATATAGATTTTAATTAAGCAGCGGCGGACATGATTCAGTGCCTTTACGGCAGACGACGATTAGTAAAGAACATAAAAAGACAGAGAAAGACAGGTGTCGATATGATTTGCAATTACTGCGGCAATGAAATTGACGATAATGCGCAGTCCTGCCCCTACTGCGGCAGCACCTTGCCCGTATATACCGCATCTAACTATGCCTCGCCGGCCTACGACGACAATGCTCCGGCATATGATGACGGCTATGACGATGGCAATAATTATGACGATAATGCGCCCGCATATGATGACGGCGGGGAATATGACAGCGGTGAATACGACGACGGCGCATATCAGGATGACGAACAGGATTATCAGGAAAAGCCGGCAAAGAAAAAGCATGGCTTGAACCTCGGCGGAATGCCGAATCTCCCGGTGACCACTATTATATCCGCTGCATGTGCGATATTCAGCTTTATATGCCTTGTTGTGTGCTGCTCACTCAAGGCGGACATCAGCAACAGCACAAATACCATGGTTTCCGGCATAAATCAGTTGCAGACCTCGGTCAGCGAGATTGAAGACAAAATCAGCGGCCTTGACACCACGGTTGCAAACGTCCAGCAGCAGGCCTATGATCAGCTTGCAAGCCAGACCATCACTATTACGAAGGATCTGACGAGTCTTACCGGACCTGTTACCCTCAACAAGTCCGCACAGATGTTCATAGTGAAGGCCAAGGGTTCGCTGAGCGTCAACACCTCGTTTGTATGGCAGAAGTACAACGATTCTACCGGCGGCTGGGTGGACATAGTCTTCACCGGCGACAATACCTCAAACAGCCAGTACGGTCTGCGTCTTGAGAATAAGGCACCGGTTGACGGCGTGTATGAGTCCGTGCTGTGGGCAAACGGCATAACCAAGGCGGCGGAGGGCACATACCGCTGCGTTATCAAGGACACCAACGGCATTACCAAGACAAGCTCCGAGGCAGTCGTAACCGTTTCTGACACTGCAGAATAAAAATTAATAAATCCGACAGCAAGACTTTAAGGGGCTTGAAGAAAGCCCCTTGATTTATCGAATAATCCGGAAGGGCGGTTGTAGTGCAGCATGGCACTTGACAATGAGTACTTTGACAGCATCAATATAGATGTTGTAAAGAAGAAATATTATAACGCAAATAAGGTCAATGCCGTGCTTGACGATATCCGCACGCAGGCACTGGCGCTGTCCGACGAGAACAGCAGCCTGAGAACACAACTGGATGCATTCAAGGAGCAAAAGGTGGAGATCGGTGAGGCGGTCATGTCTGCGCAGCAGCTCTATCGCGAGATCGTTGCGAAGGCCAGACAGCGCGCCGCCGAGATTACGTCAAAGGCAGAGGCGGACGCCAAAAAGATCGTTGAGATTGCCAATGCAGAGGCAGAAGAGATTACGGCACAGGCGGAGAGTCAGCGAAGCGAGCTTGAAAAAAAGAGCAACTCTACGCAGGAATATGCCGTTCGCTGCGTGGAGAGCGTATTTTCCTCTCTCAGAGAGCAGTATGAGACTGCGCTGGAATCGCTAAACACCGAATGGCAGGAGTTCCTTATAGGCCTTGACTCGCAGGACGAGAGCGCAGAGGACGAAGAGAGCCTCCCGGACGACATAGGCACAAAGCTCAGCGCCATAGCCGACGGATTAAAAGATCTCGGCAAATAAATTTATATTATTAAATTATTAAAAGGGAGAGTCGGACGGCTCTCCCTTTTTAATCTAATATTATTTCGCCTTTTAAGTTTCAATGCGTATTCGTAAAGCCTCATATATCCGAGAAGCGGCTTAAAATATCAGCGCCGCATAATCCGCCAGATATGTCCTCCAGCTGCTGCTCACTGAGTTCATCACTTCCGTTTACGGGCAGCTCCGCAAGCCTGCGAAAATATTCGCCGAATTCCACGAGCTCTGACGCACTTATGTCGTAGCCCTCGCGCCGGAGCTTTGCCGACGCGGACTCCACGCCCATTTCCGCAAGCCTTTTAATACGCAGCTGATCATTGCCAAGAGCCTTGAGTATCTCATCCACACGTTTTTCCGATATCATGATTATTCCTCCGTTTATATTAAAATAGATAGAACAGTGCAAATCAGCACCGAACGGAAAACTCTCTTTCCGACAGTGTATACACGGAGAAATAGGGAACGTTACGGGGAAAAGCTAATAATACCCACCCCCCTAAAATCTCCACAAAAATTACTCGAAAATTTCTGCAAAAATAACGAAATT
>CAVAPH010000069.1:0-11178 GCA_963590455.1 bacterium | reverse complement strand
GCAAAGCGATAACACATATCGCCCCCGCGCAGAACCGGCTGAAGCTATTGAGTTTTTCCGTTTTGATTTTAATCACTTGCCATTCTCTCCGCTTGTTTGATATTTTGTGTTATTGCTTATATTTCCCTCTTCTACCCCAGCTTAACCACAATAAAGTCACCGATTTTCTTTACAGAACCGTCGTCGGGGTATATCGGCATTGATTCGAGCTCTTCGGATGCGCCGCTTGCATCCCATTGTGCCCAATCGAAGGTCGGTGGTGAGAAGCCGGCATAGTAGGTAAAGAAATCGTCGCGGCTGTATATGTTTATTAGCCCCTCCATGACGCCCACAAGATCGGAGGTGTCAATCTCCGTTGACTCATGCAGCAGTTCATGCGCCTCACCCGTAATGAGCACCATCGTGTTTTCATCATAGCCGGGTGTTTCTTTTATTCTTGTTATGACGCCTGTATAGAAGCTGTATGCATTTTCATACTCAAGCTTCATTTTCAGATACAGCTTGTTTGCGTAAAATATATTACACACAGCAATTACCGCAAGCGCGGCGCACAGGCAACGGCGCCACGGGATACGGCGATCCTTCATCAGGCTTTCAGCCGTCACCGCCGCGAGAATATAGAGCGACGCAAAGCTGTAGAGCATAAGCGTGTGGCGCTGTGCGGAAATTATATACAGGCAGTTCACGCTCAGCGGGAAGAGAATGATCAGTGCAGCCAGAAGAGAGCGTCTGCCCTTTTCTTTTTGCTTAAAAAAGCAGGCCACAAGCTCTATTCCCAGAATAATAAGCAGCACATAGTGCATATACTTGGACATTTCCGTTGCGACAAGGTGATAATAGCCCTTGTAAAAATAGCCGAGGAATGCCGTAAATGCCACACGCACGCCGAAAAGCACGGATTTTATATCCGTCTGAAAGCTTGCATCGGCATATGAATTATACTCGGTGCCGGTCGCAAGCATGACAAGCTTGTTTATAACATAATACAGGACCAGAGCCGCGGCCATCGCAGCAAGGGCCGTAAAGCCGCAGCGGATTATGCGCTTGAGCTGCCAATCGCCCTCTATTGTGCGCTTTATGAGATATACTACATAAAGGCTCGCCGCGATCGAGAGATACGCCTGATATATTCCGAGTGAAAGCGTCAGAAGCACACAGCCCGCGGCAAATCCGAGCTTATCCGATCTGCACAGCGTAAGATAAACGGAGCCTGCCGCCAGAAGCACAGCGAGCGCGTACGGGGCACAGGTGAACATATATGTAAATGTCACCGTCTGCGAAGGAAACGTGATTATCAGCGCCGGGATGATCAGCCGCAGCAGCGTGTTTTTTATTTCAAACACGTGCAGTATCAGCAAAACTGCCGCCGTAAGCATTAAAAGCGATAAGATGCCGTTAAACCACGGTAGCGACACATCCGGGAAAATATAGCTTGTCAGCGCAAGTGCCCAGCGGCCGGAGCTGATTGATTCGCCCTTGCCGAAAAGCCCTGCTATCTCATCGAGATTAAGAAGCTTGTTTGTGAACACGAAGAGATACGCTGCAAGGCCGGAAACAATGCACGATATCGTCGGCAGGATATTATCTCTTGCCGACTGCGCGAGTTTTAAGGCGAGTACATCGCACATTGCCGTTTTTCTCTCCATGGTTCATCTGCCTTTCGCTCAAGCGAGCCTGAAAATATGTCCGCTCCTTGCGGGTATAATATTCGAATATTCGCCAAGACCTGCAGCGCTGCAATCCGCCGTGAAAGCACAATCACTCGCACCACGGTTGATTACGGCAAGATATACTCCGTTTTCCGCCTCAAGTCCGAAAGCATCTCTGTTATTTCTGATATAGCGCAGCACCATCAGCACATTCGCGTTGTCCGCCATGAACACTGCTTCGCCGGTGCTGAGTGCCGGTGCACTGTTTCTTATCTTTGCAAGCTCTGCACAGCAGTCGTGCAGTTCCTTCGATTCCTCGCGGAATGGCAGCCTGTTGAACGGGTCGCAGACCCCGCACATTCCCTGCTCATCCCCGTAATATATGCTTGGCACGCCGGGGACGGCAAACTGTATACAGGCGCAGAGCTTTTCTGTCTCAACGGCTCTCTCAAGCGCATCCTGTGAGAACTTGAGCTGAACCTGCTGCTCACGGCTCAGGTCACGTATATTAAAATCTACACAGAGGGCCGTACGTATACGCTCCACATCGTGAGTGCCGAGGAGATTCATCAGTGAGTAGTACATAGGCCGCGGGTAATTCATCTGCTGACCTATGAGGAAATCACGAAGTCCGTATGCGTCAAGCTGCCAGCGGAAAAAGGCGAGCACGGCGTTTCTGAACGGGTAATTCATCACGGAGTCGAGAGAGTAGCCAAGAGCGTAATTTCTGCGCTTGCCGTAGCTCTCTTTTATAACCGCATCCTCCCAGACCTCGCCGAGAATAAGTGCATCCGGTTTTTCCTGCTTTGCAGCCTCGCGGATAAGCGCGAGCGCCTCATCCGGCAGTTCATCCGCAACATCAAGCCGCCAGCCCGCAGCACCGCGGCGCAGCCAGGTCTTTACGACGCTGTTTTTACCGGTTATCACATAGTTCTGCCAGCCCGGATTATTTTCGTTCACCTCCGGCAGGTCCTTAAAGCCCCACCAGCAGCGGTAATCATCCGGGAAGCTCTTGAAATCATACCAGCTGTAATATTCCGAGTCTTCTCCCTGGCACGCCCCGACATCCGGGTAGTTTGCATATCTGTTGAAATAAACACTGTCCGCGCCGGTATGAGAGAACACTCCGTCGAGTACAATGCGTATGCCGAGTTTCTCCGCCTCAGTGCACAGTCGTTCAAAGTCCTCTTGCGTACCGAGTATCGGATCCGGGCGCATATAGTTTGAGGTGTCATAGCGGTGATTTGAGCGCGCCTCAACAATCGGATTGAGGTAGAGCACACTTATGCCCAGCTCCTTGAGATACCCGAGCTTCTGCTCTATTCCCTTAAACGTACCGCCGTAAAAATCATCAGGGCTGTAGTCCTTTTCATCCGGCCGCGGCCACCAGCGCACGGGCTCATCAAGGCTCGCGTGCAGCTCTGCCTTCTGCCCGAGTGATCGGTGATACTCCACTCCGCGCTTTGCCGTGTCATCGTCGGAAAAGGCAAAACGATCGGGAAAAATCTGATACATCACACTGCGCCTGAACCAGGCAGGCGTGTCAAAGCCGCGCATGAACACGGTGAGTCTGAACGCCCCGCTCTCTCTGCCGTAGGTGCGTCCGATAAAGCCCGTTGCATCCGGGCAGATCCAGTGTGTGCCGTTCTCCGTCTCTATGCGGAAGAAATACCAGAGTGCGCATGGTGTGTCCGGCGCTGTGAAGCGTACAGTGCAGGCCTTTGCCGTGCATTCCATCGGATATTCCGTACGTCCGGCATCGCCGCTGACAATCAATGTCGCATTGCGCACACTCCCTGCAAGGACACGGAACGACAAAAGCACTTCATCCCCGCAGCAAACCGCACCAAACGGCCGGCGGCAGCAGTCGAGTCTTGAGTCGTACATGACGGAGATCATACCGCCTGCCGCAGCCGAGCGCAAAAGGCTCACAACATGCGCAGTGCGCGGCTGCAGGGCATAGATCTCATCGGTATCTGCCCCGTCACAGCGGATATCGCTGCAGCAGTGCGCCGTGATATTAAAGGCCGTATTCATGGCAAAGCCGCAGTCATCCATTAAAAGGCGCATTAGCTCCGGCGCGACGAGCGGGTTGCCTTCGCTGTGAAAGCACTCGCACAGTCTGTCGAGCGTAAGCCCTCTGTGCAGGCAGTCCTTTGCCGCATGATACGCAGTTGCCGCCGCCTCGAAATACTGCCGTGTGAGCTGTGGGCAAGCATCCGACTCAAGAAGCGCTGCCAGCTCCTTATCACCGTCGACGGCATGCCAGCTGCCGTTCTGCAGTTTAGCCGTGACCTCGCGGCGGCCGCTGTATTCTATTGACAGCGTATAGTCATTTGACCAACGCTCTTTGTAATTGCCGCCGAAGCAGATTTTATATTCGGCAGCCGAATTGTTTACAGCATACATATGTACAGCTTTGCATACTCCTGTGCAGATATTTCAAAGCCGAAATCGGCCTGCATTGCGTTTGAGATAAGCCCGTTCATAACGTTCTTATCCTGCCATGCGCCGAGGGCACGGCGCACCGTGTTGCGCAGCTCCCACGCATCGTAATTGGCAAATGAGAAGCCGGTACCTTCGCCGGTGTACATGTTGTACGGCACCACGGTATCGCGCAGTCCGCCGGTTTCACGCACTATCGGCAGAGAACCGTAGCGCATTGCGATCATCTGGCTCAGTCCGCAGGGCTCAAAACGCGACGGCATGAGGAAAAAGTCGCTGCCGGCATAATAGAGATGCGAGAGCGCCTCGTTGTATCCGATATATGCGCAAAGTCTGCCTTTATATCTCTCCTGTGCGCCGCGCATAAAGTTCTCAAAGCGCTCATCACCGGTGCCGAGGAGCACAAACTGCATATCCTCATGGCTCATAAGCTCATCTATGGAGCAGGTTACAAGATCAAAGCCCTTCTGCTCCGTCATGCGTGTAACCATTGCAAACACCGGCACCTCCGGTCTCTGCTCAAGACCGAGCTGCTCCTGCAGTGCGGCCTTGCAGCGTGCCTTGCCGCCGAGGTGGCCCCTGTCGTAATGTGCCGGGATTTTATCATCTGTTTTTGGATTAAAGACCTGCTTGTCTATTCCGTTTATAATGCCGGAGAGATCGTTTGAGCGCGCATTGAGTATGCCGACAAGTCCCTCTGCGAAATACGGCGTACGAATTTCCCACGCATAGCTCGGTGAGACGGTATTAATCTTATGTGAAAATACGCAGCCTGCCTTGAGGAAGTTTGCGCAGCCGTAAAGCTCCATGAATTCTGATGTGTAGTACTTTGAATCTACACCCAGCAGATCCTGCACGAAGTCAAAGCCGCACTTGCCCTGGAACGCGATATTGTGAATTGTCAGCAGAAATTTAAGATTCTCCTGCATCGCGCCTGAATACTGTGTGCGGGCAAGCATCGGGATCATCGCCGTGTGCCAGTCGTTGCAGTGTACAACGTCCGGCGTGAAGCCGAGGTTCGGTATGGCGTTGAGAACGGCGCGGCAGAAGAACGCGTACTGCTCGATTTCATCATATCCGCCGCGGTAAATTCTGTCGCCGAAATAGCGTTCACTGTCCACAAGATAGATTGTGATGCCGTCAAGCTCCAGCTTCTCTATGCCTGCATACTCATGACGCCAGCCGAGGTCAACATAGAAGTAGAACATATGCTCTACCCGGTCGGCATACTTTTCTTTTATTACGCGATGATACGGTGTAATAACGCGTGCATCAATTCCGAGCTTTGCCAGGGATTTCGGCAGTGTGCCGACCACATCCGCAAGCCCGCCGGTCTTTGAAAGCGGTGCACACTCTGCCGATGCAAGAAGCACATTGGGCATTGCATTTCTGCCGTGATCTTTGAGCATTTCGTGAAATTCCCTTTTCATGTCTTTCCCTCCGTCAGATTTAATACATTCTGTTGTTCCCATAATTACCCCAGTTTAACTTATATATTATACAGCCTTTTCCCTGTAATTCCAAGAGAAAAATGTAAACAATGCGACCGGCGCAAAAAGCTGCACCGGTCGTGAATAATATATTTTATTTCTTACAGAATATGAATTACGCCGAACGTAAGTGCCGTCATTATTGCCGCCGCCATCAGCACGCCGAGAAAGATGCACGGCCACGCGCTTTTAAGCTTCATATCGAGCAGAGCCGCTATAAGTGCGCCAGTCCACGCCCCCGTGCCGGGAAGCGGAATTCCCACAAAGAGCATAAGCGCAATTGGGCCGTATTTCTCCACCTTTTCGCCCTTGAGATGTGCCTTGTTCTCAAGCTTTGTAATAAAGTTATCCATCTTCGGTATGCGCTGGCGCATCCAGTGAAAAATGCGGTTAATAAATACTATTATGAACGGGACCGGCAGCATGTTTCCGAGTACTGCCGCCGTCAGCGCCAGAGGATAATCAAGCCCGAAAGCAATACCATAGGGCAGGCCGCCGCGCAGCTCTATAATCGGGACCATCGAAATGAGAAAAGTAGCAATAAACCTACCGACCGTAGTACTTGTCAGCCAAGATATCATAAAAATCTCCAAGTTTCGTTTTAGCTTTTTGATTATAGCATAGGGAGTTTAAAATAACAATCTAAGAAATCGTTAAACTTTCATAAAGCTTTTATTCATAAGGACGGTTAATTTGCCGTAAAGTTCCGCTTTCCCGCATTTCGGCGCATACTTGCACTTTCGGGGGTATTCATTTATAATGTGCAGCATAAACCAGCATGCATAGGAGCATTTTTTGTTAACATGAAAAGAAAGATTGACTCTCTGCAGACCCTGAGATTTCTCGCCTGCCTGAGTATATTTGTACACCACTGCTATCTGGCACAGTATATTGAATACAGCGGCGTTTCGGTCTTTTTCGTGATGTCCGGTTTCTTGATGTACTGCAATTATATCACCCGAGAGCCTATGTCGCTCTCGCCGCTTGCCTGCGCGCGTTTTTCGATAAAGAAAATCAGCCGGCTTTATCCTCTGCACGTTTTAACCATGCTGCCTATTCTGGCTCTGGATATATACGTCGGGCATGACGCGGCGTATCTTGTCACGGAGACGGTTGCGAATCTTCTGCTTGTGCAGACCTGGCTGACGGATTATGCACAGTCATTAAACGGCGTTGCCTGGTATCTGTCCGTGTCGCTGTTTTTGTACTTTGCCTTCCCGTATATTCTGCACCTTGTCAAGCGCCTGAAAAGCCGGAGCAGCGCCTTTATCGCCATCGCCGTATTAATCCTCTGTCAGGCTCTTTTCGCATTCACCGGTGCACCTGTCAGCATTCATTTCTTTGGCTGTGTTGACGAAGCCTATACCAACTGGTACGGATATACTCTTCCGATTACACGCTGCTTCGATTTCACTGCCGGATGTGTGCTCGGGTGTATATTTCTCACACGAAAGGACGGCGAATGCGAAGGCCGCACCGCGTCTTTGCTGCTTGAGATTTTCGCCGCTGTTCTTTCTGTTGGGGCAATACTGCTCTACCGCCGCTTTACTACTGTTCCCTACGTGCGCACTCTCACCTCGGCCGTTTTCTTTCTGCCGGCATCGTGCGTGCTCGTATATCTCTTCGCTGTCGGCAAAGGACTTATACCGCGTCTGCTGACAAACCGCGTCACAATCTTTCTCGGGAACGTCAGTGCCGCATTCTTTCTCATCCATCAGAATTTAATACGGGCCACATATATGCTGCTTGACCGGGCAGGACTGAGCCTGGATCAATGCAAACCGATATTTTTCTTTGGCTGCGGCGCGATCTCAATAGGGCTCTCGTATCTTTATGACTGCATCGACCGACGCATAAGAGATAGGAAAAGACTCCGTGCCTGAATATATAAAATAAATACGCATGCCGGAGTGACTGAAATTTGGATCAGCACTCCGGCTTTTATTTAACCTGGAGTGAGAGAAATTATTCTTTCTTGACCGAATTTCGGCATTGTTGTATGATATATAAAATATCATTGAGGACAGGCATATTTGCTTTACCTGTCCCTTTACGGGTGGAAATGAAGAGATTTATCGCATTTTGCTTTGTTTTGATTTTTGCATTCGGAATTTCCGGATGCGCAGTCGGAGATACTGCTGCTGATAACGATGCGGGACTGACCATTGCGGCGACAGTGTTCCCGGCATACGATTTTGCGCGCGAGATCGGCGGGGAGCGCGTCAATGTCACGTTGCTGGTGCCGCCGGGCTCTGAGTCGCACAGCTATGAACCTACTCCGCAGGACATACTTCTGCTCGGACGCTGCGATCTGTTGGTTGCAAACGGTGGCGAGAGCGAGGCATGGCTTGACACCGTGACCGAGGGGCTTGATTCCCCTGTCGAAACGCTGTACATGCTTGACTGCGTGCAGGCGCTCGAGGAGGAGACGAAGGACGGCATGCAGACCGGCGGGATACTCAGCCGCGGACATGATGAGCATGATCAGGACGACGGGGACGAGATTGAGTACGACGAGCATGTATGGACCTCGCCCGCAAACGCAATATTAATATGCAGCGCGGTCTGTGAACGGCTGTGCGCCATAGACCCTGACGGTGAGGAATATTACCGGAATAACTGCGCAGAATACACCGCAAAGCTCCGCGAGCTTGACGAGAGCTTTCGCAGCGTCGTTGAAAACGGCACGCGCAAAACTCTGATCTTTGCCGACAGATTTCCCGTGCGTTATTTTGTCGAAGAATACGGGCTTGATTACTATGCCGCCTTTCTCGGCTGCGCGGACGATGCGGAGCCCTCGGCGCGCACGGTCGCTTTTCTTATCGACAAGGTACGTGAGGAAGATATACCTGCTGTGTTTTACATAGAGTTTTCGAATCAAAAAATGGCGGATATCATATGCGAGGAGACCGGCTGTGAAAAGCTGCTGTTTCACTCCTGCCACAACATCACCGCCGATGAGCTCGCGCAGGGCGTGAGCTATTACGAGCTGATGGAGCGGAATTTAGCAAACGTAAAGGAGGCGCTGGGCTGATGGCAATAATGAAAAGCAGTGATCTTTCCTTTGCATATGACGGGAAGACTGTTCTCGAAGGCGTAAACTTTGAGCTGGAAAAAGGCGACTACCTGTGCATAGTCGGTGAAAACGGCTCCGGCAAATCCACACTGATGAAGGGACTGCTCGGCTTAAAAGCACCGTCAGGCGGCAGCATAAGCCTCGGCGACGGGCTGCGGCCGACAGAGATCGGCTATCTCCCTCAGCAGAGTGAGACTCAGCGTGATTTCCCTGCAAGTGTTTATGAGGTTGTCCTCTCCGGCTGCCTTAACTCTCTCGGCGGCCGCATGCGCTACGGGAAAGCGGAGCGCGAGCGCGCTGATATGAATCTTGAGCGCATGGGCATAGAAAACCTGAAAAACGAGAGCTATCAGGCGCTCTCCGGCGGGCAGCAGCAGCGCGTATTGCTGGCACGCGCACTGTGCGCGACAAAAAAGCTTCTGCTTCTCGATGAGCCTGTAACGGGGCTTGACCCGATTGCAACGCAGGAGATGTACAATCTGATAAAGCTCGTCAACCTCTGCGACGGCATCGCCGTGATCATGGTCTCTCACGACATACACGAGGCCGTGCGCTACGCCACGAAAATACTTCATCTCGGCCACAAGCAGCTTTTCTTCGGAACTGCCGCCGAGTATAAAGAGAGCAGCCTTGCGCGCCGTTTTCTGGGAGGCAGCCGAATATGAGCGAAATTATAAACATGTTCTCTTACCACTTCATGCAGCGGGCCATGATAGTCGGCATACTCGTGTCGCTGTGTGCAGCACTCTTGGGCGTGTCGCTGGTGCTCAAGCGCTATTCCATGATAGGCGACGGACTGTCGCATGTCGGCTTCGGCGCACTTGCAGTCGCATCGGCATTGGGTCTGGCGCCGCTGGCTGTGGCAGTGCCTGTCGTTGTGATCGCAGCAATATTTCTGCTGCGTCTGCGCAAGAGCAGCAAGGTGAAGGGCGACTCTGCAATTGCGATAATATCCAGCAGTGCGCTTGCAATCGGCGTTATAACCGTGTCGCTCACAACGGGCATGAACACGGAGGTATCAAGCTATATGTTCGGCAGCATACTCTCTCTCAGCGAGAGCGACGCCGTATTGAGCGTGATACTCTCTCTGGCTGTGCTTGCGCTCTTTGTGCTGCTCTATCCGCGCATTTTCGCCGTCACCTTTGATGAGGACTTCAGCCGCGCAACCGGGACAAATACGGAGCTTTACAACACGCTTATCGCTGTACTCACGGCAATCACGGTGGTGCTCGGCATGCGGATGATGGGCGCGCTGCTCATATCCAGCCTTATTATTTTCCCCGCGCTCTCCGCGATGAGAGTGTGCAAAAGCTTTTTCTCCGTCGTGATTACTGCCGCCGTGATCTCCGTGATATGCTTTATTATCGGCATCACAGCCTCGTATTTTCTCGAAACGCCGACCGGTGCCAGCATCGTTGCAGCGGATCTTCTGGCGTTCCTGCTCTCGTATTTAATAGGCAGCAAACGCGCTAAGCAATAAAAATAAATATTATTAAATAAACACAGCACGCAAAAGCCGACCCGCATCATACGGGCCGGCTTTGAAAATTTCCTGTTATTCTGTCAGAGAAGCGTATTCATCATTCGACGTACTCGTCAGTATCAATCTCAAAAGTAGCTTTTACATCGTCCTTCACTGTAACATTATCCGTATTACCGTTCTCTTCCACAGTTACAAATTCATCTGCAAAAAAATCGAGCTCATTTTCATAGGCCTCTACCGTTTACTACAGTTTATACACATTTTTGTCACATGTCAATATGTTTATCTCATTTTTGTCGTGATAATATAATAATTCTGCAGGGAGTGTAAATTTTCCCTGCAGAATTGATTCGTGTTATATAATTCAGTTTTCCGCAAGCTCCGTAAGCTTTTGGCGTATGGCGTGCTCAGCCTCGCGCGGGGTGTCTATATTCCACACGGCGCTCTCCATGGGGCATGGGCCGGTATTTGTCCGGTTGACAATGGCGTCGACCTTTGTGTCGTAGCTGTGGGGGATGCCGTACTGAATAAAGACCTCCAGGGCTGGGCGGCTGATTATGTTGGCATGGACAAACTGCGCCTCAAGCTCAACATACAGGAAAGCTGCCGCGCGGCCGACAACTTTATCCGCCACACTGTAGCCGGTGAGCTTCTTTCCGCTGTCAATGAGATTCAGCAGCGGCTTTACACCGCGCATACTGCTTGTATACGTCTTCTCCCCTTTGCAGGCAACACAGGTATAGCCGCCCTCGGCGAGCAGCTCTTTTGCTTTTTCTATATCACACATGTATTCTCGGTTCTCCGTGCATAATTATTTATCCTGCCGTATTATTGCAGATTATTATTCAAAGGTCAAGATTTATATGGAAAAAAATTCGAGCTTATTATATAATGCCTGCTGAACAAATAAGAAATATTTAAAAAAGTGCCGAAAGCTGGCAACTTTTCAAGCAAGAAAGAGCTGCATGTGGTATAATAAGTGCATGGAAAAACTCAAAAAACGCCGAAAAACCTTGCACTTGGAGGCAGCTATGT
>CAVAPH010000068.1:0-11309 GCA_963590455.1 bacterium | reverse complement strand
TGGTAATTCTTTTTGCCGCGGCGGATGATGATGCCTTTGCTGAGGTCGTCGGAAGTGTAGGTCTTGCCGATGTCGGTCACCTTTTCATCATTGACGGTAACGCCGCCCTGCTGGATATTGCGGCGTGCATCGGATTTTGTCGTGCAAAGTCCGGTCTTAACAAGAAGATTCATCAGCTCGATGCTGCTATCAGTAAGATCAGCCTCGGTGAGCTCGGTTGACGGCATGTTTTCGCTGTCGCCAGCACCGCCGAACAGCGCCTTTGCACTTGCCTCAGCCTTTTTTGCCTCTTCTTCGCCGTGAACAAGAGCGGTAAGCTCATAGGCAAGTATCTCCTTGGCGCGGTTAAGCTGGCTGCCTTCCCACTTATCCATCTCATCGATCTGCTCAAGCGGCAGGAATGTCAGCATGCGGATGCACTTGAGGACATCAGCATCCTCAACATTGCGCCAGTACTGGTAGAACTCGTAAGGACTTGTCTTGTTCGGATCAAGCCACACTGCGCCGGATGCAGTCTTGCCCATTTTCTTGCCCTCTGAATTGAGAAGCAGAGTGATTGTCATTGCATGAGCATCCTTGCCGAGCTTTTTGCGGATAAGCTCAGTACCGCCGAGCATGTTGCTCCACTGGTCATTGCCGCCGAACTGCATGTTGCAGCCGTAGTGCTGGAAGAGGTAGTAAAAGTCATAGCTCTGCATGATCATGTAGTTGAACTCAAGGAAGCTGAGTCCCTTCTCCATGCGCTGCTTATAGCACTCGGCACGAAGCATGTTATTGACGGAGAAGCATGCACCGACCTCGCGCAGCAAATCAACGTAGTTCAGATTGAGCAGCCAGTCCGCATTATTGACCATCTGTGCCTTGCCTTCGCCGAACTCGATAAAACGCTCCATCTGCTTTTTGAAGCAGGCGCAGTTATAATCTATGGTTTCCTTCGTCATCATGTTGCGCATATCCGTACGTCCGGATGGGTCACCGATATGTCCGGTGCCGCCGCCAATAAGTGCAATAGGCTTGTTGCCGGCCATCTGCAGGCGCTTCATAAGGCACAGAGCCATGAAGTGACCAACGTGCAGCGAATCCGCCGTCGGGTCAAAACCGATGTAAAATGTTGCCTTGCCATTATTAACAAGCTCGCGAATTTCTTCTTCATTTGTCACCTGTGCGATAAGACCGCGCGCGACAAGTTCCTCGTAAATACCCATATATCTGTTCTCCTGTTTAGATTAAATTTTATTTATTAGATTGAATAATATTCTCCGCCATATCAGCGGCATATTCAATGAGCTCTCCGCAGCCGTGTCCGCTGCGTTTAAGATCCAGACATCTTATGCAGCCGAACTCATTGCTGAACTGTCCTGTGCATTGTTTGGTCAAAGCCGCAATTTTATTTTTAGCCTCGGCATCGGCAGCATCATTAAACGGGTAAGCAAGACCGATTGCCATTACCGCTCCGCTGACTGCGCCGCAGATCTCGCCGCAGCGCACGCCGCCGCCGAAGCCGGCGGACAATGCCAGAGCAGTTTTATCGTCAAGGCCCGTATACTTGCGGCAGGCACAAAGAACGCTCTGCGCACAGTTGTATCCGCTCTGATGCAGACGAGTTGCTTCTTCTTTGATCCCCACTCAAATAACCCCCTTCTTTTTCCTCATAGGATCATGGATTCTGCTTATATTTTTCCGCCGCTGCCAGCTGCTCTTCAGCGCTGGCAAGCGTGGTTGCAGTCACAACATCGCCGCCGTGAAGCCTTGCAAGCTCCTGCCTGCGGCCGGCACGGTCAAGCTGAGAAATTTGCGTATACGTTCTGCCGTTCTCCTCATGCTTTGCAATGAGATAATGATTGTCTGCCATTGCTGCAATCTGCGGCAAGTGTGTCACGCACATTACCTGCTTTCCGCATGAAACGGAATAAAGCTTCTCTGCTACACGCTGAGCCGCAATACCTGACACACCGGTGTCGATTTCATCAAAGATGAGCGTGCCTACAGGGTCGTTTTCCGCAAAGACATTTTTCATTGCAAGCATTATTCGGCTCAATTCACCACCGGAGGCAATCTTGCTTATTCTGCCAAGCTCTTCTCCTGCATTCGCCGACATTATAAAACGCGCTCTCTCGCTGCCCTGTGAATCAAACCCGGGTTCCCCACCAATCGGGACGAACTCTACAGCAAAACGCACCGAAGGCATATTCAATTCACGCAGCTGTTCAACAATACGTACTTCAAGCCTTTTTGCACATTCTCTGCGTTTGTTTTCCAAGTCTTCTGCGGCGGCAATGCATATCTTTTCCTGAGCAGCCAGATCTCTTTCAAGCTTTACAAGCCTGTCATCCGCATACTCTATATCATCAAGTTTCTTACGGCATTCATCGAGATACGCAATCAGCTCTTCATCGGATCTGCCGTACTTTCTTTCGAGCTTATTTAGCAAAGAAATACGGCTTTCAAGCTCATCATATTCCTCGGGCGAAAAATCAAGACTGTCTTTGAAATCGCGTATCGTCTCCGCAGCATCCGAAAGTGCAAAGGCAGCATCATTTATTCCCTGCGCGGCCTTATCAAGCTCGGGTGCTATAGCAGAGGCTCTGGACGCATAATAAGCGGCGTTTTGCGCCATTGAGACTGCATTGTCATCTCCGCCGTACAGGGCGTTAAATGCCTCCTCAAGGGCTTCGGTGAGCTTTTCGCTGTTGCGCAGCAAATCTCTTCTGGCTGTAAGGCTGTCCCTCTCCCCTATCTTCAGGTCTGCACGTTCCAGCTCGGCAATCTGATATTTCAAGCTCTCGCTTAGACGTTCTTTTTCAATTTCGTCCATGGTGAGAGACTCGATCTCTTTTTTTATCTCGCAATACTTACGGTATTTTCCGCGATATTCATCAAGCACCTGACCAAGTTTTCCGAAGCTGTCAAGATACTCCGTATGGCGGCGCTCGTCCATAAGCTGGCGTCCGTCATTCTGCCCGTGTATATCAACCAGCATTGCGGCAAGTTCTTTCATCTGTGCCGCGGTCACAGGCGTGCCGCATACGCGACAGCTGCTCTTGCCGTCAGTTGTTATTCTGCGCTGGAGTATAAGCTCTCCGTCAGAGTCGATCTCGTTTTCCTCCAGCCATTTATCAGTGCCGGGCTGGTCAAACACAGCTGTAACCACGCCCTTTTCAGCGCCCCGGCGTACAAGATCACGGCTGACTCTCTCGCCGAGTACAGCGCCGATGGAGTCAATAATAATAGATTTACCTGCACCGGTCTCACCGGTTAATACGTTGAGCCCGGCTCCAAAAGATATATCCGCCTTTTCTATGACGGCAATATTCTCAATGTGAAGTTCGTTAAGCATCGGCAAACTCCCCACCGGCTTTACCGGTCAAAACAATAGCTCTATCTCGTGAAAGAAGCGCTGTGCCGCTTCATTGTCACGCATGGCAATAAATGCGGTGTCATCACCTGCAAGTGTACCGACAAGCCCGTCTACATCCATTCCGTCCAGTGCGGAGCAGCAGCCGGAGGCAAGGCCGGGCAAGGTTTTAATAACCAGCAAATTCTGAGCAACATCGTATGAAACAATGCTCTCGCGGAAAATTGTCTTCAGGCGAGGGCTTAAATCGTCCTTCTCAGGTGCGCTCTTCGCGACATATCTGTAGTTTCCGTTCGGCCCCAGTTCTTTTACAAGACGCATGTCTTTTATATCACGTGAAAGCGTCGCCTGCGTGCTTTTGATTCCGCGCGCGGCAAGCGCATCCATCAGCTGCCCCTGCGTTTCAATTTCCTGCTGCGTTATGATGTCAAGAATGACGTTCTGTCGTCCCTGCTTCATTTTTTCAACCACCTCAAGTTAGTTTTTCGTATGCAATATCAAAGAAGCTCTTCAACCCCATATTTACCATCGGCGTATACTGTACAGAGCGTTTCACCTTGATGGTATCACCGTTCACAAGATCACATACGGAAATACCGTCTACGGCAAGATATGCGCGCCTGCCGTGCAGCTTTTCTGCCGTAACATAAATCTCACGTGTAGAATCCAACACAAAAGATCTCGCACCAAGCATATGTGCACATATGGGAGAAATAATAATGTTTTCAGTGTCCGGCTCTACTATAGGCCCTCCGGCAGACATAGAATACCCTGTAGAACCTGTAGGAGTCGCAAGAATAATTCCGTCACCGGCAAAGGAAGTTATAATATCCCCACCGCAGTTTGCAGTGAGTTTTATGCAATCGCCGTAACCGTGAATAACGGCATCGTTGAGTGCGCAGTCAGAACACACAATCACGCCGTCTCTGATAACTGAAACATCCAGCTTCATGCGTCTGCTCACAGACATTTCTCCGTTTGCAGCCTTAAGAATAAGCGGAAGATTATCCGCTTCGAGCGCTGCCATAAATCCCATAGTGCCGAGATTTACGCCCAATATCGGAATTGAATACTCATGCAGAGTTCTCGCAACGGAGAGTATTGTTCCGTCGCCTCCGATAACGACTATAAGACTGCTCTTGTCTGCAATGTTCTCAAGCTTAACAACGTTAATATCGCTCGGAATTATTCCCGGCTCATCATCGGCAAAAATAGGGCAAACAGCAGTTTCAAAGCCTGCATTATTCAGCATGTCCGTGACCTGGCGTGTGATATTCAAGTCAATATCCCTAAACGGGTTGGGGCAAACCGCAATCATAAGCTCACACCTCTTAAAGAACTTCATGCGAAGCGGCAACAACCGCCGAAGCATTTATATCCGCCTGCGGAAGCACTGCATTTTTCATATGGCAAATATATTCGATATTTCCCTCTGGCCCTTTTATCGGGGAAAAATTGAGGCCGAGTACAGATAGACCGATAGTCGGTGCAAAGTCGATTATGCCCTGCACGACCTCCTCATGGACTTTTACGTCACGCACAACGCCTTTCTTGCCTACTTCCTCGCGGCCCGCCTCAAACTGCGGCTTGATAAGGCAGATTATATCCGCATTTTCCTTAAGAAGATGCTTTACAGCAGGCAGCACAAGCTTAATTGAAATAAACGAAACGTCCATTACCGCAAGATCAAGCAGTTCCGGTATCTGTTCACTTGTAATATAGCGAAGATTTGTGCGTTCGTAATTGACAACGCGCGGATCATTGCGCAGCTTCCATGCCAGCTGTCCGTAGCCAACATCGACGGAGTAAACCTTTGCAGCGCCGTGCTGCAAAAGCACATCCGTAAATCCGCCGGTGGACGCGCCGCAGTCGATGCATATTAGGCCGCTCGGGTCAACGGGAAAGACCTTCAGTGCTTTATCAAGCTTATATCCGCCACGGCTCACAAAAGGCAGTGCATCACCGTGGATTTCAACCTTTGCGTCAGGCGCAACAGACATACCAGGCTTATCTGCACGCTGGCCGTTAACGAACACAAGTCCGCTCATTATTGTCGTTTTCGCTCTTTCACGACTCTCTGTGAGGCCTAAGTCGAAAACGAGTTGATCAAGTCTTACTTTTTTCATCTTTGTTATATAACTCCGGCAGGCATATTTTTTCCGCAGCTTCGGCAATGCCCTGCGCATCGAGTGCATAGTCGTGTCTGAGCTCATTCACGCTGCCCTGCTGAACAATTCCGTCACCAAGATTAATGAGTGCGTTTGCCTCCGGAACAATACCATTTTCGGCGCAGTGCGCCAGAAGCTGCCGACCTATGCAGCCGGCGTCACAGCACTCTTCCGGAACGATAAGACGGCCTGTTTTCTTCAGCGAATTAAGCGTAAGCTCATAGCTGTTCGGCTTTATGATGCCAAGCTTAATAACTTCGGCACTGATGCCGCTTTTTTCAAGATACTCTGCTGCTTTAACGGCATTATTAATCATTGTGCCGTAGCAAACGATAGTAACATCGCTGCCCTCACGTACAAGAGTTTCCTGCTGGACAGAGCATCCGGTATATTCTCCCTCACCGCCGCGTGGATATCTGACAGCAACCGGGCCTGCAGTATTAAATATAGCACACTCCAGCATATCATGAAGCTCCTGAAAGCTTGCCGGGCAAAATATTGTCATACCCGGAACGGTGCTCAAATAGCTTATGTCAAATACACCGTGATGCGTCTCACCGTCGTTGCCTACAAGTCCCGCCCTGTCGATAGCAAAGACAACATGGAGCTGCTGCAGCGATACATCGTGAATCAGCATATCATAAGCACGCTGAAGGAAGCTGGAGTATACCGCGAATACGGGCAGCGCCCCCTGCTTTGCCATGCCTGCAGACATTGCAACCGCATGCTCCTCAGCAATACCTATGTCCACAAAATTATCAGGGAACTTTTTTGCATACTCCGATAACCCCGTGCCGGAACACATTGCCGCGGTTATGGCGCACACACGTTTGTCTCTCGCCGCAAACTCAGACATGCTTTTTCCAAAGCACTCCGAAAAGTTTGGTTTTGACGCTCCAACATCACCGGTCTTTGCGTCAAACGGACCTACGCCATGGTATTTATCAGGCTGTTCCTCAGCATAGCTGCATCCCTTGCCCTTTTTGGTCAGAATATGAACAATAACTGGCTGCTCCATATCTTTGGCCAGCTTTAGAACATCCACAAGCTTTTGAACATCATGTCCGTCAACAGGTCCGAGATACTCAAATCCCATCTGACTGAACATGTTATCCGGCAGCAGCCAGGATTTCAGCCACTCTTTTATTGCATGGTTTGTCTTATATAGCCCGGGCAGGTAATTTCTGAATACTGCCCTATACCAGCGCTTAAAATTAATATATGCGGATTTATAGCGCATCGTGCCCAGAAGCGTTGACATGCCCCCAACGTTCGGACTTATGGACATATTGTTGTCGTTTAATATTATAACCATCGGCTCACCGCTTGCCGCGGCGTCCTCAAGGCCCTCGTAGGCAAGCCCGCCAGTCATTGCGCCGTCGCCTATCACAGCAACTACATCATATTTTTCACCGGTGAATTTTCTCGCCCTTGCCATCCCAGTGGCGACAGATACGGATGTGGATGCGTGACCCGTTACAAACGCATCGTCATCAGCTTCATACGGCTTTGGGAAACCTGAAAGGCCGTTATGCTGACGGAGTGTCGTAAACATATCACGTCTGCCCGTTATAAGCTTGTGTGTATAGCTCTGATGCCCGACATCAAATACAATGCGATCCACTTTGCTGTCATACACCCTATGCAGCGCTACACTCAGTTCCACTGTACCGAGATTTGACGCGAGATGACCGCCGGTTTTGGATACACTGTTTATCAAAAACTCCCTGATCTCTCCGCAGAGCTTATCAAGCTCCGCGGGATTCAGTTTTTTTATATCTTCAGAGGAGTTTATACTCTCTATAATACTCAAAACAAACCCCTGGTTTATTATTTATTTCTCGTTGCAAGTGCATCAGCAAGACGGCAAAGAAAATCCGTGTCATCAAAGGCATCTGCAAGCACCATTTTTGCATTGCCTGTCAGTTCCTCAATTGCTCGGCGGCAGCCTTCTTCACCTTTCAACGCCATATAGGTATTCTTATGCTCCTGCTCATCGGAACCTATCGGTTTACCCAGCTCCTCTGCAGTACTCAGAACATCCAGCATGTCATCTCTTATCTGAAACGCAGCACCGATCGCAGCGCCGTAATGCCCTGCTGCGGCAAGCTGAAGCTCAGTCCCGCCTACAGCGGCAACGCCCATCTGGCACGCTGCCGTGAGAAGCGCACCGGTTTTGCGTGAATTAATATCTGTCAGCTCCTGCTCATTGAGAATACGTCCCTCGCCGAGCATGTCAAGGTACTGTCCTCCGCACATTCCCTCATAACCGGATGCTGAAGCAAGAAGTCCTGCGCAGGCAGCACGTCGTTCGGCCGGGAGATCGCTGTTCAGTATTGTTTCAAACGCCGCTGCCTGGAGTGCATCACCGGCAAGAGTCGCGACGCATTCGCCGTACACCTTATGGTTTGTCGGCCGTCCGCGGCGCAGATCGTCATTATCCATGCATGGCAGATCATCATGTATCAGGCTGTAGGTATGCAGCATTTCAATCGCGCACGCAACAGGAAGCGCAGCATTTATATCTCCACCGCTGACACGGCAAAACTCCAGCACAAGCATCGGACGTATACGCTTTCCGCCTGCCATAAGACTGTAGCGCATAGCTTCGACAAGACCAGCCTGCGGCAGCTTATCAGCGCCCGCAAAGCACTTCTCAAGTGCTGCATCCACTAACTCTTTATATTCTCTCTCGTTCATTTCTCTTCATCCTCAAACGGAAGCTCAATCGGCTCCCTGTCCGGTCCCTTCTTCAGCTTGACGACCTTCTGCTCGGCCGCATCAAGCATCTTGCTGCACTGTGTGATAAGCTTCGTCCCCTCTTCAAACATGGCCAATGATTCACTCAGGGGCAAATCTCCACTTTCAAGATGTCGCACTATTTCGTCAAGCCTGGAAACAGACTCCTCAAAACTAAGCTTCTTTTCCGCCATACACTCTACTCCTCATTTTAAGGACTTCTGACTTTCAAGTCCTTTAACGGTACATTCTGCAGTACCGTCTGATAGGCGAACCGAGATTTCATCGCCTATGTTAACTTCTTTTATGCTCTTCACGTTATGCTCATCCTTGTCGTTCACTATTGCATAACCCCTTGCAAGTACCTTGAGAGGGCTCATTGCATCAAGTGAGGACGCAAGACGTACATATTCGTGCTTTTTATCCGAAATCATTTTTTCACCGGCTGACACGAGTCTGTCTCTGCAGCGATCCAGATCAATCCGCCGGTCATTTATCTGTGCAGTCGGGTCGCTCATCACGCGTTTTTCGCTCAAGCTGTCGAGCTTTGCCCGAAGGGCATTGAGCTTTTTGGTCATTGCCTGCTGAGCGCGAATCTCATAGCTGCGCAGACCGTCCTCAAATTCCGCAATGTCCGGTACAGCAAGTTCGGCAGCATTAGACGGGGTCGAGGCACGTAAATCGGCCACATAGTCAGATATGGTGATATCTGGTTCATGCCCAACTGCGGAAATAACCGGTATTTCAGAGGCATATATTGCACGCGCAACGCGCTCATCGTTAAATGCCCAAAGGTCTTCTATAGAGCCGCCACCGCGCCCTGTTATTATCACATCTGCAACTTTAAACTCGTTTGCGTAGCGGATTGCACCAACGATTTCCGGCGGGGCCTCAACACCCTGAACTCTCACAGGCAGAAGAATAACTTTAGTCAGCGGCCAGCGATGCCCGAGTATTCTTATCATGTCATGCACGGCTGCACCCGCAGAAGATGTTATAACTGCAATTTTTTCCGGGTAACGCGGAATTGGCTTCTTGTGCTCTCTGTCAAAAAGGCCCTCATCGCTCAGCTTCTTCTTCAGCTGCTCAAATGCAACTTGAAGATCACCTGTACCTTCCGGCATAAGTCCCGTACATATAAGCTGATATGCCCCGTCACGCGGATACACAGAAACTCGTCCAAACGCAGTGACGCCCATGCCGCTTTCAGGTCGAAAGCGCAGTTTCATGGCATTGCCCTTGAACATTACGCAACGAATACTGCTCTCGCTGTCCTTGAGCGTGAAATAATGATGCCCGGACGGATATATTTTATAGTTTGAAAGCTCACCGCGGACGCACACAGAGAAGAGCGCAGGTTCATTGTCTATAAGCTGCTTTACGATGTTATTTAGCTGGGTAACAGAAAGAGTATTAGTCTCCATCCTTTGCAGCTGCATCTGCTTCCGATGCAAACTCCCCTCTCATAAAGCCGCCGAGCACGCCGTTAACAAAAGCAACAGTGTCCGGTTCATCATAGCCCTTGTCAAGCTCAACAGCTTCGTTGATTGCAACAGATGCCGGAACATCCTCCACATAGAGAATTTCACACACTGCGCAGCGCATAACTGCAAGTGCGGTTTTAGAAATACGCTCAGGTCTCCAGCCTTTTGCGTAAGATTCTATATAAGCGTCTATTTCATTGCGCTTTTCTTCCATCAGTGAAGTCAGAGTGCGGATATATTCAAGCTGCTTATCATCCGGGTATTCGCTGAACAGCTCATCCTCGGCCGCAAGTGTACTGTAATGCTCTTCAGAAAAGAAGCTGTCAAAAAGTTCTTTTGCTGAAACTCCGTTAGCTGCAGCTGCAAAGCCGAGCTGTATTGCAATCTCTCTGGCTGTAGACCTTGTCATCAATCCGTCCTCCGCGCTTTACTTATTGTCAAAGGCAACGCCAGAGACATGTACATTTACTTCCGCATTCTCAAGACCGGTTGCAGTCAGAACGACATTGAGCACTTCTTCCTGCACGTTCTTGGCAACATCCATAATGTTATAGCCGTAGCAAACGGTAATTATCGCATCAACAACGATTTTATCATCAACAAACTGCACCTTGACGCCCTTGGAGAGTGTCTTAATGCCGATAAGCTCAACAAGCTCTGCTCCGGATGTGTTGGAAAGGCCCGAAACGCCTTCAACCTGGGTTACTGCAGACCTGACAAGCGTGGATATAACTTCTTCAGAAATATTTATACTGCCGTTTGCTTCTCGGCAGGTAATATAGTTCTCGCCCATAGTGATCCTCCTAAGATAATGTCACGGTATTCTACCACGTTATGCAAAAAAAATAAAGAGTATTCGTAAAAAATATGCATTTTATGCAATGTAATTTTGCATCTCCGTACTGTATTTTCTCTTTTGAAAAATACGCAGCGTATAAATATTCTTGAAAGATTCAGTGTAATGTGTTATTATCTTTACACTTGCATGGCGTAGCAAACGCCATGGCTCGGATAAATTCGGCGCATATGACATGCGTCAACAGATTGGAGATATGTAGATGGAAATGAAGGTATTGTGGGTCGGCGCGATATTCCTTGCCGGCTGGCTCTGGTTTTTTCTTTTTGTCAGGCAATTTCTTTTTAACTTCACGGTTGCCTCACCGCTCATAAATCGCATGAGAAATACAGAAGAGAACCTTATTGACAAATCTGCAGTGCGTTATACGCTTATTTCAGATGTCGTTTGCTTGATCTTCATCGCGGTTATCTTATTTGTCATTCTTCGTTTCTGCGCGACATATCTTATTGTCGGCTTCTTCGCCGGTGGAGTTGTCGGTCTTATATTTTACATTAAAAAATTCACGCCGAAAGACCGCCAGATGTTTGACGCCTTCTGCGGAACATATTACCAGTTTGTTCCCGATGATGAGCTTCGCACTGCAATGTTCAACAAGAAGCCCAGTCAGATGAAGATTCGCCTTCACGCGATGGAGCTGCGAACCGATTTTATACCAAATTTCAAAGAGCAGAATTCCGATAAAGATAAGAAAGACTGAGAATATA
>CAVAPH010000067.1:0-11406 GCA_963590455.1 bacterium | reverse complement strand
AATAAAAATATACGCAGATGAAAAAGAGGTACGCAATGGAATACAGAGAGGCGCTTGAATATATAGAAGGTACGCCGAGAATGACGAGAGAGCCGGGGCTTTCACGCATGGAGGAGCTCATGCAGAAGCTGGGCGATCCGCAGAAGGGCATGAAATACATCCACGTCGCCGGAACAAACGGCAAGGGCAGCGTATCGGCAATGCTGGCAAGCGTGATGAAGACTGCGGGATATAAAACAGGACTGTTCACATCTCCGCATATTATGCGCTTTACGGAGCGGATGAAGATAAACAACAAGGAGATAGAGGAAGACGAGTTCGCGCAGTTTATGACGCAGATAAAGCCGATAGCGGATGCCATGGAGTCGAAACCGACGGAGTTTGAGCTGATAACTGCGGCGGCGCTGTGCTGGTTTGCACAGGAAAAGTGCGACATCGCGGTGCTTGAGGTAGGACTCGGCGGGCGCTTTGACGCGACGAATATTATTTCTTCACCGGAGGCCGCCGTGATAATGAACATCGGGCTTGACCACACGGGAATACTCGGCGATACCCTGGAAAAAATCGCGTATGAAAAAGCCGGGATAATAAAGCCGGGCTGCGACGTTGTTCTGTATCAGCAGAGCGAGAGCGTCATGAATGTTGTACGTGAGCAATGCGAAAAACAGGGGGCAAGGCTGCACATTTCGGACTTTGCGCAGATCTCCTGTGAGTTTGACAGCCTCGACGGTCAGGTATTCTCGTATAAGGGCGAGCCGATCGCAATTCCGCTTCTGGGAGCCAATCAGCGCAGCAACGCCGCGGTTGTGGCAGAAACAATTCAGGTGCTGCGCGAAAAGGGCTGGGAGCTGGATCCGGGCGATGTTGAGCACGGCTTCTATTCCGTGGCATGGCCCGCGCGCTTCGAGATAGTTTCGGATGAACCGTATTTTGTCGTGGACGGCGGGCATAATCCGCAGTGCGCAGAGACGGTGGCAGAGAATATAAAGAGCTATTTTCCGGACAGAAAGCACGTTCTCCTCATAGGTGTGATGCGCGACAAGGATTATGCAGCGCTCTCGGAAATACTCAACGCGGTTGCAGATGAATATGTCTGCGTGACGCCTTATGACGGGGAGAGAGCGCTCCCGGCTGATGAGCTTGGCGAGGCACTTAAGCACTTCGGAAAGCCGGTCACCGTATGCGAGAGCATCAGAGATGCTGTAGTAACGGCAGCTGATCTAGCCGGAGATGACGGAATGGTCTGCGCCACAGGCTCTTTGTATATGGCCGGAGAAATCCGCGCCTGCTTTTCACTGAAATAAAAAGCGTTCCTGCTGCGACGCAGCTTCCCTGTAACACAAAAAGAACAGTATTCCCGCCGCGAAGCGGCGGGAACACCGAGCCAAAACAATATCGGAGGATTAATCATGCGTATAATGGCGATTGACTACGGCGACGCGAGAATCGGTCTTGCAGTCTCCGACCCGACCGGACTTATCTGCGGCGAGGCGTGGACAATGGAAGAATGGAATATGGAGCGCGCCTGCACGCGTATAATCGACGAAGCGCAGAAGAGAGATGTCGAGCGCTTTGTGCTCGGTTTGCCGAAAAATATGGACGGCAGCGAAGGCCCACGCGCGGAAATCAGCCGGAAGTTCGCCAAAATGCTGGAGGACGGCTGCGGCATCCCCGTCACTCTCTGGGACGAGCGCCGTTCAAGCATCGAGGCGCACGCTATACTCCATGCATCCGGAAAAAAGGAGCGCGCACACCGCCGCACCGTCGATGCCGTGGCCGCAAGCATCATACTTGAGGGCTACCTCGGCAGTGTGAGATAAGCTCCCTCGGAGAGGGAGCCTGATGAGAGAAGCAGAGAAAGCCGGTATATACTGAAAAAGACACGCAGCCCGCAGACTATAATTGCCTGCGGGCTGTTTACGTGGTATTGATTATTTTTTGTAGAAGTGGAAGTCGCAGCAGCTGCCGCCGTAGCCGAGAGTCTGCGTGCGGGTGAAGCCGAGCTTTTTTAAGCCGCCGTAGGTCACATCGTCAACATCGCAGAAGAGAGGGCACAGCTCCGGGCAGTTGTTCTCTTCGCAGGCTGTATGCCACAGGCAGCGGGTTATCGTGATGTCGTAATAATTTTCACCGAGACGCTGCGTGCTCTGTTGAAGATCGGTTGTGCGCATGATTTTTAAAAATATGCGGCTGTAGATTGCATAGAAACCCGGGATGTGCTCCATTTTCGCGGTGGATGCGTGCTTTTTCGCTGCGACGACGTCGAGCATGTACTTTCGTATATGCGTATCTACCTCGTCTGTCGAAAATCCGCTCTCGGTCAGCGCCTTGTAAAGTGCAATACGCGGGAGAATTGTTTGGACGAGGGTTTTCATCTGATTTTCAGTTTTGCCTTCAGTGCTGACTATGATTTCGCCCAGCTGATTTTCCTGCAGCGCGAATACTTTGCCGCCGGCTTCGGGGCCGAGCTCATTGAGAAGAAACGCCTTTATCTGCTTCTGCTGCTTTATTTTCATATGTGATGAACCTTCTTGCTAATATAAATATTACTCAACCGCGTCGGGCGCCAGAATGTGATACAGCCAGGAGAAGAAGCGGGCGGCGAGCGGGCGGATGAACGAGTCAATCAGATTTACGAGCTTATCTGCAAGCCATGTCAGAAGCAGGGCGAGCGAGCCGGAAATAATGATGCCCGGCAGAAACAGAAGAATGCGAAGCCGGTTGTCCGCAATGAGAATGCACAGCCACTGATAGATAAATGAGTCCGTCATGGAGGAGAAGAGAAACACGCCGTAGCTGTATTTTGACACTGTCGCGAGTGCAGATGAGACCGACTGCGGGCAGTTTGAGAAATCAAGATTTGTGATCAGCAGGAAGAGCAGCGGGGTGAGTACGGCGTTTTGCAGGCTCTCATGCGAATATAAAAATGCCTGCGCATAATTTATGGAGACGGGCGATGCATCGGAATACACGAAGAAATTAAAGGCCGAGAATATAAGCAGCGCCGAGAAAAACCAGACAAGAGCCTTTTTGGCACCGACGTGAGGCCGGTACTCACCGAAATATGCCCCCATGAAATAGAACATCAGAGGCCAGATCCTCTGCCACCAGTAGGGACAGAGATTTACAAAGGCATTCAGAGCCGAGAAGGGCAGAGCCGAGAGCATGAAAAGGCTGAATATCAAAATGCGCTTGTGCCCGCGGCAGCTGATCGAGTTATACATGAGATTGAGAAAAGGAATGAGCAGAAACAGCCCGAGATAGAGCAAAATATACCAGCTGTAATCAGAGGCCGTGAAATTCACGATAGCACCGAAAAAGCTGCGGGCGGTCAGAGCCTCGCCAAAAAAGAAATGACGGTATATGAGCTCAACAACGGCGCAGATTATATACAGCTCCAAAAGCTTTAATATGCCGAGATAATAGCTTGCGGAGACGGTTTTTCTGCGCTGAAAATAACCGTTGAGCATGATGAAGAGTGACAGCGCCGGGGTGAGGGCAGTGCGCAGTATGACAACGGCAAACGATGCAGGGGCAGAGTAAGCCGCATTGTAAATATCACAGTGGGTATAGAAATGCACGCCGAGGACAAAGGATAGCGCGAGCAGACGGATGAGATCCGCACCGACGTCGCGCCGCCCGGCAGCTTTGAGTGACGGCATAGGCAGAGAGCTCCTTGAATATTATAATAAAATAATAAAAATTAAATCAGCCGGAAAAAGTTTGACACAGGTGACGCGCGCAGCAGCGCTCACACGCAGGCTTGCGCGCATCGCAGACCGCACGGCCGTGCAGCACAAGGCAGTGGCAGAAATCAGAGGAATGCTCCGGCGGGAGAACACGGCGAAGCTCCATTTCTATTTTAACTGGATCGCGCATATTGTCGACTATGCCGAGGCGGTTGGTCAATCTGATGCAGTGCGTGTCCACAACGGTAGAACCGGGAATTTTAAACACGTCGCCGAGAATTAAATTCGCGGTCTTGCGCCCGACGCCGGGCAGAGCCGTCAGCTCCTCCATGGTGTGCGGAAGCTTGCCGTTATATTTTTCGAGCAGTACCTGAGCACAGGCGACAATATCACGCGCCTTGGCCCTGAAAAAGCCGCAGGAGTGCACGTATTGCTCAACCTCCGCGACATCGGCCTCGGCGAAGGATTCAAGAGTGGGGAAGCGCTCAAAGAGCGCAGGCGTAATTTTATTCACGCGCTCATCGGTGCATTGAGCGGCAAGACGCACGGAGAAGAGCAGCTCGTAATCCTTGCCGTAATCGAGCGAGCAGCCCGCCTCCGGGTACTCTGCAAGCAAAAGCCGCACTATTTCATTGATTTCCTGCTGCGTGCGCATCGAGTCACCCCATGATTATTAAAAGTATAAGCTTATACAAGTATACTTGCCGCGGCGGCTTTAGTCAACCGCTGCGTTATAAAGCCCGCCCTCTGTCTTTCGATAAAGGGCGGGTTGAGATTATTTTTTATATCTTTTATCTCACAATAGAGACAGTGCCTGTGCAGGTGAGGTTTTCAATGGCGGTGTTCATGTAAGTGCCGCCGAAGTGCCAGTCAGCCGTGAGTGTGTAGGAGTTGGAGCTGCCGGTGGGAAGACTGACGGTGAAGGTGGTGCTTGCAAGCTCGTTCTTCTCAAGCGCAGTGCCGTCATAGGTGACTGCAGGAGTGTTGAGAGAGACAGACTCGCCGTTGAAGGTGACCTTGAGGGACTGGTTTGCCTCAAGGTGGAGGCTGTAGGACTGGGTGCTGACGGTTACCGTGACGGAGACGGTGTCGTTATCAACCGTGGTTGCCTTCCAGTCGGTGATGAGGTTGAGCCCCTGTACCGGAGACTCAGAGGTGAACGTGCCGCTGCCGAGCTCGGTGTTTGCCGGAACGGGGGTCGGAGTCGGCTCCGGAGTTGCGGTAGGTGCAACCGTGGGAGCGAGAGTTTCACTCGGGAGCGGGAGCAGAGTGGGCTCTGCCGTGGCGAGTGCGGAAGAAGAGGTATCTGCTGTCGGCACGGAGGAGACAACGACGGAAGAGGTCTCACTCGTCGAGAGACGGACATCGTCCACGTCGCTCACATCCTGCCCGTCATTGAGCAGGGAGAACACGACAGCGATTAAAAGCACGAAAACGACTATAAAAAGTACTGCGACAATCTTGTTTTTCATATCTGACACATCCTTTGAATTTTATTTATACGCCGCCGAAAAGATGCACGGCAGCGGGGCATTTGCTGTAACAGGCTTATTATACAATAACTTGTCAAGCCTGTCTATCACGGGAATGTGAACGAATGAGATCACAAAGGCGAATTTTCATTGATTTTCCGCGAAAAATCCGAAAATATTTATTGACGTACGGGCGGTGCTGTGCTATATTATGTATTACCTGTCGACCGAGAGGTTTTATTTTTGCGCGCTTTTGTGTGCGAAAGCTAATCTCAAAGGTCACGCCCCGGAATGAAAATATAAACGGAGGCGGAACGGGTGCGGCAAGGTCGGATTTCCGTGGCTGCCCGCATTTATGCGGAGGCCGGGATCTGCCCGGGCGCGCCCCGAAAACAGGGAGGCAATGCCCGGAATCATCCGGGTAAATAAAATAGGAGGTGCCGAAAGAATGGCTGCAGACGCAAGGATCAAAATCACCCTCAGATGCGAAGAATGCAAGCAGAGAAACTACAATACGGTCAAGAACAAAAAGAACACCAGTGACCGTTTGGAGCGCAACAAGTATTGCCCCTTCTGCAGAAAGCACACCAAGCACGTGGAGACCAAGTAAGTCTGAAAGGATGTGTGAGAATGGCTGAAGAAAAGAAAACAAAATCCGCTCCCGCAAAGCCTGTCACCGCCGTCAAGAAGGACGATACTAAGCCCGGCTTCTTTAAGAGAATCGGCAAGTGGTTCCGCGACATGAAGAGCGAACTGAAAAAGGTTATCTGGCCCACACCGAAAACCCTTCTCAACAACACGCTCGTCTCCGTCGTAATGATGGTGTCTTCCGCAGTGGTTATATGGGCGTTTGACGAGCTGGCACAGATGCTTGTCAGAGCGCTGATAAACCTGGTATAAGAGACATGGCTGAAGAAGCAAAATGGTACGTGGTTCATACCTATTCCGGGTATGAGAACGCAGTAGCGGCCGCTGTGATGAAGGCCGCAGAAAACCGCAAAATGACAGACCTGATAAGAGAGGTCAACATTCCCCTTGAGACCGTCACCGAGATCGTTGACGGCAAGGAGAAGTCCGTAGAGCGTAAGGTCTTCCCGGGCTACGTGCTTGTGAAGATGATACTTACGGACGAGAGCTGGCATCTTATCCACAATGTCCGCGGTGCAACCGGTTTCGTCGGCTCGGACGGCAAGGCTATCCCCCTGACGGAGCAGGAAATCTACGACCTGGGTGTCGAACACAAGGAGATCGTCGTCGGCTACGCGCTGGGCGATGAGGTCAAGGTCAATGACGGACCTCTGGCCGGCTTCTCCGGTATCGTGGACGAGCTGGAGCCCGACAAGAACAGGGTCCGCGTCGTCGTTTCAATGTTCGGCAGAGAGACTCCGGTGGATCTGGAGCTGGATCAGGTCGAAGCAATCAAAGAATAATAAGAAAGAGGTGCTTTAAATGGCACAGAAAGTAGTAGGATACGTTAGATTCCAGGTACCTGCCGGCAAGGCAACTCCGGCGCCCCCCGTCGGCCCCGCACTCGGCCAGTACGGTGTAAACATCGGTCAGTTCACTAAGGACTTCAACGAGCGCACCAAGAACGATATGGGCCTTATGATCCCTGTCGTCATCACCGTGTACTCCGACCGCAGCTTTACCTTTATCACCAAGACTCCTCCTGCCGCCCTGCTTATCAAGAAGGCCTGCGGCATCGAGACCGCTTCCGGTGTCCCCCAGAGGGATAAGGTCGCTACCATCAGCAAGGAAGATGTTCGCAAGATCGCAGAGCAGAAGATGCCCGACCTCAACTGCACCGACATCGAGTCTGCAATGAGCATGATCGCAGGCACCTGCCGCTCCATGGGCGTCATCGTAGGCGACTGACCCGGCAAACAGGCATATACCGCCTGACGTGGGAGGATTTATCCATCCGACTCAACCACATTTTTAGGAGGAAAACAAAGTGTTCAGAAGTAAAAATTATAAAGAGAGCTCTAAGCTCATAGATAAGCAGGCACTCTACGATCCGCAGGAAGCGCTCGCCATTGTTTGCAACGCAAGCAAGGCAAAATTCGATGAGACTGTCGAGCTGCATGTAAAGCTCGGCGTTGACGGCCGTCACGCAGACCAGCAGGTCCGCGGCGCTATCGTCCTCCCCAACGGCACCGGCAAGACCGTTCGCGTGCTCTGCTTCTGCAAGCCCGAGCGTATTGAGGAAGCCACCGCAGCTGGCGCAGATTACGCCGGCGGCATGGAGCTCGTTGAGAAGATTCAGAAAGAGAACTGGTTCGAGTTCGACACCGTCGTTGCAAGCCCTGACATGATGGGTATCGTCGGCCGTCTCGGTAAGGTCCTCGGACCTAAGGGCTTGATGCCGTCCCCGAAGGCCGGCACTGTCACCCCGAACATCAAGCAGGCTATCACTGAGGCTAAGGCTGGTAAGGTCGAGTACCGTCTGGACAAGACCAACATCATCCACTGCCCCATTGGCAAGGTCAGCTTCGGTGCAGAGAAGCTCTACGCAAACTACGCTGCCCTCATGGGCGCCATCATCAAGGCAAAGCCGGCATCTGCAAAGGGCCAGTACATCAAGTCCTGCGTCACCGCTTCCACCATGGGCCCCGGCGTGAAGATCAACGCCCAGAAGCAGCTCTAATCAATATAGCTAATCTCATTCGTACATATTGAATCTTGACCCCGAAAGCCTCTTCCGAAAGGAAGGGGCTTTCAAAATTTATAAAAATTTATATATTACACAGGCTTTCAAAAGAGCCTGTTTTTTGCGCTTGAAGCTTAATAAGAATAAAAATAAGACTAAAAATAAGACCGCCGGCCAAGCCTCTCGGACTGACCGGCGATCTCTTTTCATGCGGGCACGTTTTGCGGCGTGCCCGACTTTCGTTTATTTAATTTTTAGCCCTGAGCTTTCTTCTTTTTGCTCAGCATTCCAGCAGTGATGAATGCCAGACCGGTGCAGACAAGTACCGGTATCGGCCACCACAGAGCGCCGGTCTGCAGCAGCTTCTGGCTGTTAAATGTGTTGGTCAGAACAAAGGTATCGCCGTTCTGACTGACACTGGCCACATAGCTGGAGATGGGTTTCTCGTAGATCGACCAGCTGATCTCTTTGCCGTTATCATCGTATTGGGGAAGATTGCTCCAGGTAAACTGCCAGCCGTTTGCAGAGTTCAGCCTCTGTGCGTCGTATGTTTCGCCGTTCTTCAGAAGCAGTACCTGTACGGAGCTTGGACGCTTGCTCTCGTAGCCCTTATCGTTCCATACCTTGATTACGGTACGGGTCACGGTAGGATCGTATGTGTTCGTCACGGTAAATGTGGTGCTGTCCTGGGTGATGACCACGTCGTAATTTGCAATCTCCTGCTCTGCAACGCTCCATACGATCTTAGTGCCGTCCTGATTGTATTCGGGGAGGCCGGACCAGGTGTAGGTCCAATCGTTCTCAGCATTGAGGGTCACGGTGGCGTAAAGCGTACCGTTCTTCAGCAGCTGAACAACGGCCTTTGCGGGGCGTACAGCCTCGGTATCGCCGGCCCAGACCTTGACTACCGTTCTCTCAACGCCGGTGACAGTGTATGACACAGTGGGCTTCTTGAAGTCCTCAGGGGTGCCGGTGTTGCCGTTGGAGTCAACCGGGGTCAACGTAGCTTTGTTGTTGGTGTACAGGCTATACGTGGCTGAACCGTCATTGTTCGCGCCGTACTGGTCATAAACACCATAGGTACCGGGAGCAGTCTTGGGGTTGACGAGCTTGACAGTATAGGCAAGCTTTACGGGCATATCCTTGGTAACGGGAACATTGATGGTGAATTTGAAGTTTTCAGTAGCATCGTTGGCGGGAGAATAGGTCAGCTCATACTCGTACTTGCCGCTCTCAAGCTGACTGCCGAAACCGTAGGAGTTATTGCCCTGAGCTACGACTGTCTTTTCAACGCCGCCAACGGTAAGTTTGAGGTTCTTTGCATCGTTGACAAAATCAAGGTTGTAGTCGTTCTCTACATAACCCATGTAGTCCACAACGTAGGAACCCGCATCCAGCAGGTAGATGAGCTGGTCTTTTACTTCAGAGAAAATCGTTTCTGTTGCGGTGCTTTGACTGTCATAACGGGTGACATAGCCATTATCGGACAGCCAGGACTTAAAGGAGTCGGTGTATTCTTCATATTGGCCGCTGTGGTAGGGATAATCCACCCAGACAACCTGGGAGCGTCCTGAAGCTTCTATGATAGAGGTGGCAGCATTATAGGTGGCAACCTCCATCGACGTATAATATATGCTGTCTTCATCTTTGCATACGGTATTCCAAGTGGCGGCTCTGGTCCATGCATCGGACTGTGCAGCTTCTGCCTGGGTCATAGCATACTTTGCAAAGTCTGCATATGTGCTGCCTGCAGACCAGACCTCTGCAAAAGTACGGAGAGGCATTGAGCTGTCCCCGGCCTCTATGTAGCGGCTGGCGAAATCCTGATTCTGCCCCCAGGAGGCGGAGTAGGCATCGGTCTGCCTGAATGTCTGCGACATAGCGACGCCGCTTTCGTTCAGCCACATACGGGCGCCGCCGTCGGTAAGAAGAATCAGGTATTTATCGGAGTTATCTACAGCGCTGTCAGCGACCAGCATCGAATCTGCAGCCTTTACACCTGCCTGAAGGTTGCTGCCGCTGCGTCCGGCCATGCCGTCATAGGATTTGTCTGAAAGTACAGTCTTAAATGTAGCTAAGCTGTCATCGGTGAGAGCAACAAGACCGTTGTTGTACAGAATCGGAGTGCTTCCGCCGAAAATCACCAGACCGACCTTTACATTCAGGTTTTCATACTTGTTAAGCTCGTCCAGTAAGCCCGCAGCGCTGGCGGTGAGACTTGCGGCATCAGTGCTTGTGGAGCCGTCCAGTACGAATACAACATCCAGATCGCCCTTGTAATCGCCGGCAGGCAGAGACAGGGTAACGCGGGACTCAAAGTTTGAATCCAGATTGGTTGCCTCTTTAGATTTCGAGATATCCCACTGAACCGCTGCCGGTGCAGACGCAAAACCGATATTGCGCTGTGTCTGTGCAGCTGTTACCGTAAGCTCGGGGGCAGTGATTGTCTTATATTCCGTCTCGCTGTGCGTTGCGCAGACATAGTTGCTGTCAGTTACCAGACCCTCTGCCGGAACCGCGTTATTCTCCAGCCAGAAGGTGAACTTCGGCTGAAGCTTGTCGCCCGTCTCCATGTCGAGTACACGCACTGCAAGCTCCAGAGTCAGACTGCTTCCGCCGATGGCGGCGGTCTCCTCACCGTTCGGCTCCCACAGGAAGCTGCCGCGCAGCACCTGATATGTCTGCTCGCCGTAAGTCTCCTCGGTAATATTGTACTTTGCGTCCTTTTTCGCCGAGAGCCAGCTCATGGAGTCAGTCACAAACTCTACCTGCTTGCTGTCTCCGGCCAGGACAAACTCAAAATGCAGAGTGCCGGTCTTGTAGGTCTTATACGGTGCACCCTCACGCACTGCGCTCTTGATTGCTGCGGTGTAGCTCACAGTGTCAGAACTGGAAGCCGTGCTGTTATCCGTACCCGCCTGAAGAGAAGCCTCGGAGATATATGCATAGTCGCCGTCAAGCGCAGCTCCGCTCTCCGTGCTGCTCTGCTCACTCGAGCAGATTTCGCACTTAAAGGTGCAGGGGCTTCCTTCAACAGCTGCCACATAGCCGCATGTCTCGTCATGCACGTGCTGGCAGTCATGCCCCTCCACTGCGGGGGTGTAGGCGCAATCCTCGGAGTGGTTTATAACGCCGTCTTCGTCCGTGTCGGTACATCCTTTATCACACGGCGTCTCGGGTACTGCAGCCACATAGCCGCATGTTTCGTCATGCACATGCTGGCAGGGCTGACCTTCTACTGCGGCAACATAGCCGCACTCCGCCGTGTGTGCCGGGTGGTGTTCGCACAGGCCGGTGTCATCTGTACCCTCGGCCATAGCAAATCCGGCATTTAATGACAGAACCATGACGATGCACATCAGTACCGCCAGCCACCGTCTGCCAATCCTCTTCTTTCCTTGCGACATCGCAAGATCACTCCTTCTGTTAAGGCATACCCTCGCCAAGTATTATGCTGGGAGGACACATGATACGTACAAGTCATGTGCTCATAACTGCCCAATATTATGTCTACCATGATAGCGCAAACTCACAAAAAATTCAAGGTGCAAAATGGAAATAAGCGTGTACAATTTTAATACAACAAATTACAGAT
>CAVAPH010000066.1:0-11565 GCA_963590455.1 bacterium | reverse complement strand
AGCTAAGCGTTCCCCGTCACAGTGTGAGAAAGATCGAGTCGTCGTTTTCTATCCAGTCGCTTACCATGATGGTTTTGTACTCGGTGGGGGTGACGCGGATTACTACGCGCTCTATGCCGGCGTTTATTATCTGGCGCTTGCACATGGAGCAGCTCATTGCGTCGTTCAGGAGATTTCCGGTTGCGGCGTCGCGGCCTACGAGATAGATCGTTGCACCGATCATGTCGCGGCGTGAGGCGGAAATAATAGCATTTGCCTCGGCGTGGACGCTGCGGCAGAGCTCATAGCGCTCACCGGATGGGATCTTCAGCGTCTCGCGGGTGCAGACACCGATATCGGTGCAGTTGCGGCGTCCGCGGGGTGCGCCGTTATATCCTGTTGAGATAATCTCATCATTGCGCACGATTATTGCGCCGTACTTGCGACGAAGGCAGGTTGCGCGCTCCAAAACGGAGTCGGCGATGTCGAGATAATAATTCTGTTTGCTTGTGCGGTTGTCCATTGTGCGCCTCCAAAAATAATATTTAAATTATAATTCGCCTAACGGTGAGTTATTCTCGCGCTCACTTATTATTCAGCACGATCAGCTCGCTCTTCGGGGCCTTGGTGATTATCTCGGCACCGTCACGGCGCAGGATCATTACGTCCTCTATGCGTACGCCGAAGCGGCCGGGGAGATATATGCCGGGCTCTGCGCTGACTACCGCACCCTCGGGCATGATAAATTCACCGGAGGGGTTCGCGTTCGGCCATTCGTGGATGTCAAGCCCCAGCGAGTGCCCGAAGCCGTGGCCGAAATACTCGCCGTAGCCCGCATCGCTTATGACCTTTCTCGCCGCGCCGTCTATCTCCTTGCCCGGTATGCCTGCGCGTGCCGCTGCGATTCCGGCAAGCTGCGCCTTGAGGACGAGGGCGTATATGTTTTTCATCTCATCGCTCGCGTGACCTACGGCGACGGTGCGCGTCATGTCCGAGCAGTAGCCGTATTTAAGGCAGCCGAAGTCCATGGTTATGAAGTCGCCGTCTGCCACGATCTCATCACCCGGCACGCCGTGGGGCATGCTGGTCTTTTTGCCGGTGATGACAATCGGATCAAAGGAATTGCCCTCCGCTCCGTGGCGCAGCATGCGATATACAAGCTCTGCGGCGATTTCCCGCTCACTCATGCCGGCACGGATAATCTGCAGCGTCTCGGCAAGGGCAAGCTCGGCTATGGCCTGCGCGGCGCGCATTGCGGTCAGCTCCTCCTCGCTTTTTGCCATGCGCAGAGTCTTGAGCACGGCCTGCGCGTTTTCAAGCTTTATGCCGAGTGCCTTCTCATATCTGACAAACTCCGCATGACTGAGCTTCTCCTCCTCCGCACCGAGGCGGGAAATATGCTCGCCCTTTATAATATCCTTCAGATGCGCCGTGAGGCCCTTTTTCCCGTCGAACATCACGATGTTCGCATAGCCTCCGGCAGTGTTTTCGGCGGCCTCGATGTAGCGCGAATCCGTCACGAGCCAGGCGGAAGTGCGCGTTATTATCACAGCGCCGTCCGTAAACGGGAAGCCGAGTGCATAGCGCTGGTTTTTCTCGTCGGTTATTAAAATAGCGTCAAGCCCGAAGGCCTCTAATTTTGACTGGATTTTCTCTTTGTTGTTCATATACCTGTTTCCTCCGGTGTTGGTTTGGAAAAGCTTACCGTAAAGCGTGAGCCCTGCGGCTTGTTCGCGCCGACGGTTATTGTCCCGCCGTACATCTGCACCGCGTCATGCACGATGCTCAGCCCCAGGCCGCTGCCTCCCGCCTCTCTTGAGCGCGCCTTGTCGACGCGATAGAAGCGCGAGAATATATTAAAGCGGTCCTCCTCCGGGATTCCGATGCCGGTATCCTCCACGGTGAAGTTCACGGTCTCGTCATCGCTTGTGAGCCGCAGCAGCACACTGCCGCCGTCAACGTTGTATTTTATGGCGTTCTCAACGAGATTGAATATTATATGGAACATGTCATCGGTTGTGGCCATTACAACGCAGCCGTCCTGCAGCTCGCTCTTCATTTTCACGTTGCGCTCATTTGCCAGCGGGCGCAGCAGAACCATTGCGTCCACCGCGACCTGCTTTACATCCACGGGCTCCGCTGCAAAGCGCACATCGTCATCCATGCGGCTGAGCTCCAAGAGCTTTTCCGTCGTGCGCTGAAGCCGCTCCGCCTCATGGCCGATGTCCGTGACGAATTCCCGCACGATGCTTGCATTCATGTTCTCGCTCTGCACGATGCTGTCCGAGAGCAGTCTTATCGAGGCCAGCGGTGTTTTCAACTCATGCGAGGCGTCTGACACAAAGCGGCGGCGCTGCCTCTCCGTGGTTTCAAGGCGCTCCGTCAGCATATTAAACTCCTGGCCGAGGGCCGTTATCTCGTCCTTACCCTTTGTAGCAAGGCGATAGCCGTAATTGCCGGAGGCGACGATGCGCATAGAGTCCACAAGCTCCTGTATTCTTCGCAGCAGCAGGCTTGAAAACAGCAGCGCTATGACGAGAGCGACTCCGCCGATTATGAGCGACACAATGCTTATTCTGCCCTGCATCGTCTCAATCATTTCCGCGCGCTCCGTGTCATACTCGCTGATATATACCGCGCCCACGGTCTTCCCCTGAGTGCTCATCGGCATGGCGTAGCTGCTGGTAAATGCCGTTCCGGAGTAAAAAGAACGAAAGACTGTTTTTCCCTGCAGCGCCGTGGTAATTGCGTGCTCCTCCGTCTCCTCGTCCTTGCTGCTTCCCGAGTCATACAGCAACGTCCCTTCGCTGTCTGTAACCACCATACGGGCAAAGCCGCTTATGTCCAGAAGCTTCAAAACATCACTGATGCTCTCGCGCGTCGGCGCGTCAAGATTTGCAAGAGACGATGCCACAACCGCCGTCTGGCTGCTCAGGGAGCTCTTTTTCTCCTCAAACACTCTGTCGCGTGAAAGCGTAATAGGCAGGGTATTCAGCAGGACCAGCAGTATGGCAAGCAGCGCCGCGGTAAATGTCATCAGCTGAAATTTCAGCGAATGCATCTTCATTTTCATGCCGCCTCAGTCCGCAAAGTAATAGCCCACGCCCCATTTTGTAATAATATACTTGGGGTTTGCCGGGTCAAGCTCCAGCTTCTCGCGCAGTCTGCGTATATGCACGTCCACTGTTCTGGTATCGCCCTGATAGTCATAGCCCCAGACGAGATCGAGCAGGTTTTCCCTTGAGTAGACACGGCCGGGGTTCTTCATCAGAAATACAATCAGGTCAAATTCTTTCATTGTCAGCTCTATGGGTACGCCGTTCTTTTCTGCGCGGCGGCGCTCCTCATCGACAGTGATATGGCCCTTCGTGAGCACTGTTGAAATCGTCGGCGCTGCAGGTGCCGTAATTGTCGCGCGGCGCAGCAGCGCCCTGACGCGTGCCTTGAGCTCGAGTATGTCAAACGGCTTTGTCAGGTAGTCATCTGCGCCGGACTCAAAGCCCATGAGCAGATCCGCCTTCTCACTGCGCGCCGTCAGCATTATGACCGGCACCGTGGAAAAGCTCCGTATCTCCTGGCAGGCCTGCAGCCCGTCCTTTTTCGGCATCATCAGATCGAGAATTATCAGGTCATAATCCCCCGTGCGCGCCTTTTCCACGGCCTCCTCGCCGTCATAGCAGGCGTCGACCGCGTAGCCCTCGTTTTCGAGGTTGAATTTGATCCCCTTGACGAGCAGCTTCTCGTCGTCCACTACTAAAATTTTCATCATTGTCCTCCGTTATAATCACCAGCGGCGCTCTCCTCGGTCTCTGCCTGCCATGCCCCGGTGTGCAGCCATATGCCCTCTCTCGGGTACGCGCAGTAAAATGCGTATGCGAGAAAGATCAGCGTCAATATGAGCATTATGAGAAAGGAAACACGCTTTTTCACGGCATTCTCCCCCACCGGAGCTCCACCGGCATCAAGATTACAGTTGCAATTTTACCCCGGAAACCTTATAATAGGCTGTATGTTTGCGGCTTATCCGGTTTTGGAGAGCTTCTCCCCGCTCCGCCGCATATCGGGCAGGCATCCTATATTTATTATAATATATATCCTGCCTATACTCTACCACATTCCGAACTAAAACGGGAGAATAAAATGAAAAAAATAAAAATATTTCCCCTTATTCTTTTAATCTGCCTTGTGCTGTGCAGCTTCTCGCCCTCGGCCTTCGCACTCGATGACCCGGATCTGACTGCCAAGGCGGTGCTGCTCGCGGATCTCAACTCCGGCGAGATTCTCTACTCGCTCAACGCCGACGAGCAGCGTTCACCCGCAAGCCTGACGAAGATCATGACCGGGCTTCTTGCAATCGAGGCCGTTGAGAGCGGGCAGTGCAGCATGGACGACATAGTCACTGCCGGTGCGGACGCATGGCAGGGTCTCGGCGAGGATGCGAGCAACTCGAACATTCTCCCCGGCGAGATGATGACATACAGAGATCTTGTCTACTGCGCCGTTGTCCACTCCGCAAACGAGGCCTGCAACATTCTTGCAACCTATATCTCCGGCAGCATTGACGCATTCGTCGCCAGAATGAACGAGCGCGCGCAGGAGCTTGGCTGCACGAACACGCATTTTCTCGATACGAACGGCCTTTCAAACGACGGGCATTATACCACCGCATATGACCTCTATCTCATAACCGCTGAGGCCGTCAAGCATCCGGACTTTCTCACGATCTGCGACACAGAGTATTATAAAACCCAGCCCACAAATATGAGTGAGGCGCGCGAGATCTGGAACTCCAACGCGCTTATAAGCAACGGCGGATACTATGCCGCCCAGGTGCAGAATAACTGCGGCCACGACTATCTCTATGAGGGTGCGGCAGGCGTAAAGACCGGTTACACCCGCTCCGCAGGCTACTGCCTTGTGTCCACGGCTGAGCGGGACGATATCCATGTTCTCGCCGTTGTCCTCGGCTGCGGCGGTGAGCTGAACACGCAGGAATCCGAATACGGCAACTTCACGAATACTATAGATCTCTACGACTGGTGCTTTGATAACTTCTCATACAGGACGCTTGTCTCTGCCTCTCAGTTCACCGAAAAGGTCACTGTCAGTCTCGCTGAGGGTGACGGTGTGATTAACCTCCGCCCCGTGGAGGACGTCCGTGCCCTGCTGCCGAACGACATCGACGATGCGAGCATCTCAACCGAGGTGACGGTGTACGAGGAGAAGCTTGTCGCCCCGCTTGCGGCAAACACCGTGCTCGGTGAGGTTCACATTGTCGCCGACGGTAAGGATTACGGCTCCGTGAAGCTCGTCAACCCCGTCGCGGTTGAGCTCTCCAAGGCCGAGCTTATCAAGACGCACATCAAGGAATTCTTCAGCAAGGGCTGGGTCATCGCGATTATCGTGATCGTTGTGATTCTCCTCGTGATCTACCTGATTCTCGTTGCGCGCTACCGTGCACTGCGCCGCCGCCATCTGGAGGAGCGCCGCCGCGCCGAGGCGAGACGCCGCCGGGAGAGAGAGCAGCGCCATACCCCGCAGCACAGCGCCGCACCGCGCGGCCGTCATGAGGATTACGGCGGGCGCCGGTATGACGAGCGGCCCGATACCGATGACGACGATGACGATGACGATATCAGCGGCTACGGCGGATACGACGGCACCATAGAGGACGAAGACCCGCACACCGACCCCGCCGACATAGACGAGCTTTTCAGCCGCTATGACCGTTACGACAGATAAAAAGCCGCCTTATAATTAAAATTAATAATCACAGAACCGTATTCCAAAGCGAGCCTTCACGCCGCGGAGTACGGTTCTTTTTTATTTTCTTAACGCTATGAAATTAATAAGCTGCTAATAAATCTACCCATATCTTTCACGCTCTCTGTATCAGCCTTATAATAAGCGCGACAACCGGACCATAAGGTTCGAGATATCGAAATATAAGGAGAATACTGTTATGCTGAATGATAATGTTGTAAAACTGCTTAAGAGCGGAATGTGGGATCTGGCAACCTGTGCGGATGGTGAGCCAAATGTGGTGCCCGTCGCGTTCAAAGACGTCACACCCGACGGCAAGCTCGTTGTCGGAGACGTGTTTTTGGACACGACACTGAAAAACCTCGCCTCCGGCAGCGGCAGAATCGCTGTTTCGGTTTACGATGCACAGAAGCTTGAGGGCTACCAGATTAAAGGCTCGGCAGTGTATGTCACGGAGGGTGAGCTTGTTAACACCTTCAAAGCCGTGGTAGAGAAAATGTTTGCAGGCGCTGCCACGGCAAAGGGTGCACTTATCATCACGCCTGAAAAGGTCATCGTCACCACTCCCGGTGCAGACAACAAAAAAGAGCTCTGAGTCTCTGTAATAATCCTTTCTTTTGAAATGAGCGGCTGCGAAAATACAGCCGCTCATAAATTTTATAGTAACTTGTTTGAGCGTATATATCACGCTATAATAAATGATAATAAAACGGGAGGTGCAGATATGTATCAGAGAAAATTGGAAAAGGACATCCGCTGTCCTCTGGAATACGGTATGGAGGTGTTCGGCGGGAAGTGGAATTCCCGTATAATCTGTGTTCTGGCGGCACTCGGCACTCTGCGCTACAGCGAGCTTCGCCGCGAGATGGGCAATATTACTGACGCGGTGCTGGCATCCGCCTTGAAGGAGCTCATAACCAACGATATGGTGCAGCGAAAATCCTACGACGAGATTCCACCGCACGTAGAATACTCGCTGACCGAAAAAGGCAGATCTGTCGTCCCAATTTTGCAGAGCATCTGTCAATGGGCCGGTGTGTTCTACAAAAGTGATGCAGACACCACCATGATTCAGTGCCTTAAATGCGACCACCGGGGGTGATTACCCGCCGCGCCGGAATGGGCGTCAATTTTCCTGCCGAATATAAAAATCTTAACATCATTTTAGCAGATCTTTATGCTATAATTCACGTGTAAAGATCTTTGCACCGATTTTTTGCCGGGCAATGTGAAAGGGTGTGGGTGCCATAAAGAAAGTCAACGGCGCAAGAAAGAAAATCTCGGAGTATTTCCCGATGTCATTTAAAGGCTGGCTGGTGTTTTTGCTGGCGATATTGACCGCCTGCGCCACATCCGTGCTTTTGAGAAATGCGCCGTCCACGGATGTATATGTCCCGCTGATCTTCGTGCTCGCCGTGCTCGTCATCGCCATTTTGACCGACGGATATTTTTACGGCATACTCGCTTCGATCGTGAGCGTTATTGCAGTCAACTGGGCCTTCACCTACCCGTACATGAAGATTAACTTCTCTATTTACGGCTATCCGCTGACATTTCTTACGATGCTGGCGGTCGGCTTTGCAGTGTCGACAATGACCTCGCGATTGAAGGAGCAGGAGAAGATCAAGGCCGAGTCCGAGCGCGAGAAGATGCGCGCAAACCTGCTCAGGGCAATCTCGCACGATCTGCGCACGCCGCTGACATCCATAAGCGGCAACATCGGCGTAGTTCTCGATGATAAGTGTGCACTGCCGGATCAGCAAAAGCGAGAGCTGTTGGCCGACGCGAAATCCGACGCGGAGTGGCTGTGCCGCATGGTTGAAAATCTGCTGTCCATCACCCGCATGACTGACGGAAAGGCCGGCAATCTGAAGCTGCAGGACGAGATGCTTGAGGAGGTTATAAGCGAGACCGTCATCAATTTCAAAAAGCGCAACCCCGGCATAGATGTCTCCGTTTCCCTGCCGGACTCGCTCTACTTTGTGCCGATGGACGCAATGCTTATAGAGCAGGTGCTGCTTAACATCATGGACAACGCCGCAATACACGGCGGCTGCACCACAAAGATCACAATCTCCGCCGAGGTCAAGGACAAATTCGTTGAAATCTCGCTTGCGGACAACGGCCACGGTATCGAGAAGAAGCTTCTGGATCATCTTTTTGATGACTCTCTGCCCTTTGCCAAGCTGAGGAGTGACGACAGCTCCCGCCGTATGGGCATAGGTCTCTCGGTCTGCCGCACCATAGTGCAGGCGCACGGCGGAACAATCGAAGCAGGAAATCAGCCGCAGGGCGGCGCAGTGTTTAAATTTACTTTGCCATTGGGAGGAGAACATGAATATGAATATCAGGGATAAGGTGCTCGTCGTTGAGGATGAGAAGAGCATATCCGGCTTCATCCGCGCAATCCTCAGCTCCAACGGCTATGACGTGATTATTGCACGCACGGGCAGCGAGGCATTTTCCATGATCAGCTCGCATTGCCCGGATCTCGTCGTGCTCGATCTCGGTCTGCCCGACATGGACGGTATGGAGATTATAGAGACCGTGCGGCAGTGGACACAGCTGCCTATCATCGTGGTCTCTGCCCGCAGCTATGAACGCGACAAGGTGAGTGCTCTCGACAAGGGCGCGGACGACTATATCACAAAGCCCTTCGGCGCGGCGGAGCTGCTGGCGCGTGTACGTGTCGCGATACGTCACACCCGCGCAGGCGTAACAAACGAAGCGCTGGTCTCATCCGGCAAGTTCACCGCGGGAGATTTGACCATCGATTATGATAAGCATCAGGTGCTTGTCCGCGGCGAGAATGCAAAGCTGACGCAAAACGAGTATAAGATTGTGGCGCTGCTGGGCAAATGCGCCGGCAAGGTGCTGACCTATGATTTCATAATGAAGGAGCTGTGGGGACCGCAGAGCAAGGGCAGCAATCAGATTCTCCGTGTCAACATGGCGAATATTCGACGCAAAATAGAAAAGAACCCTGCCGAGCCGCAGTACATCTTCACCGAAGTCGGCGTAGGCTACCGCATGATCGAGGGAGATTAATTAAAATTTATAAATTTTCATGGCAGCGGCCGGGACCGCTGCCATTTTATATTTGCCGGTGTTTGTAAAAATAATCAGAATACGTACGGAGGATTGCCGGAGAAGTCTGCAATGACGCCGTGTGCATTCTCCAGATAGAAAACCACAAATATCGGGTTTGTGGCTTCGCCGTACTGGCTCTTCACGATGGGGTTTTGCATGCACATTTCCTTAAGTCAATCGGCAGTGTGTCGCAAAAGGTGCTCACCGCGCAGCTGCGTGCAATGGAGGAGAGCGGCCTTGTTCACCGCGAGGTCTACGCCGAGGTCCCGCCGAGAGTTGAGTACTCGCTCACCGAGCTCGGCAGAAGCCTCAAGCCCATCCTCAATTCCATGTCAGCCTGGGGTGAGGAATACAAAGCAAAAATGGAGTGAGAAGCAAGCTCTCCGCAAAATATGCAGAGTGATTCACGCATTATTTTTGTTGACTATATGCGCGCAAAAATGTAAAATATATTGATTGTTTACGATAGCAGTGTGTTTGCGGCTTTTTCGGCCGTCTGCACGGACTGCTTTGGAATCTTTCGCGGAGGAACAGACGTGTTTAAGCCGGAATTTGACAGCGCCGCGCGCCTTTCACATGCTTATATTCTCTCCTCGCGCTCTCACGCGGAGGGGCTTGAGGCTGCGCGCAATCTTGCCGCCGCCGCGGTGTGCACATCGGGCGGGAAAGTGCCCTGTCTCAGCTGCCGCAGCTGCCGCAAGGTGCTTGAAGGCATTCATCCGGACGTAATCACGGTAAGCCGCGCAACGGACAGCTCTGGTAATCCCAAAAAGGAAATAACCGTCGATCAGGTGCGCGCAATGGTCTCGGACAGCTATGTAATGCCCAACGAGGCCGCACGCAAGGTCTATATCGTCGAGGACGCGGATCTGATGAACACTCAGGCGCAGAACGCCGCACTCAAGCTCCTGGAGGAACCGCCGGCCGGGGCGATGTTTATTCTCTGTGTCGAAAACGCCCAGCAGCTTCTTCCGACGGTGCGCTCGCGCTGCAGCATTCTCAACGTCGGCAGGAGTGAGGCCGAAGCCGACACCGATGATGAGAGCACAAAGCTTACGGAGGAGTATTTTAAGATCGTGGCCTCCGGCTCCGCGCTCAAGCTCATCAACTTTGCATTTACGAATGAGCTGATGGAGCAGCGCGATGCGGTCGCGTTCATCGACTGTGCCTCGGAAATGGCTGCAGACATGCTCTGCGGAAGGAAAAACAATCTCGGACTTTCCCGGGCACGGCTTGTATCGATATACGAGCTGCTGTGCCGCTGCGGGAAATACCTGCGCGTGAACGTGGGTGTAAAGCAAATATTAGGCCTGCTCGCGGTGGATTCGCTGCCGGACGAGCAGTAGACAGGAAGGACAAATAATTGATAGAAGTAGTCAGTATAAAATTCAAAAACAGGGGCAAGTGCTATTTCTTTGCTCCCGGATCTCTCAAGATAAATGCAGGCGACAAGGTCATAGTCGAAACCTCCAAGGGACTTGAAATTGCCGACTGCTGCCGCGGAAATCACGATGTCCCGGAAACCTCGGTCGTGCAGCCGCTGCGTCCCGTCGTGCGCGTTGCGACGAGCGATGATCTGCGCGTGGAGGAGCTCAACCGCAAGCGTGAGCGCGAGGCCTTCGACATCTGCCAGCAGAAGATTATCGAGCACGGGCTGGATATGAAGCTCGTAGACGTAGAGTGCAACTTTGAGGGCAACAAAACGCTCTTTTTCTTCACCTCCGACGGACGTGTTGACTTTCGTGAGCTGGTCAAGGATCTCGCCGGCATATTCCGCAACCGTATAGAGCTGCGCCAGATCGGTGTGCGTGACGAGGCAAAGATGATAGGCGGTCTGGGCATCTGCGGCCGCCCGTACTGCTGCAGCCAGTTCCTTGACGACTTTCAGCCGGTTTCAACGAAGATGGCGAAGGTGCAGTCCCTCTCACTCAACCCCACGAAAATCTCCGGCAGCTGCGGCAGACTCATGTGCTGCCTGCGCTACGAGGAGGATGCCTACGAGGATCTCATAAAGCATGTTCCGAAGCAGGGCGCTTTTGTAGAAACAAAGGACGGCTACGGCACGGCGGTGCAGGTAAATCTCCTGCGCCAGACTGTCAAGGTGAAGCTTGACAGCGATGCCGATGATGACGCACTGCATGTATATAAAGCAAACGAGCTCTGTGCCGTTCCGGGCGGCCGCCCCAAGGACGGGCAGACGCCGCCTTCAGTGCTCAACTATGTCCCGGGAGAGGACGACGATGAAGATACCGCGCCTGAGGACGATTGGAACATTCCGACTCTCGTTATACCGGAGCCTGTGACTGAGGATCAGGCAGCGGAAAATGCCGAGCCGAGCCGTCAGGGCTCCCGCCGCAACGGACGCCGCAGGAGAGAAAGAGGCGTACCTGCCAATACGGAGACAGCGGAGAGCAAGCCTCAGAGTCCCGTATCCAAGCATCAGCAGTCCGCCGCAGCCAAGCCGCAGCAGGCAGAAAAGACGGAGAATCCGGAAAAGAGCGAGCAGACCGGCAGGCAGGGTAAATCCGGCCGCGGCCGCCGTCCGCACCGTCAGGAGCACGGCAAGACAACCGTCAAGCCCGTAAAGGTCGAGACAAAGCCCGGCACCGAGAAGCCAACATCGGATAAACCCGCCGGCGAGTCCCAGTCATCCAAGCCCCGCAGCTCCCGCCGCCGCTACTACCGCGGCAAACCCAAACGCGACCAGTGACCCGGGGAGCGGGGGAGAAAATT
>CAVAPH010000065.1:7921-11660 GCA_963590455.1 bacterium | reverse complement strand
ACTCCACACTCCACACTCCACACTCCACACTCTCTTTCCCCTCCACACTTTTACTGATTGCTCTCTTGCGCCGCTTTGTCGGCATCGTTCGCTGCGGCTTTTTTGGCGGCGCGTTTCTTTTTGCCGCGCTTTATCAGTATGACTATTACGGTGGCGATGATGCAGAGTATTATAATCACGGGCAGTGCGCCGACGAACCAGACCAGAAGATCGGCAAAGAAGCTGCCTATATCCTGCAGGCTCGACTTGAGGGAGTTCAAAAGCTGCTGGGCGTAGCTCGTTTTTGCGGAGCCTGACTCGGGCGTGTACTCGCTGACCTCATTGATGTTGAGATACACCGTGCTGTAGCTGACCTGTCTGTCCCAGTTTTTCAGCGTGGACTGCAGCGATTCTATCTGATAGCGCAGCTGCGTGAGCTTGTCCTCTATCTTAATTATGTCCTCGACGGTCTCCGCCTTTTCCATCATCTCAAGAAGGCTCGTCTCCTGCGTCTGATATGCGGTCAGGCGCGCCTGAGTGTCGTAGTACTGCGTGGTGACGTTTTCGGTGTACGTATACGTGTACGGCACGTTGCCGAGATCAGAGAGACCGCTCATCACGGTGTTGAATGACGTGCTCGGTATGCGCAGAGTGTAGCTTGCGGAGCGGTATGTCGTGTCCCCGCGCGAGACGTTGTAATAATTCGCGCCGTTTATGCTGCTCGACTCGACATAGCCGCTGTACTGCTTGACAAGCTCCGTCACCTTGGCGAGAGTGCCCTCAAAATCGGTCGTCTCGACGGTTGCATCGGCGGAGTAGATTATCTTCTCCGGGTCAACCTCCGGCAGAGCCTCCTCGCTCGCCTCAGACTGCGCCGCTGATGCTGCCGTTGTATCGGTCGAGCCGGAGTAATTTGAGAATCCGCCGTAAGCGGCACTGTCGCTATCGTACGCGTACGCGATGTCCTCGCTGGCCTCCTCCGTCGTTGCGTAATCCGAGGATGCCGCCGTCCCCGGCAGGCTTGACGCGCCGCAGCCGCAAAGCGACAGCAGCATGATAAGCGCAAGTAAAATGCTCAAACTCTTTTTCATTTTGATCCTCCTCTTAGCTTTATGTTTTAAGTCACGTTTCATTATCCACAGTTATAATGACGCGAAAAGCGCCGGAAATGTTTCCGTCTGCCCGTGTGTCGGACGATAAATGCAACAAATATTTGTTGTTTACAGTTTGTTCACAATCTGCTATACTGGACGCAGCTTAAACACAAAACACAGACATGCAACATTTGCGCTTTTATGACGTATATATAAATATAACAACACAGGACCGGACGGTCAGGGGGATAAGTGTGGATAAAAATCTGATTTTTGCGGCGGGGATTATTTTAACCCTCGCCTGCGTATACATAGCGTATTGCTTTATGAAGAAATACGAGTCCGGGGATTATCGCCGCGCGCTGTGGCTGAAATCCGCGGCGGCGCTGTGCTTTGTCGTGCTCGGCCTTGTAAACTCCGTTGTCGGCATAGATCCGGACTATGCCCACAGGGTCTGCATCGGCCTTGCACTCGGCCTTATCGGTGATGCTCTGCTCGCCATGCGCTTTCTCTATCCGGACAGGAGCGATCAGTTTTTCTCCGCCGGTGCGCTGTCCTTTGCCTTTGGGCATTTGTTATATATCCGCGCGCTCATCCAGTTTGCCGGGATGACGCTTATATGCTCGCTGCTGCTCTTCGCTCTCGGCTATGCCGCGGCGATGTTTTACGGCAGGCACCGCAAGGTTGACGCCGGGCATCTGAACGTCTGCGCCGCGGCGTATATCGCGCTGGTGGTGCTGATGGCGTCCGTTGCCTGCGGTGTTGCGGCGCGTACCTTCAGCATGGGGACGCTTATGTTCGCCGTCGCCGGAATCTGCTTTAGCGTGAGCGACTGCATCCTCTGCGCCTACTGCTACGGAAACAAAAAGACAAAGGGAATGAACGCCGCCGTCCACGTGACGTATTACGCCGCCCAGCTCCTCATAGCGTGGAGCATCGCGCTGGTGTGAGTATTAATATAAAATAATAATAAATCAGGACTGCCGCAGCTTGAATTTTGCGTCAGTCCTGATTTTTTGCCTGAATTTTTATTTATCTATTTATTTATTTATGGAACAGCTTCTTGACCTGGTATCTCGGCTCGCAGGTGAGGTTTACGCCGAGCTTCTTGAACTGATCCTGGTCGACGTGCGAGAGAATGACGGAGGAGTGCGCCTCGCAGCCGCGCAGCTTGTCGAGCTGATCTATGGCGTAGCCCGCAATGGGGTTGGTGACGGCGCAGATTGACATTGCGATGAGCAGCTCATCCGTGTGCAGGCGCGGGTTGTGGTTGCCCATGTGCTCGATCTTCAGATGCTGAATCGGCTCTATAATTCCGGGGGGAATGAGGAGCATCTTCTTGTCTATGCCCGCAAGCTCCTTCATCGCGTTCATGAGGCAGGCGGATGCAGCGCCGAGCAGGGAGGAGGTCTTGCCGGTGATCATGGTGCCGTCCGCAAGCTGTATTGCAACTGCCGGGGCGCCGGTCTCCTCTGCGCGCTTGAGTGCCGCACCGACGACGGGACGGTCTGCCGCGCTGATGCCGGCCTTGTTCATGACAAGCTCGTTTCTTCTCACCTCTACGGAGTCGGACAGACCCTGATGCGCGCCGCATGCGGAGGCGTAGTAGCGGCGGATTATCTCCTGCTTTGCCGCCTCGCAGCAGACCTCATCGTCCGAGATGCAAAAGCCTATCATGTTAACGCCCATGTCCGTCGGGCTCTTGTACGGGCTCTCGCCGTATATCGTCTTGAACATGGACTCGAGCACGGGGAATATTTCAACGTCGCGGTTGTAGTTTACCGTCGTCTTTCCGTAGGCCTCGAGATGGAAGGGGTCGATCATGTTCACGTCGTCCAGATCCACGGTCGCCGCCTCGTAAGCGAGGTTGACAGGGTGCTTGAGCGGGAGATTCCAGACGGGGAAGGTTTCAAACTTTGCGTAGCCCGCATTTACGCCGCGCTTGTGCTCGTGGTAGAGCTGGCTCAGGCAGGTCGCCATTTTGCCGCTGCCGGGGCCGGGGGCGGTGACAACGATGAGACTGCGGGAGGTCTCAATGTAATCGTTCTTGCCGAAGCCCTCCTCGGAGATGATGAGCGGGACATTGGAGGGGTAGTCGGGGATTATATAGTGGCGGTACACGCGCACGCCAAGGCTCTCCAGACGCTTCTGGAACTGCTCTGCCACGGCCTGACCGCGGAAGTGCGTGATAACAACGCTGCCGAAATAAAGCCCGATGCCGCGGAATGCGTCGATAAGGCGCAGGGTGTCATCTTCGTAGGTGATGCCGAGGTCTCCGCGGTGCTTGCTGCGCTCGATGTCGTCAGCCGAGATGGCGATAACTATCTCAGCCACGTCCTTCATTTCCAGCAGCATGCGCACCTTGCTGTCCGGATGGAAGCCCGGCAGCACGCGGGATGCGTGATAGTCGTCAAAAAGTTTTCCGCCGAATTCCAGATACAGCTTGCCGCCGAACTTGGAGATTCTGTCGCGGATGTTCTGCGATTGCAGCTTTACATATTTGTCATTGTCAAAGCCAAGCGCGCCCATGATTCACATTTTCCCCCTATTATACAGTGTGCAGTTTAAAATTTACTTTTGCATTTTAGCACGGACTGTTTTTGTTTACAATAGGAGAAAAGCGTCAGAGCAAAATTTTTGTGAGGGATATGCTCCCTCCCCGCGCT
>CAVAPH010000065.1:0-7747 GCA_963590455.1 bacterium | reverse complement strand
GGGGCATCGGCGCTGTCTCTACTGCCAAAATTCAAATTTTGCAATAGTATTATTCACAAACTTGTGCTATAGTATACCATGTATGGGTGTATCCATGCGTAAAGCGAAATTTTTAAATCCACGAAAGGTTTTTATCATGGGATTATTCAATAAATTATTCGGCAGCTACTCTGACAGGGAGCTGAAGAGAATCTATCCTATCGCAAACGCGATAGAGGCGCTGGACGGGGAGTATTCAAAGCTCACGGATGCCGAGCTGCGCGCGAAGACGGATGAGTTCAAGGCGCGTCTTGCTGACGGTGAGACGCTTGACGATATTCTGCCGGAGGCATTTGCCGCCGTGCGTGAGGCAGCATGGCGTGTGCTGGGCATGAAGCCCTTCCGCGTACAGCTCATAGGCGGCATTGTGCTGCATCAGGGCCGTATTGCCGAGATGAAGACCGGTGAAGGCAAGACCCTTGTCGCCGTGCTCCCTGCGTATCTGAACGCACTGACCGGCGAGGGTGTGCACATTGTCACCGTCAACGACTACCTCGCCCGCCGCGACAGCGAATGGATGGGCAAGGTGCACCGCTTCATGGGGCTGTCCGTCGGCCTTATTGTCCACGGGCTTACGCCGGATGAGCGCCGCGCGGCCTATAACTGCGACATAACCTACGGCACGAATAACGAGATGGGCTTTGACTATCTGCGCGACAACATGGCCATATACAAAGAGCAGATGGTGCAGCGCGGCCACGCCTTCGCCATAGTGGACGAGGTGGACTCCATACTCATTGATGAGGCGAGAACCCCGCTTATAATCTCCGGACAGGGCGACGAGAGCACGGACCTCTACCGCCGCGCCGATGACTTCGTATGCACGCTCAAGTGCGCTGTCTATGCATCTATCGACGAAAAAGAGGAGGAGAGCGACGATCTCGACGCGGACTATGTCGTGGACGAGAAGGCAAAGACCGCCACTCTGACGGCACGCGGCATAGCAAAGGCAGAGCGCGCCTTCGGCCTTGAAAACCTTGCAGACATCGCAAACGCCACGCTCACGCATCACATAAATCAGGCGCTCAAGGCGCACGGCATCATGAAGCGCGATATAGATTACATCGTCAAGGACGGCGAGATAATCATAGTCGACGAGTTTACGGGCCGTCTTATGCTCGGCCGCCGCTACTCCGAGGGTCTGCATCAGGCAATTGAGGCAAAAGAGCATGTGGACGTGCAGAAGGAGAACAAAACCCTCGCAACCATCACGTTCCAGAACTATTTCCGTCTCTACGGCAAGCTCTCCGGCATGACCGGTACCGCCGTGACCGAGGCTGAGGAGTTCGAGGCCATATACAAGCTGGATATTATCGAGATCCCCACGAATAAGCCGGTTATCCGCATTGATGACCCGGACGTAGTATATAAAAACGAGAACGGCAAAAACCGCGCCATTATAGAGCAGATTGTCGCCTGCCACGAGAAGGGGCAGCCGGTGCTGGTCGGCACGGTGTCCATAGAAAAGAGCGAATATATATCCTCACTGCTCAAGCGCCGCGGAATCCAGCATACTGTATTGAACGCGAAGTACCACGAGAAGGAAGCGGAGATCGTCGCGCAGGCGGGCAAGCTCGGCGCTGTCACAATCGCGACTAACATGGCGGGCCGCGGCACCGATATCGTGCTCGGCGGCAACGCGGAGTTTCTGGCTAAGACCGATCTGCGCAAGGCGGGCTACGCCGATGAGATTATCAACGAGGCCACAGGCTATGCCGACACCGACAACGAGGACATACTCGCGGCAAGAAAGCTCTACGCCGAAAAGCTGGCGGAGCACAAGATCGTCACCAACGCCGAGGCCGAAAAGGTCAGAGAGGCGGGCGGATTGTTCATACTCGGCACCGAGAGACACGAGTCCCGCCGTATAGACAACCAGCTGCGCGGCCGTGCCGGTCGTCAGGGTGACCCGGGCGAGAGCAAGTTCTTCCTGGCACTGACTGATGATATCATGCGTCTGTTCGGCTCTGAGCGCATGATGGGCATGATGGAGGCGCTCAACGTCGACGAGGATACGCCGCTCGACCACAAGATGCTCTCCAACGCCATAGAGCAGGCGCAGAAGACTGTTGAAAGCCGCAACTTCCAGACGCGTAAGAACGTGCTGGAGTACGACGACGTAATGAACCAGCAGCGCAATATTATATACGGCGAACGCCGCAAGGTGCTCGACGGCGAGGATATCCACACGCAGATCATGGGCATGGTCAGCGAGTTTGTCAAGGGCACGGTTATAGACGGCCTCGGCGGCGCCGCGGCGGAAAGCCAGCAGCAGCTCGACTCAGCTCTTGCCCCGTTTGAGAAGCTCTTCATGCCGCACGGCACGATAAGCATAGACGAGTTCAACGGCTTTGCAAAGCCTGAAGCCGTGACCGAGCGCGTCGAGAAGCTTGCCGAGGATGTCTACGCAAAGCGTGAGGCTGCATTCGGCGCCGGCCCGAACAATCTGCCGCTGATGCGCGAGATTGAGCGCGTTATCATGCTGCGCGTTGTCGACGAATACTGGATGGATCACATCGACGCGATGAGTGAGCTCAAGCGCGGCATAGGTCTGCGCGGCTACGGCTCCGTCAAGCCCATAGATGCCTACAAGCAGGAGGGCTATGAGATGTTCGAGGCGATGGTGCACGGCATACGTGAGGAGACCGTGCGTCGTCTGTTCTGCGTACAGGTGCGCAAGGAGCAGCCTATCGAGCGCAAGGCCGTGTCGAAGAATGCATCTGCCAACGTCGGCGGCGAGGCGGAGAAGAAAAAGCCCGTCAAGAAGGTGCCCAAGCCCGGCAGAAACGACCCCTGCCCCTGCGGCAAAATGAAGGAAGACGGCAGCCGCAGACTTAAATACAAGGAGTGCTGCGGACGCAACTCATGACCTTGAACGGAGATAAAATATGGCATTTTCTGAAATAAACCACAACGGATTGATATACATGAAGTCGAGCCTTATTGAGGCGCGGCATGCCTTCACAACACGCTACGGCGGCGTCAGCACGGGCGATTTCGCGAGCCTCAACCTCGGCTCCGGCCGCGGCGACCCGCAGGAGAACGCGGAGGAGAACTTCCGCCGTGTAGCGGCGCTGATGGGCGTGGGAGGAAACGAGTGCGTCGTGACAAAGCAGGTGCACGGCAACGAGGTGCGCGTGGCAACGTTCGCGGACAGGCACACGCTCGGCACGCCTACCCCCTATGACGCCGACGGACTTGTCACGACTGAACACGGCCTGCCGCTGATGTGCTTCGTGGCGGACTGTGTGCCGGCGCTGCTGTGCGATGCAAAGCACGGTGTCATTGCCGCGGTGCACTGCGGATGGCGCAGCTCCGTTGCGGATATACTGGGCGTGACTGTTGAAAAGATGTGCGCCCTCGGTGCAGAGCCTGTTGATATCCATGCGGCAATGGGAGCCGCTATCGGGAAGTGCTGCTTTGAAACGGATGACGATGTCCCGCAGGCTGTGGAGAAATATCTCTCCGGTGATACCGACGGCATATTTGCGCCCGGCCTCAACGGCAAGACGCTCGTGGATCTCCGCGAGGCAAACAGACGCCGCCTTGTGGCACTCGGACTGAAGAATGAAAATATAGACGTATCGACGGAGTGCACCATGTGCAGCCACGATAAATACTGGTCGCACAGATATACCCAGCGCCACGGCCTCGGCCGCGGAAGCCTCTGCGCCGCCATAGTGCTTGACTGAAGGAGCGTGACGGATGAAAATATTTAAGCGGATTATTCTTGTAATATGCGTTCTGGCACTGACCGTCAGCTGCGCTGCCTGCTCGTCTGCATCGACGGGTCTGACTTATGACACGATACCGGATTCCACCGGCGGCAAGGATGTGGAGCGCTCGGCGACAGCGGACGATGTGTTCTCGCTCAACTCCAGCACGGACAGAAGCTTCAACCCGCTCGTGGCGACAAACAGATCTAACCAGCTGATTTGCTCGCTCGTATATGAGAACATGCTGGAGGTTGACAACGATTTTAATATAATAAAAAACCTCATCATTGACTGGTCTGCCAACGATGATTACACCTACTGGACCTTCACAATCGACGAGGGCCACACCTTCCACGACGGAACCCCCGTCACCGGCAAGGACCTGCGCTACTCTCTCGACCGCGCCGTCAGCTCCGACCGCTATTCCGGCCGCTTCTCCAGCTATCAGGGCGCGTCATACGATGAGTACAAGCTCTATGTCACGCTCGGCATAGGCGACTCGCAGCTGCCGAAGCTTCTGAATATCCCGGTCATAAAATACGGCACCTACGCCGATGATTACCCGATGGGCAGCGGCCCGTACATGTATAATGACGACCATACGGAGCTCCACGCCTACGAGGGCTACATCGGCTATCCCACGGAGGTTGAAACCGAGGACGATGACGACAGCGGCGAGCTCGGCATACAGGTCACGCATGACGAGAACATCACGCATCCCCTTGACGTTATATACCTGAAGGAATACGGCGATGCGCAGAGTGCGCTTGATGCCTTTGAATCATCGCTTATCGACGTTGTTATAAACGACCCGTCCAGCTATACAAACCTCGGCTATGCCAGCACAAACGAGATACATACCTACGCCACGACGAACATGCACTATGTCGTCATAAATGAAAACGGTACTCTCGGCAAATACAGCAACTTCCGATATGCCATGAACTTCGCCTTTGACCGCGACTACATGGTTGAGCTCATGCACAATAACGGCGTAGCCTCACCGATTGCGATGTACCCGACCGTTGACATATACCCCACGGAGCTTGCAAACACACTCGCCTATGACCTTGACACCTGCGTCGCAGTACTTGAAAACGCCGGTATAAAGGACTATGATGAGGACGGAAAGCTTGAGTATATGTCCGGCTCTCCCCAGAAGATAGAGCTTGTGTTCGTCGTCTGCTCCGACAGCTCTGTAAAGACAGGTGTTGTGCGCCGCTTTGCGGAGGATATGGAGTCCCTCGGCATCACGGTCACCGTGGAGGAGCTGAGCTGGGACGATTATATAGCGGCGATAGAGGCAGGGGAGTATGATCTCTACTACGGTGAGATCCGCCTGCGCAATAATTTCGACCTGACGGAGCTGCTGCAGGTCCGCGACGAGGACAACGAGAACAGCAATCTCAACTACTCAAACTCCACCGATGTCAGCTACGAGACCTATATCAACAGCTATCTCTCGGCAAGTACGGCAGAGCGCGCCTCCGCGTATGAGCAGCTTGCGGAGCTTGTCAGCATCAACGCCATGCTTATCCCTCTCGGCTTTGAGAAGCAGGAGATTATAGTCCACCGCGCCACCGTCAAGGGCATAGACGCAAACTACGGCAATCCGCTCTATAACTTCGTCAACTGGGAATTTGTCGAGGATTAATATTGTGCGTATCTAAAATAAATAAATATATAAAGACGACGCAGATGGGATTTGACTGCGCTGTCTGAAATAAAAAATTATAACGAAGGGGAGTTTACCATGACTGACAGAGAGCTTATATCCATTGCGAAAAAGGCGTCGATGAACGCCTATGTCCCGTATTCCCGCTTCTCCGTGGGCGCCGCCCTTGAGTGTGACGACGGCACGGTATTCACAGGCTGCAACGTTGAAAACGCCGCCCTCGGAAGCACCATCTGCGCCGAACGCACCGCATGCTGCAAAGCAGTGAGTGAGGGGCACAGAAGCTTTAAGCGCCTGGCGATCTATGCTGACAGCCAGAACTGGCCGACCCCGTGCGGCGCATGCAGACAGTTCCTCGCGGAGTTTACAACGGATCTGGAGATACTCTGCGCCAAGTCCGGCGACCGCTATGTAAGCTACAAGCTCTCCGAGCTGCTGCCGCATACGTTTAATTTCTGAGATGGACCTTGAACAGCTTGATATGTTCATCGCCGTTGCGGAGAAAAAGAGCTTCACGGCGGCGGCGCGCAGTCTTTACATCAGCCATTCCACGGTCAGCCGCGCTGTCACCGCACTCGAACGGGAGCTCGGCGTAAAGCTGATAGAACGTGATAACCACGTTGCCGGCCTGACTGCGGCAGGTGAGGTCATGCTGGAGGAAGCGCGCAGTCTTATCGCACAGCTAAATATCGCAGCAGAGCGCGTCAGAGCAGCTGCGGAAGAAAAAGGGGTAGATAAAGGGTGAGTTTTTTTGCTCCCTATGAGGGTAAGGAACCGTATATATTCGTAAGCTATGCGCACGCCGATTCGCAGCAGGTCATGGACGTCATATGCGACATGCATTCGCGCGGCTACCGTATCTGGTACGATGAGGGCATAGAGGTCGGCAGCGAGTGGCCGGAGTGCATCGCGGAGCATCTGCGTGACGCGCACCTCATGCTGGCGTTTATATCCCCGGCGTATATGAAATCCGACAACTGCCGGCGCGAGATGCACTACGCTCTGATGAAGCGCATAAAGGTAATAAACATATTCCTTGAGAACACCGAGATGACCCCCGGCATGGAGATGCAGATAGGCAATATTTTCGCCCTGATGAAGTATACCATGTCCCGTCAGGTCTTCTTTGACAAGCTCTACGCCGCGCCGCTTCTCAACTCTGAGGCCTTCGCAGCCGAGGGCGAGGCTGAAACCGCGGCAGCTCCGGCAGTCTCAGACGACGCTGATAAAAAGCGCAGAGATGAGCGGGATGCAGAGCGCGAGGAGCGCGCCGAGGCCAAACGCAAGAAAGCCGAAAAGCGCGCGGAGGAGAAAGCCGCCAAGCCTGAAAATAAGCCCGAGAAAAAGCCTAGGAAAAAGGGCAAGGCCGGGAAAATCGTCGGCGGAATTATCGCGCTTGTGCTCATCATCGCCGTTATCGTCTTTGCAATCATCGGCCATTTCACAGGGCTCACGGACAGGCTGATTGTCAAGCTCAATACCGAGGAGATACAGCTTCTCCCGTCGGGGACAAAGGCGGAGTTCACATCCGGCATATTTGAAGACATAGCGAGGAACTTCAGCGGCATTTCGAGCGGAGATATCTATGTGTCCGATCTTGCCGGACTGACCGAGCTATATATTTCCGGCGACAGCTGGTATTTCACCGCCGAGGAGTATTCCGCCGCTGAACCTGCCGAGACCGGCAGCATACGCGACCTGTCCGATCTGCAGTATTTTACCGGCTTGAGAACGCTTGTGCTCAATTCCCAGAGCCTCAGCACGCTCTCAACCATGCCGTCGCTCGCCGTCCAGTATCTCGACATAAGCAATTCCCGCGTGGCCTCGCTTGAGGGCATAGGAAAGCTCACAAAGCTGCGCGAGCTTCGCGCCGACGGCTGCCCGATAACGGATCTCGGCGATATTAAATGCTGCCTTGAGCTTCGCCTTGCCGATCTCAACGGCGCGTCTGTCACCGATTTTTCCGCATTCAAGCCGCTCACAAAGCTCACGAGCTTCTCAGCGTCAGGCTGCACCACCGATGAGCTGCAGACGATCCTGCACCACAGCTCACTGACGGAGATAAGCCTTTATAACTGCGATCTCCGCGGCAGCTTCTTCAGGAGCTTCGACCGTGAGTCGAATATAGTGAGCATAACGCTTGACCACTGCACGCTCGATTCCGCGACGAATCTCGATGATTTCTCCGGTCTGACCACGCTCACGCTCATCTCCAGCGGAGAAGCACTCGACTGGTCCGAGCTGAGCGAGCTCTCCGCCCTGACCACCGTAACCGCCGACGCCGCCATGGAGCCCGCCATATCCCGCGTCCTCGGCA
>CAVAPH010000064.1:0-11835 GCA_963590455.1 bacterium | reverse complement strand
CGAATACCTGTCGTAACGGAGGAAGCACATGATCGCTCATAAACACATCACGAAAATCATCGTTGCGGTCATGGCGGTCGCTGTCTGTCTATAGTGACTGGGTGTCTAACGCCGCATTATACACATCTTCTCGCCGCTGTGCCTTGAAACGGGACTACCTGTCGACCGTCGGATAAAGAACAAATGCCATGTTCAGTCAAATCGATTTGACCGAACATGGTGTTTGTTTTGATTGCCAACCCTGCCTGACAGATGCTTTTTTCGTAATTTTGGGCTAATCCTGTTTTACGCGCACTTGCGAACGCCGGGGCTTTTTGTTCTTCTCAAGATTTGCCTGCACACGGTCAAACAGGTCTTGTGGAACGATGACGGGAATGCCGTCCGGCGCAATGATGTCCCGATACTTGAACTCGCCGATGTCCCAACGATTATGGAACATATGCCCCATGCTGTTGAACGTCATTTCCTGATTGCGCGTATTCATAAGTCCGCGCTCATTCAGCTAATTCATAATGGACGAAATCGTCTCGCCGCCGTCATATTTCTTGAGGGTTTCGAGGACAAACGATGCAGACAGCATGTCAATCTGAAGGTGCTATTCCTCGTCAATTACATATCCGATGGGGATTGTGCCGCCGTTAACAACAATGCAGCTTCTTTTTCTTAATTTCCAAGTATGTTGCCGTTTTTCTTGATTGTCGCCTTTTTCTGCTGCTCCTCGGTATGGCGGGCCTGCCGCTCCAGAAATTTCTTGTGTGCGGCTTTATCTGCGGCGACCTTCGACTGCAGATATGTGAAGGACTCGCTGCCGAATCCGTGGACAAGGCTTCGCTGCAGGTCTTCAAGATCGTAGGTATGAATCCTGTGTTCGTAGTCCGCATAGGTGATGGATTGGTCTCGGGTCGTTACTGCCGCTTCCGACTCGGGGACGCGCAGGAGCATACTTACCGCAGCCAGCGCCGCCTGCTTGCGCAGTCTTCCAGACGGGGTGAGCTGTCCCGAGATGGACTTTGTGACCCTGTCATTGCGATACCGTATTTCTCCCCGCTGGACGTTTACTTCAAGATGTACCTCAAGATAGTCGAGACAGGCATTGTAAAGATTTGACGCGGCTTTCGCGACAGCCTTGTCCGCGGCTATTTGCGGCTCCGTTTCCACGGTGTACTTTGCCTTTTTCCCGTCATCGGTGTCGGGAACGTACCCGTCATAGCCGTAGTTGCTCATAACTCTGGCGTAGTCATTAAAGGCTTGCTTCATGCTGTCAAATTGTTCGTGCTCCCAGTGTCCCTCATCTCTCAGGACGTGGGCGATGCCGATAATGGTGTCACGTGTCCCGCCTCTTCCTACGGCTGTCTTACGCACAGCGAGCAAACTGCCTTCAAACTTTTTCACGTCGGGGTCAAACCAGTCGGGCAGGTCAGCGGCGGATGCTTTTCCGTTGTTTTGAGCCTTTGCCTTCCCGTCCTTGCCGGGCCTGTCCAGAATGAAGCCTTCGTCAAGGGCCGGGTCTTTCTCAGCTTCGTAGTTTTTCTCAATCTCGTCATCGATGATGAGATTGCTTTTATCGACGCGCTCGGCCGCGAAGCTGCTGTCGAAGCTGCGCTCCATGCCCTCTCTGCCGGGAATTATATCCGGGTCATCCAATACGCTTTTGCTGTCGTCGGAATTGAGCTTTTCTTCCTCGGCTTTTCTCTTGGCCTCTTCCTCGGCAAGGCGCTTTTCCTCGGCTGCTCTTTCCTTTTCGGCCTTCCGCGCATCTTCAAGGCGTTTTTTCTCTGCTTTTCTCTCCGCCTCAAGGCGCTGCTTCTCTTCCTTCGCGAGGATATCGTCAATGCGCCCGCTGATGGTCGTCAGAACCTTCTTGAGAGTCTGAACCGACGCCTTGGCCTCATCCGAGAGGCTGCTGATTTCCGCGGGGCAGGCATTTCTTCCGGCAAGCTCCGCTGCGGCGGAAAGTTCCTTTTCCGCTCTTTCTATAATGGCGCTGCGGTCTTTAAGGGCTTTCTCAAGCTCCTCACGGCTCATTTTGCTCCATTTGGTTTTTGGGTCTGCCTTGTTTACGTCCTTGATTTCCTTATTGAGCTTGGGCATCTCGCGCTCGAGGTGCCTTGTGAGGAGGAGGTCTTTGAAGTCCCGCAGATCCTTTTCGATGTCCGCGCGCTCGGAAATGGTACCGCGGAAGCGGTTTTCAAAGCCCGCCCGCTGGGCGAAATCTCTCATGAAGAAGAGGGCGCCCTTGAGTTCCTTTATGGCTTCTATGCCATCGGGCGACGTGAGCCGATTTGCGTAGCTGTATTCGTATTCGTGGGTGTCCTTATTCTCCTTACATCTGGCAATGTCGTAATGTGCGGTTTTAAGCCAGCTTGTCAGGGTGTTGAGACTTCTTTTCAGGCGCTCGTCGACATTTACGGTTTTTCCCGGTTCCGTCTCTATATCGGTAATCTTTTCCTCTTTGCTGAAGGCGAAAATCGGGGCGGTGACCTCGTCTTCAAAATAGGGCATGTTTTCACGTTCGTCGGGGAGTACGACATTGGCCTCCTGATAGCTGTAGTTGAGGTTCTGCTCAGCTTCGTGCTCCTCAAGCTCATCCTCGGTCATATCACCGTTGACACGGCCGAAGGCGGCAATGCGCTTCGTCTTTGCCTTGATCTCATGATAGTTCCGCTCGGTTGCGATGCCTCTCGCCATGCTCTCCGCATAGTCCCTGATATACTGCTTCGGCATAGCGGCGTAGCGCTTGAGATTCTCTTTGATCTGAGCTCTTGTGGCGGGGGCGCGGTGGTCCGTATTGGCTACATTGCGTACGTCATCGGGGTAATACTTGTGCTTGCTCAGCTGCTCTACGAGCCTGAGTTCGACGCCGTAGTCCGTACCCGTCATTCCGCCTAAAATTCTGTCGAGGGTCTCGTCTTTCGCGAGAAGGGCGTCATTATCCCTTACATAGGCGACCATTTTGTCTATGAAGCCGGTGTGCTCGCCGATTTTCTCGAAAAAGTCGTTGGGGTCGCGCTCTGTTACGGTAATGGCCTCGAGGACGTCATCCTTGTACTGATTGACATTGAATGTGTAGTCAGGGTCGGCCTTGCCGATGAGCGTTTCGAGGTCGACAACTTTTTTGTCATAGTCGGACATAGCCGCCGTGTATTTGCCTAACTCCTCGCGGAAGGTGACAGGGGTCTGCTCCTTGACTCCCTCGCCGGGGTAGACAAAGAGAGGCATATCCGCCTTTTTCTCTGTGGGGAAGACGGTCCTGATTCTCGCGAGGGACGCGCTGAATTGCTCAGACGTGCAGTTCGCCATGCCCTTGGAGGCAACGAAGAGCCTGCGAAGATCATCACGAAGATCATTGTCCATGTATTCCCGAACTTCGGGGGAAGGCGGGTTCTTGCTGTATTTCCAGGACGCCTTGATGGCGGAGAATGCTGTATCCACCTCGGCCTGGAAAAGTTTCGTCACGCTGGCGAGATAGTCGTGGTACTGCTGGTCTATGGGGGGCATTTGAATGCCCTCCCAGTTTTCAAGGGGCCTGATAATGCGTCTGTAAAGTATAGCGCAGAAACGGTGCTGGAAAAATCGCATATTCTGAGGGGACCAGACAGTTTCTTTCTCCCCGTTGTGCCCTTTCTCCTCGTCAGGCCTCGGAATCAGGTATTTCGGGACGCTCGCGCCCTGCAGACAGCGGCTCGCGTACTGTCTTGCAACTGTGCCGAGGTTTTCAAGGCCCGTGGAGTTTCCCTGCTTTGCCATCTCCTCCGCCTGAGAAATGAGCTGGCAGAAGATCTCGTAGTCGCCGGCAATTTTGAGGTTTACGGTTTTACTCGCACGGTTTTTTCTGTATTGATCGTCCAGAATGGTAAGGGCGGTTTTCATATCGGCTGCGTTCCATGGTTCGCCGGCGGCAAGATGGGGGATTATTAGATCTGCTGCTGCATTCGGGTTTGGCATAGAGATATCTTCCTTTCTTTTGAGAAACTTGTGGACAAATGCATCTTTTGCTGCCTGTGCTTGGCGTTTTAATCAAAACTGCCTTTGTTGTGTTGTCTCGATTTTTTGCCAGAATCACTGTGTCCGTGTTCCCTGAGTACCTTTTTGCTTAGGGTCTGCCGTTGCCTGCCTGCGGAACATTGGCAACCTGCGGGCCACCGTTCTGTACAGCGGGTTTGTGCTGCTGCGCAACCTTGTCGATCATCTGACGGAATTCGGTTTTCAGGAATTGTCTGGCGGCGTTCTGTGGCTGCCTGCTCTCAATGAGTTTTGGAATCTCGTTGATGTCAGGGTGTTCGCCCATGGTGTGGAAGTTATCAACCATCTGCTTGAACGACTCCGAAGCCTGAATCAGCTGGAGCATGGATTCAACGTTGTCCGGACTGCTCATGAGGCGGGCCAGCTTGCCGTCGGCCAGTGACTCAAGCTGTACGGCGCTTGCAAGCATGCAGCTGCTCAGCAGACGATAACCTTCCGCAAAATCGGTCGAGACATCCATGGCCTTCATTTTCGTCTGATAGCTGTTTGCAGGGTTAACGATGTTGTTGGTGACAAAGGTGATAAGCGGGGGCTGCCCAAAGATGGGGGCGGAGTACTGGTTCATTATGTTGGTGAAAAAGTTGACGCTGTTCGACACTGCAGTAAGCTGCTGCTGGTTCCACATATCGTTTACGATGCCGGAGAATTGATCTTCACTCAGAATGTCCAAAGCTGTGTTGTGGATGGTTCTGTCATGCACAATGTTGCTGAGACGAGCTATGTCTGTTGCCTTCTCGCCCATATCGAACTTGTTAACCAGGTCCTTGAAAAATTGGGAAGTGGGAATGAGCTTGCAGAGTTCAGAAATGTTGTCCGGTTTTTTCATGAGCATACGGAGTCTCTCAGCGGTCTGCCCTTCGCAGCCGGCCATATTGATGAGCACATAGCTGTTCATCATGCTGTAGGCGGATGCAAAGTCGATGGACGGTGCATTATCGAGCGCAGAATTCTGAAAAGTCTCCAACGGGGCGTAGATGGTATCGTCGATGAACTGACGGATGACTCTGTCATCAAACACCGGCTTGCAGCACTGCTGCTGTACATCGTTTACCAACTGCGCACTGCACTTAGCGCTGAATGAATCCTTGACCGCATCGGCAATTACGTCCGGCTCAAAGGATGTGATTATGTGCGTCAGATCCTCAGCGGACATGCTATCGGCATTTGAGCCGATAAATTCTTCAAAAACTATGTCGCCAAGCGCACGGCACCAATTTTGACGGCGTTTGATAGACGATGTGAATGCAGTTTCAATGGGGCCTGCGCCGACCAACTGGTCGTGGTCACGCTGCGCCCGTTCACGGAGAATCAACTCACCTGCAACGCTGTAGCCGAGAAGCAGCTTGGTTGTGATGCGCAGTTCGTCATCATGGTTGATGAAGGTACCGTTTTCATCTCGTCTACGGGGACGCAGGTCATCAATCGCATCGGAGAACGGAGAACAGAAAGAAATCGGCAGACCCTTTTTAGTGTACATGTCGCACAAATCGCCGAGCCATCTGGTTGGGTCCTGTCGGCGTGCATCTGCCCGTCTAAGGCGGCCAAACGCTTCGTTTTCAGCGGTGGTTGCGGTGCGGATTGCATCATCGTCCATGTCTTTGTGGCGCTCAAGCGTGAGGCGGGCCTTTTCAATTAGGTCCAGTTCCCGCAGTTTTATCTCGGCATGGGCCTTGATTTGCTTTGCAGCCTGGATTCGGTTGTTCTCATACGTTTTGGCACTTTGCTCCGGCTTTGTTTGCAGGTATGCCTCGGCTGCGGCAAGCAGGGCCTTAAAGGGACCACGTGCGGCGTCAAGCTCATTGGCATCTCTTTTTGCGCCTTCCTTCAGGGGAGGCACCGTGCAGGCATGCAGCAGAGCGGCCTTCATTGCCTTGTATTCAGGGGAACTGCGCTTGTACCACACGTCGGTGGAGTCCTGCAGAGCAAGAATTTGCTCAATCTTTGTATCAAGCGAAAAGTTAAACATCGCCTCAGGATTTTCCGCAGTGACGCTCGGATGGGAGTTTGTGCCGTTGGAGGTGAGAATCACTACGCGGTTACCCATCTCATATGCCGTTGGCTTTTCGCTGCCGAGCGGGGTGCGTGTTTCATTCACCATCTTAAAATCCCATTGCGATTCGCACACCTGCGTGGTGAATTCCGGGATAAAGCCATAGACATCTGCCATTCTGGCTTGCTCGCGCATATCAGTCTGGGTGCTGCGTTGACTTTGAATCATCAGAGCATCCTCAAGGTACGCTCTGAAGTGGTCCACTGCCACACTGGAATAATTGTTATAGTTCGGGTCAATTTCAAGGCATTGCTGTCTGTATACCGTCCCCTGCGGTCCGTCGAGGAATCTTCCATGCAGCGACAGCATCGTTTGGATATTGGAATCCATCACTGCGTCGAGGTCAACATACTCGTAGAGGGGGTTTGCCATGGTTGTAAGGGGGAATAAGGTCTCATAGAAAAGGATCTGATTGTCCTTGCATTGCTGCAGGAAATTAAGGTCCTCGGCAGACAGCCGGAGACGGCCGTTCTCTTTGTTTGCCTCCACAATATTAAGGTCGAGATCCATCAGCAGGTCGCGCGCACTGCACATTGTGATATAGTTTTGCGCAAGCTGATCCGGAGGAAGCTCCGTGGAAGCCATCTCTTTAAGATGCGAGACTACATCAAGGGCATCGCGGACACGGTCTACAAACAACTTGCCTAGGCGTGTCCGCAAGGACTCTTCGTCAAAGAAAGCCTCAGCCTCCTGCTGCGCCTCCTGCTCCGTTTTGCCTGCATCCATCAATTGCTGCTTTTTTTCCGCAATATAGCCGGGCCGATTATTTGGATTTTTGTCGAGCATCCACAGCACTTCACGGTTGCGGGAATCGTGCTCTCCGGGCGCTTCGTAGTAGAACAGCGACTGCCCACTGCGTCCGATGTCCTCATTGTGGCTGTAATAGTGCCTTGTAAGTCGGCCTTCCAGGCAGGCGTAGTCGATTACGCACTGACGCATTTTTTCGGACGCTGCACGACGGGCTGCACGCTGCGCTTCATCAAAGCGCGGCAGGCGGTGCTGCTGCTCCGGTACGGCGGGGTTTTCCTCAATCATTGTGAGGATTTCGTTTTCCGTCATTGGTGGCATCAGTATGCGGTTCATGTAGGTATTAAGCTGCGTCCTAACTTCTTCTTCTGTTATGTTGTACTGGGTGCCAATATTTTTTGCAAGGGCGGTATATGAAGCTCCTGATGACATGATAATGTCTCCTCTCGTATTTTAATGTTCCATTCTGTGCGGAATTTTATCACCTGTTGGGGCCGCCGAGCCGGAAGGTTTCCACCTTTGCCGATGCTTTTACCGCATCGTTGACGTTTTGCTTGAAAGCGGCATTCTTGATGATTGCATTGGCAAGCTTCTGGGGCTGGTGCTGACCAATCAGGGCGGTCAGGGCAGTGAGCTGCACGGTCAAGCCGTCATCGCTGAGCGTGCCCAGAAACATCTGCTGGAAGTCATGGTTGGATGTGATGCTCTGCTGTAGGCTCGTAAGACCATCCGGATCTTCGGTTGCCCGGAGCAGGCGGTTGACATCGGCACCGCTTGTGGCTTCTAGCTGAATCAGGCTGCTAATGATGCAGTTGGCCAGCAGCGTCTGTGCATCCAGCGAGTTGACTTTCATCTTGCCGGCATCAAGGTCACGGCTGTACTGCTTGAGCGGCTCGTTGACGTTCTCAGTATTGAAGGCGGAAAAAATATCTGCACTGCGTCCGACGAGTTGGAATGCATTGACCTTTTCCCGGAAGTCATTGAGGTTTTTCTTTGCGGACTCGGTCTTTAACTGGCGGATTTCATCCAGGTCCTCGATGAGCTTATTCACATCGTAGGCGCACAAGAAGTCTACCAGTTCCTCGCCATTGAGAGTATCCAGATTCTTGCCTGTGACGGTACGTGCGGCGGCTTTGCCGAGCTCAAGGAACACAGTTTCATCGTCCGTCTCGGTGAGCTTGATTTCCAGAGGACCGCTGCCCTTTACACCGTTTTTGACCATTTGTGTACGCTCCTGCAAAATCAGCTCTCCACAGATACTGGCACCGACAAAAGCAGCAACATCCGACCGAACAGCATCTGTCGCGACCATAGTGTGCTGTCCGGGGGCGTTCGGGTCGTTAATGGCGGTACGTATAATGCGTGTATACTTCCAACCCAGAGCCGCATTGACGGAGCCAACTACATGCCCGTTTGCAGCGCGGAAGAATTTATCACGCACGGTTGCGAGGTGAACCATAAAGTTTGCCTGATACTCTGCGTTTATGGGGTATCTATTTCTGCGGGCTACTACGTTCTGAATCTCTTCGGGGTTAAGGTCGCGGAATCTGTCGAGGGAAATCCTTGCCTGCGCAACTTTCTCAATCTGCCCAAGTTTTGCATTCGCATAGTTAAGCAAATTCCTCGCAATCTCAATGTGGCCCTGCTCAAGGCTGGTGTGACCCTGCTCAGGCTTGCCGGAAAGATAGGTAGTGGTGAAATCACGCAGCTGCGTATACTGCTGTTTAATCGCATCTCTGCTCTCCGTAGAGTCGTTCAGCTTCGTGATTGTGGAGGTGATGGTTTCAAAGCAGCTGCGCATATGCTTAAACGCATCGGAGCTGGGGCGATACCAGGGGTCGGCATTCTTCATCTGAAAGGTCAGCGCTGCATTTTCTGCTTGCAAAGAGTCGTTAAATAGTGCCTCCGGGTTGGTCCAGACGGCAACGTTACCGTCATGAGTCTTGAGACTCAGCACTCCCACACGTCCATCCTGCTCGAAAAGAATTGGGCGGCCGGTGAGCAGCGTATCCTCGTTGCCGGCAACCGGAGCGGTTCGGATACCGTCATTGTCGAATGCCTCGCAGGTGCATTGCGCGCCGTTTGCTCCGAGGGTAAAGCCAAAGTCCGTTACCGTCTGTTGATAAGTTTCTCTCAAATCAAGGTCACGGCCGACGACGGTGACGTTGTATGCTTCATCGAGCAGACCTATCAGCGGATCGTAGATGTTGGCGTTGACATATGCCTCATAATTTTTGTGCTTTGATTTCAGTCTTGCCTCATAGTTGGCCCCCCGGCGGCTTGCTTTGAGGTCGTCTCTATATGCACTCAGCATGTCCAAAATGTTGTGGTCGGTCAACATAGCCGGGTCAATGTACTCGTAAAGCGGGTTGGCATAGCCGCCGATTCGCCCCAGCGCCCATGTAAAACGGGACTGCAGCTGCTTGCACTGCTGAAGCAATTGTTTGTTCTCCTCCGTCAGCGCGTACTCATTTGCATCGGTAAGAAAATCGGTATCGATGTTATAGGTAAAGGACAGAGCGCTGTGGATTGTGACGTAATTGTCGCACAGTACATAAGCCATATTCTTTGGGGAGGAAAGCTCGTCAAGGTGCCTTGCCAGTTCAATGGCCTCCTGTGCACGCTCCATCACAATTCTTGTGCGGCGGTCACGCAGGTTGGCCTTGATAGTCTCTTTGATGGCACCATCGTCCATTCCACGATATGCACTGCTTTTTTTCAGCTCCGCAACCTTAGCAATGTAGTAGGATTCCCGGTGTGTGTCGTTCTGGTCGAACAGTTCCGCAATCTCGTCGTTTTCCTGCTGACGCCTTGCTTCTTCCTGCGCATAGCCCGCATCAACAGCAAGCATATCCTCGCCCTCGTGAAGCCGGTAGTACAACGTCATATTAAGCGGAGGGTAGAACAGCGATGAGCCACCGCGGCTGAAGCTGCGGGCATCATCCTGAAGCTGCTTTCGCAGTTCATCGCTTATATTTTTGTTGTTCATATCCCGAGGGTCAAGTCTGCCATCATCCAGACGATACTTGTAGTGGTTTGCAATAAAATCCGTCCGCTCACTGATGGCGAGAACTCCACGGCGCACCTGACGTGAAAACTCCCGTCTTTGCAGACGCTCTGCATTGGAATAATGCGGCAGTTCACGGGCCGGAACGCCATTGGGCCGATAGAGATAGCTCTCGATAAAGTCAACGATTTCGCCCTCCGACAGAATGGGGCGCATTACTTTGGTATAGTAACGCTCGGCTTCTGCACTGACCTGCTCGGCGGTCATTTCCGGGTGTGCTTTTTTGATATTTCGGCGCAGCTCCAGGAGTGTACTTTGAATACCCATAAAGAATTCTCCTTTTCAATTTGTGCCAGACCTGTGGCCCGGCAACAGTTTTTTTGGCTTCAGGCGGTTTCGAGATACGTTCCGGCTTTGCAACGCTGACGGTCCGACGATGAGTGGACAGATAAGTACCCATAACATTGGTGGCAATACTATGCGGGAACTTGAGCCCAACTGTCCGACATTTGGCCTTGACAAGTCCGTAATAGCCGCTTAAATTTCTACCCACAGATTATATACTAGCGTGCGGCATTTTGCCACGTATTTGTGAGAAAATTCTGTTCTGTATGCGTAGACTTTTGCATGGAAGAAGAATATCATTCCATTACCGGCATTTTAATCAAGCAGGGGCGCCGCAGAGAGCAGCGGGAAGAACGCGCCTTTACGAAAGACAGTGCTGTATCAATTTTTCAAATAAACGATACTACTTATAATAGTGCGCAAGACCGGGAAAAGTCTCAAAAATTTTTAAAGAGACGGTTTGAGCCATTTATCCGTCGATGTTATCAAAGGGAAAACGCGGATTGCGGTTGAAAGATAGAAGAAGATGTGATATTCTTCCTTAGAACTGCGAAGCGTAATGGCTGAATTTTATCGGCTGTATCAGGAAACAGCGCATTCTCGAACAGAGACTGTCATAAGTCGGCAATGCTTTCTCCCACTCATCTTGGTTGCGCAGGTGATTTGGCCGTGGTTTCATATGTCCATGGGGAAGAAGGGCAGAGACTGCAAGGCTGCTTTTTGAGGATTCGGGATGAACTTGAGGGAGGACGTGCAAGATGAAGTTTAATACCCGAAATAAGAAACCGCATGTTTGGGGTATAGCGGTGCTTTTGGCTGCTGCGGTGGTTTTAATTGCGGTTCTTGTGATTACCGGGGAGGAGGAACATGCAATCGCAATCAGTGTTGTGCTGGACATCTTTTTCTTTGCAGCTATCACTATACTTGTGCGGTCTTTTTCGGAACAGATCAAATATAATCCTTATTCATATAATACAATCTATTATGCGGGGTTTTCGTTGTTCCTGCTGTTTCTGCTGATTACGCATGCGATACTGACCGTTCAGATGGTACAGAACCCCGGATGGCATACCGGACAGCGCTTCAGCCAGATATCAACGCTCTTGACAGTGTCGGCTAAGACCTATATGCTACTTTCTCTTCCGTTTGTTGCGGCAGTTTCTGCTGCTCTGTGTGTCTCCAATCTTGCACTGATCCGATATGAAGGAAAGCGGTTCGTGAATATTTTGGGAATCATACTTTCGTTCCTTCTTATTGGAGGGGAATTGGCTCTGTTTTTTGCTGACCGCTATGTGTCCGGGAGCGAGGAATATGTAAAAATACATGAGCTAATCGTTAATATCTTTGCAGCAGGGTATCTATACTTTGAATGTATGCTAATCGGAATCATGATTGTATATGAAATCACATCCAGATATGAGCCAGAGCCAAATCAGGACTTTTTGATTATACTTGGATGTGCAATCAGAAAGGACGGAAGGCCGTTTCCGCTTCTGAAAGACCGACTTGATAGGGCAATTGCTTTCCGAAATAAGCAGCTTGCAAGCACGGGAAAAGAGCTTGTTTTCGTCACTTCGGGCGGTCAGGGAGCAGATGAAGTCATTTCGGAAAGTGCCGCGATGAAACGGTATCTGCTGGAAAACGGAATGCCGGAGTACATGAT